>CALQLA020000008.1 GCA_943331295.2 Bordetella parapertussis | reverse complement strand
GCGCTCAAGTTCTACGCGTCGGTGCGCCTCGACATCCGCCGGATCGGCGCGATCAAGAAGAACGAGGAAGTCATCGGCAACGAGACGCGCGTCAAGGTCGTCAAGAACAAGGTGGCGCCGCCGTTCCGCGAGGCCCTGTTCGACATCCTGTACGGCGAGGGCATCTCGCGCGAAGGCGAGATCCTCGAGCTGGGCGTCACCCACAACTTTGTCGACAAGTCGGGCGCCTGGTACGCCTACAACGGCGAGAAGATCGGCCAGGGCAAGGACAACGCGCGCGAGTTCCTGCGCGAGCATCCGGAAGTCGCCGCCGAGATCGAAGGCAAGATCCGCGCCGCGGTCGGCGTGCCCACGCCGGGCGCGCTGCGCGCGCGCGGCGCTCCCCGCGTCGAAGAATAGGTGCAGGCCCGGCGCGAAGTGGCCGGCGGCGCCAAGTCCCGCCAGCCGAGGTCGCTCTCGGCGCGCGCGATCGGCCATCTAGCGCGGCGCGACTACGGTCGCGTCGAGTTGCGGGCGAAGCTGCTCGCCACCGGGGCCGAGGCCGACGAGGTCGATGCGGTCCTCGACGCCCTGGTCGCGCAGGGGTACCTGTCCGACGTCCGCTTCGCGCATGCCGTCGTGCGACAGAAGACCGGCCAGTACAGCCGGCGCGCGATCGCGGAGTCGCTGAAGGCCAAGGGCGTGCCGGGCGAGGCGACGACCGCCGCGCTCGACGCGGCGCCGCCCGACGACGACGCCACGATGGTCGCGCTGTGGCAGCGCCGGTTCGGCAAGGCGCCCGCCGACGACCGGGAAAAGGCGCGGCAGGTCCGTTTCCTGCAGAGCCGCGGTTTTGGCCTATCGGCAATCTTCAAGCTGCTGCGGAACCCGCCGGTCGAGTGACCTCGCGTGGGAGCGGGTCGACGGCCGCCGCCCCGTCGACCCCCACGGGCCGTTCGCGTAAAATCAACGGTTTTGCCAGACTGCCGCCGCACCGTTCGCGCCGGCACCCGACGACGGAGCCCGCGACCGCCATGAAAGCTGCCGAAATCCGCTCCAAGTTCCTGCATTTCTTCGCCGAACACGGGCACACCGTCGTGCCGTCGTCGTCGCTGGTTCCGGGCAACGATCCGACGCTGCTGTTCGTCAACTCCGGGATGGTCCAGTTCAAGGACGTGTTCCTCGGCGCCGACCAGCGGCCCTACGCGCGGGCGACGACGGCGCAGCGCTGCGTGCGCGCCGGCGGCAAGCACAACGACCTCGAGAACGTCGGCTACACGGCCCGGCACCACACGTTCTTCGAGATGCTCGGCAACTTCAGCTTCGGCAACTACTTCAAGCGCGAGGCGATCCACTTCGCGTGGGACCTCCTCACGCGCGTCTACGGCCTGCCGCCGGAGAAGCTGTGGACCACGGTCTACATCGACGACGACGAGGCCTACGATATCTGGACGATGGAAATCGGCATCCCCGCGGAGCGCTGCGTTCGCATCGGCGACAACAAGGGCGGCAAGTACGCCAGCGACAACTTCTGGCAGATGGCCGACACCGGCCCCTGCGGCCCGTGCTCCGAGATCTTCTACGACCACGGCCCCGAGGTCTGGGGCGGCCCCCCCGGCACGCCGGAAGCCGACGGCGACCGCTACATCGAGATCTGGAACCTCGTGTTCATGCAGTTCAACCGCGACGACCGCGGCGTGATGCACAAGCTGCCGAAGCCCTCGGTCGACACCGGGATGGGTCTCGAGCGGCTGGCGGCGGTGCTGCAGCACGTCCACTCGAACTACGAGATCGACCTGTTCCAGGACCTGATCCGCGCCGCGGTGCGCGAGACCGGCGCCACCGACTACCTCAACCCGTCGCTGCGCGTCATCGCCGACCACATCCGCGCCTGCGCGTTCCTGATCGTCGACGGCGTGATCCCCGGCAACGAGGGCCGCGGCTACGTGCTGCGCCGGATCATCCGCCGCGCGATCCGGCACGGCTACCAGATCGGCCAGAAGGCCCCGTTCTTCCACAAGCTGGTCGAGGATCTCGACCGGGTGATGGGCGAGGCTTATCCCGAGCTGCGGCGCGAGAAGCTCCGCGTGACGCAGGTGCTGATGCAGGAAGAGGAGCGCTTCAGCGAAACGCTCGAGCACGGGATGAAGATCCTCGAGCAGGCGCTAACCGGCGGCAAGACGGTACTGGACGGCGACACCGCCTTCACGCTGTACGACACGTTTGGCTTCCCGCTCGACCTGACCGCGGACGTCTGCCGCGAGCGCAACGTCAAGGTGGACGAGGCCGGCTTCGACGCGGCGATGACCAAGCAGCGCGAGCGGGCGCGCGCGGCCAGCCAGTTCAAGTCGGGCGCGCAGCTCGAATACGCGGGGCAGAAGACGCGCTTCCGCGGCTACGACACGCTGTCGGCGGAAGGTCGCGTGGTCGCGCTCTACCGCGACGGCGCCGCGGTGCCGTCGCTCGCCGCCGGCGAGCGCGGCGTCGTCGTGCTCGACGAGACGCCGTTCTACGCCGAGTCCGGCGGGCAGGTCGGCGACCGCGGCGAGCTGACGACCAGCGGCGTCTGCCTGTCGCTGTTCGCCGTCGACGACACGCAGAAGATCCAGGCCGACGTCTTCGGCCACATGGGCGTGCTGGTCACCGGCGAGCTCAAGGTCGGCGACGCCGTGGCAGCGCACGTCGACCACGCGGCGCGCGCGCGGACCATGCGCAACCACTCGGCGACGCACCTGATGCACAAGGCGCTGCGCGAGGTGCTGGGCGCGCACGTGCAGCAGAAGGGGTCGCTGGTCGATTCCGACAAGACGCGCTTCGACTTCGCGCATGCCGCGCCGATGACCGACGACGAGATCCGCCGCGTCGAGCTGATCGTCAACCGCGAGATCGTGGCCAACGCGGCCACCGAGGCGCGGGTGATGGCGATCGCGGACGCGCAGAAGTCCGGCGCGATGATGCTGTTCGGCGAAAAGTACGGCGACGAGGTGCGCGTGCTCGACATCGGCAGCTCGCGCGAGCTGTGCGGCGGCACGCACGTGACGCGCACCGGCGACATCGGCTTCTTCAAGGTCGTCGCCGAAGCCGGCGTCGCCGCGGGCATCCGCCGCATCGAGGCCGTGACCGGCGACAACGCGGTGGCGTGGGTGCAGGACCGCGAGGCCACGCTGGCCGCCGCGGCGGCGGCGCTGAAGGCGCCCGTCGCCGAGATCGAGTCCCGGATCGCCCAGCTGATGGAGGGCGCGCGCGCGACGGAAAAGGAGCTCGCGCGCCTGAAGACCAAAGCCGCGGCGAGCGCCGGCGACGACCTCGCCGGCAGCGCCGTCGACGTCAAGGGCGCGAAGGTGGTGGCGGCCACCCTCGAGGGCGCCGATGCCAAGGCGATGCGCGAAACGCTCGACACGCTAAAGGATAAGCTGAAGAGCGCGGCGATCGTGCTCGCCAGCGTCGCCGACGGCAAGGTCACGCTGATCGCCGGCGTCACCAATGACCTGACGGCCAAGGTCAAGGCCGGCGAACTCGTCAACCACGTCGCGCAGCAGGTGGGCGGCAAGGGTGGCGGCCGGCCCGACATGGCGCAGGCCGGCGGCACCGATCCCGCCGGGCTGCCCACGGCCATGCAGTCGGTCGAAGCCTGGGTTGCGGCGCGGCTGTGAGCCCGGCGCGCGAAGGCGGTCCGGTGAACGCGCGCCGCGGGCACGTTCCGGGAGCGCGCCGATGACGCTCCGCGCCGACGTCAGCATCGAGTCGCTGAACGCGCGCGGCGTGGGGCGGTTTCCGGGGCTCGTCGGCTTTCGCGTGACGGCGCTCGAGCAGGGCCTCGTCGTCGCGCAACTCGCGATCCACCCGGAGCTCCTCGCCCCGAACGGGTTCCTGCACGCGGCGGTGGTCGTCGCGCTGGCGGACACCGCCTGCGGTTATGGCTGCCTCGCCCACCTGCCCAGAGGCGCAGAGAATTTCACCACGGTGGAACTGAAGAGCAACCACATCAACACGGCCCGCGACGGCGTGATCGCCTGCATCGCACGGCCCGCGCACCTCGGGCGGACGACGCAGGTCTGGGACGCGGCCGTCACCCGCCACGACGACGGCAAGACGATCGCGCTGTTTCGCTGCACGCAGATGATCCTCGGCCCCAAGGCATGATGCGATGCTGACCGTCCGCCGCATCGATCACTTCGTGCTGACCTGCCGCAACGTCAAGACGACGATCCGCTTCTACACCGAAGTGCTCGGGATGCGCGAAGTGACGTTCGGCGCCGGTCGTAAGGCGCTCGCGTTCGGGCGGCAGAAGATCAATCTCCATCCGGCCGGTCAGGCGGCGGCTGCCGGCGGCGGCGCCGTCGCGGCGATCGCCGCGGTGCCCACGCCGGGCTCGGCCGACCTCTGCCTCATCGTCGCCGAGCCGGTCGAGGCCACGCTCGCGCACCTCGCGGCGTGCGGCATTCCGGTCGAGGAGGGGCCGATCCTGCGCACCGGCGCGCTCGGCCCGATCGAGTCGGTCTACGTGCGCGACCCCGACGGCAACCTGGTCGAACTCGCCCGGTACGTCGACGACGTCGATTGACTCGGCGCCGGTCAATCGCGGCAATGGCTCCGGTCACCCGGGTTTCGCATGCGCTCGACGCCGGGCTACCGGTTGCCTTCTGCGAGCCACTCGCGCAGCGCCGTCTTCAGCAGCTTGCCGTAGTTGTTCTTCGGCAGCGCGTCGACGAACAGGTACGCGCGCGGCCGCTTGTAGCGCGCGATGTGCGCGAGGCACAGCCGGTCGAGTTCGTCCGGCGTCACGCTGCGTCCGGGCTGCGGAACCACGAACGCGACGGTTTCCTCGCCCCAGTCCGGATGCGGGCGGCCGACGACCGACACCTCCAGCACCGCCTCGTGCCGCAGCAGCACTTCCTCGATCTCGCGCGGATAGATGTTGGAGCCGCCGGAGATGATCATGTCCTTGGCGCGGTCCTTCAGCGTCAGGTAGCCGCGCTCGTCGAGGCTGCCGATGTCGCCGGTATGCAGCCAGCCGCCGGCGAGGGACGCGGCCGTTGCCTCCGGGTTGTTCCAGTAGCCGCGCATCACGCAGTCGCTGCGGGTGACCACCTCGCCGGTCTCGCCGGCGGGCAGCGGACGGTCGTCCTCGTCCACCACGCGCACCTCGGTCAGCATCCGCGCCTGGCCGCAGGTCGGGAGGCGGTCGTCGGCGTGGTCGTCGCGGGCCAGCGCAGTGATCGTCATCGGCGACTCGCCCTGGCCGAAGATCTGCACGAGTTTCGGCCCCAGAACGGCGAGCGATTGCCGCAGGTCGGCGACGTACATCGGCCCGCCGCCGTAGACGATGGTCGAGAGGTTCCCCGTGTCGGCGCCGCTTGCGGCGGCGGCCTGCGTCAGCCGCTTCAGCATCGTCGGCGCGGCGAACAGCGAGACGTTGCGGCCGCCGCCGATCAGCGCGAGCACCTCGGCGGGATCGAACCCGGGCTGCTCGCAGATCACCTGGCGCCCGCCCTGCGCGATGGACGGCAGCGCGTACAGTCCCGCGCCGTGCGACAGCGCCGCCGCGTGCAGCATCGCGTCGCCGGGCGCGACGCCGCCGATGTCGGCGAAGTAGGCCTGCGTCATGAAGCCCAGGTTGCGATGCGTGAGCGTGGCGCCCTTCGGCCGGCCGGTGGTGCCGCTCGTGTAGAAGATCCATGCCGGGTCGTCGGGCCGCGCGTCGGCGCAGGGCATTCCCTCGCGCGCCGGAGCGAGCAGGCGACGGAACGCGTCGTCGTCGACGCAGTCGATCGCGTCGAGCGCCTCGACCTCCGCGTCGAGCCCGGCCAGCGCCGGCACGAGGTCGGCGCTCGCGAGGCAGCGCCGCGCGCCGCAATGCGCCAGGATGTAGCGGAACTCCTCGCGGTGCAGCCGGAAGTTGATCGGCACCGCGCACAGCCCGGCGTGCCAGGTCGCGAACAGCGACAGCAGGAATTCGGGGCAGTTGCGCATCGCCAGCGCGACGCGGTCGCCGGGCTGCAACCGGTGGTCGTCGCGCAGCGCGCGCGCGAGCCGCGACGCCGCGCCGGCGAGGGCGCCGTAGGTCCACGCGGCGCGCGCTCCGACGGCGATCGCGTCGCGGCCGGGGAGGGCGCGGGCGGTCCGGTGCAGGATCTGGGCGATGTTCATCGGGCGGGTCCGGTGGTTTCCGGCTTGCAGGCGGCGCTGCCGCCGGCTCGGGCTGCGCGCGGGCGGTCGGTCGTCGCCACGGGCTGCGGACCGGCACCGTTTCCGCGAGCGCCGGAGGGGCGGGCCGGGGCGCGGAAATGCTAACATACGCAGCGATCCCCAACTGTTGAGCCATGTATAACTACGACGTCGTCGTCATCGGCAAGGGCAACGCCGCGCTTTGCGCCGCGCTGGCGGCGCGGGACACCGGGGCGCGGGTCGCGATGCTCGAGGCGGCCTCGGAAGAGGAGTCCGGCGGCAACAGCCGCTTCGCCGGCGGCGTGATGCGCTTCGCGTACGGCTCCGTCGACGACCTGCGGAAGGTCACCGACCTCACGCCGGAGGAGATCGCCGGCACCGACTTCGGCACCAATACCCGCGAGCAGTTCCTCGACACGCTGTTCGAGATCAGCAGCTGGCGCACCGATCCGGACCTCTCGGACGTGCTCGCGTCGCAGAGCCTCGACGTGATGGTGTGGCTGCGCGGCAAGGGCGTCCGGTTCGTGCCCAACTACGGCCGGCAGTCGGCGCTGGTCGGCGGCAAGCGCCGCTTCTTTGGTCAGATGCCGATCGAGGTGTCGGGCGGCGGCTCCGGCCTCGTGCGCTTCCTGGACGCGGCGGCAGGCCGCGCCGGCATCGACATCTTCTACCGCACCCGCGCCCGCGAGCTGGTCTGCGACGGCGAGCGCGTGTCGGGCGTGCGCGTCCAGCGCGAGGGCCGGGCCGAGGAATTCACGGCGCCGGCGGTCGTCATCGCGTCCGGCGGCTTCGAGGCCAACCCGGAGATGCGCGCGCGCTACCTCGGCCCCGGCTGGGAGCTGGCGAAGGTCCGCGGCACCCGCTTCAACGTCGGCGACGGCCTGCGGATGGCGCTCGACATCGGCGCCGCGTCGTACGGCAACTGGTCGGGCTGCCATGCCACCGGCTGGGACCGCAACGCGCCGGAGTTCGGCGACATCGCCATCGGCGACCAGTTCCAGAAGCACAGCTACATCTTCGGCCTGCTGATCAATGCGGCGGGCCGGCGGTTCGTCGACGAGGGCGCCGACTTCCACTCGTTCACCTACGCGAAGTACGGCGGCGAAGTGCTGCGGCAGCCGGGCCAGTTCGCCTGGCAGGTGTTCGACGACAAGGTGACGAAGCTGCTGCGCTCCGAATACCGGATCAAGCTCATCACCAAGGTCACCGCGAACACGCTGGAGGAGCTCGCCGGCAAGCTGGAGGGCGTCGATCCCGCGCGCTTCCTGCAGACGGTGCGCGAGTTCAACGCCGCGGTCCGTGCCGACGTGCCCTTCGACCACACGGTGAAGGACGGCCGGGGCACCGCCGGCATCGAGCCGCCGAAGTCGAACTGGGCGCAGGCGCTCGACACGCCGCCGTACCACGCCTACGCGACGACCTGCGGCATCACCTTCACGTTCGGCGGGCTGCGCATCGACCGCGAGACCGGGCAGGTGCAGGACGTGCACATGAACCCGATCCCCGGCCTCTACTGCTGCGGCGAAATGGTCGGCGGCCTGTTCTACTTCAACTACCCGAGCGGCACCGGGCTGGTCTCGGGTGCCGTGTTCGGCCGCATCGCCGGCACCGGCGCGGGCGTCGCCGCGCAGCGCGCGGGCGGCTGACCGGGCCGAACCCCGGCGCCGCGCCCGGAACCGCGATGACCCT
Organism: Bordetella parapertussis; assembly: GCA_943331295.2. GTDB lineage: Bacteria > Pseudomonadota > Gammaproteobacteria > Burkholderiales > Casimicrobiaceae > CAIWHR01. The sequence goes on along the minus strand of CALQLA020000008.1, from coordinate 118,878 downwards.
CGCGCTCGAACTCGCCCGGCGGATCGGTGCGCTCGACTTCGCCGACCTGTCGCCGGTGGTGCTGCACTGGGCGAAGGTCGGCATCGTCGACACGGTCGGCGTGACGCTGGCGGGCAGCGGCGATGCCGAGCCCGCCGTCGCCATCCTTGCGCGCGTGCTGCCGGCGTCCGGCGGGAAGAGCCTCGTGTTCGGGACGACGCGGCGCACCGACGTCCTGTCCGCCGCGACGATCAACGGCACCGCCGCGCACGCGCTCGACTTCGACGACTGCAACAACACGTTCTGCGGGCACCCGTCGGCGCCGATCCTGCCGGCGCTGTTCGCGCTGGCCGACGAGCGTGGCGCGAGCGGCGAGGCGTTCATCACCGCCTACGTCGCCGGCGTCGAGACCGAGTGCAAGCTGGCGCTGGCCGCCGGCCTTTACCAGTACACGCATGGCTGGCATCCGACCGCGACACTCGGCGTGTTCGGCGCCGCGGCGGCGTGCGCGCGGCTGCTCGGACTCGATGCGCCGAAGACCGCGACGGCGCTGGCGATCGCGGCGTCGCTGGCGTCGGGCATCAAGGCGAACTTCGGTACGATGACCAAGCCCCTGCACGTCGGGCAGACGGCGCGCAACGGCCTCCTCGCCGCGCTGCTCGCTGCGGAGGGGTACAGCGCGGGCCTCGACGCGCTCGAGCACCCGCAGGGCTTCTTCGAGGTCTTCAACGGTGCCGGCAACTACGACGCCGGCCCCGTGCTTGCGGCCTGGGGCGAACCGTTCGACCTCGCGCGCCCCGGCCTCGCGATCAAGCAGTACCCTTGCTGCGGCAGCACGCACCCGGCGCTCGACGCGCTGCAGGGGATCGTCCGCGCGCACGACCTTGCCCCCGGCGACGTCGCGCGCATCGACGCGTGGATCCACGCGCGCCGGCTCGTCCACACCAACCGCCCCGATCCGCGCTCGGCGCTCGACGCCAAGTTCAGCCTCCAGTACTGCCTCGCCCGCATGCTTGCCGACCGCGGCGTGCGCGTCGATCACTTCGCCGACCACGCCGTTGCCGATCCCGCGGTCCGCGCGCTGCTGCCGCGGATCCATGTCGCGCCGTACACGACGGAGCAGTTTCCCGCCGGCAACCACTTCGCCGCGGAAGTCCGCGTGACGACGACCGGCGGCCGCGTGCTCGCGGCGAAGATCGACGAGGCGCTGGGCCGCAGCATCGACAGCCCGCTGCCCGAGGTGCGGCTGCGCCAGAAGTTCGAGGGCTGCGCGCGGCGCGCGCTGCCCGCCGATGCCGCGGGCGCGGTCTACGCCGCGCTGTGCAGCCTAGACACCGTCGCGGACGTCCGCACGGTGACCGCAATGCTGGAAGCCGCGACCGCGCGCGAGTCGCGCCCCGGCACGCCCATGGAGACACCGCGATGATTCGCATCGACAACGACGAAGTGAGGATCCTCTCGGCCACCGGCGTCTGCGGCTCCGGGTTCATCGAGGCATCGTTCGAGAAGGGACTGTCGTGGAAGCCGACGTTCATCGGCTGCGACGCGGGCTCCACCGATCCCGGCCCGGAATTCCTGGGCGCCGGACGCACGGCGTTCCCCGAGGAGGCGATCCGCCGCGACCTGCGGCTGATGCTGCTGGGCGCGCGCCGGCTCGACGTGCCGCTCCTGATCGGGTCGGCCGGCACCGGCGGCGGCGACATCCCGCTCGCGATGATGCGGCGGCTCACCGAGGAGATCGCCGCGGCCGAAGGCCTTTCGTTCCGTCTCGCCATCGTGCATTCGGAACAGGACAAGGCCTACCTCAAGCGGCGGTTGGCCGAGGGCCGGATCACGCCGCTGTCGCCGGCGCCGCCGTTCGACGCCGGCACCATCGACCGCAGCGCGCACCTCGTCGGGATGATGGGCGCCGAGCCGTTCATCCGCGCGCTCGAGGCGGGCGCCGACGTCGTGATCACCGGCCGCGCCAGCGACACCGCGATCTTCGCGGCGGTGCCGCTGATGCTGGGCTTCCCGGCCGGCCCCGCGTGGCACGCGGCGAAGATCCTCGAATGCGGCGCGGCCGCGGTCGTCAACCGCAAGACACCCGACTGCATGTTCGCGTGGGTGCGGCGCGACCATTTCGTGATCGAGGCGCCCGACGAGAACCTCTCCTGCACACCGCAGAGCATCGCGTCGCACAGCCTGTACGAGAACGCCGACCCGTTCCGGCTGGTCGAGTGCTCGGGCACGCTCGACCTCACGCACTCCGAGTACGAGGCGGCCGGCGAGCGCGCGGTCAAGGTGACGGGCAGCACGTTCGCCGATGCCGCGCGTTACACGGTGAAGCTCGAGGGCGCCGAGTGCGCGGGCTACCAGAGCATCCTGATCGGCTCGATCCGCGACCCGTTCATCATCCGGCAGATCGACGACTGGGTCGCGCGGCTGAAGACGCGGATCGCGGCGCGCGTGCGGATGGTCTACGGCGACCGGCTGCCGGAATCCGACTACCGGCTGGCGATCCACATCTACGGCAAGAACGGCACGATGGGCCCGCTCGAGCCGGTGAAGGAAATCCGCGCGCACGAGCTCTGCCTCGTATTCGAGGCGACGGCGCCGACGCAGGAGGTCGCGACCGCGATCGCCGGCATCACGCGTCACCAGGCGCTGCACCTGCCGATCCCCGAGTGGAGCGGGCTCATCACGTCGGTCGCGCTGCCCTACAACACGCTCGACCGCGGCGCCGTGTTCCGCTTCACCATCAACCACGTGGTGGAACCCGACGACCCGTACGAGATGTTCCCGATGGAAATGATCGACGTCGGCGGCGCCGCAGCGCGCCGGCCGGCGCAGGAGAAGACCGCATGACGACCCTGGGAACCCTGGCCCGGCTGATCCGCAGCAAGAACGCGGGCCCGTTCGTGCTGACCTTCGACATCATGTTCGAGGACGAGGCGCGCTACCGGCGCGTGCGCGATTCCGGCGCGCTGTCGCGCGAGCGGATCGCGGCGATCTACGGGCTGCTGCCGGAACAGGTCCAGTTCTTCCACTGCGACCACGCGCTGGCGATCAAGGCGTCGATCCCGCGGCCGGTCACGCAGGGCGACGTCTCCGACAGCGACGGCCACGGCGGGCAGCAGTACGCGCCGCTGATGGACATCGAGATCCCCTGATGCGCCGCCGACCGGGAACGCCATGACCGCCTCCGCCGCGATCGACAACCCGCACACCCGCGGCATCGCCCGCTTCGTCGCGGGCCTCCACTACGAGTCGATCCCGCCGGCCGTGCTGCACCGGCTGAAGCTGCTGATCCTCGATTCGTTCGGCTGCGCGCTGTACGGCGCCGACCTGCCGTGGACGCGGATCCTGCAGACGCGGCTCGCCACGCTCGACGCGACGCGCGCCTGCGCCGTCTGGGGCACCCGCGACCGGCTGTCGGCGCCGCACGCGGCGCTCGTCAACGGCACCGAGGTGCAGGGCTTCGAGCTCGACGACGTGCATCGGGCCGGCGTGCTGCACGTCGGCGCGGTGGTGCTGCCGGCGCTCGTGGCCGTGACCGAGCTGAAGGGCACGCTGTCGGGCCGCGATTTCCTCACCGCCGCGGTCGCGGGCTACGAGATCGGGCCACGCGTCGGGCTGTGCATGGGGCCGGAGCACATCGGGCAGGGCTGGCATTCGGGCGCCACGCTTGGCGTGTTCTCGGCCGCGGCGGGCGCCGCGCGCGCGCTCGGCCTCGACGAGGAGCGCACCGTCCACGCGCTGGGCATCGGCGGCACGCAGGCGGCGGGCCTGATGGCGGCGCAGTACGGCTCGATGGTGAAGCGGATGCACGCCGGGCGCTCGTCGCAGTCGGGCCTCTACGGCGCGCTGTTCGCCGAGGCCGGCTTCACCGGCATCATGGACGTGCTGGAGAGCGAATACGGCGGCTTCTGCACGACGTTCTCGCGCTCCACCGACCGCTTCGACCTCGCGCAGCTGACGGCGGGCTTCGGCGAGACCTGGCAGACGATGGGCGTCGCGCTCAAGTTCTACTCGTGCGTCGGCAGCAACCACACGACGCTCGACGCGATCCGCGAAATGCAGCAGGAGCGCCCGTTCGGCGCCGCCGACGTCGAACGGATCGTCGTCCACGGCTCGCAGGTGACGATGGACCACGTCGGCTGGAAGTACGTGCCGCAGGGCCTCACGTCGGCGCAGCTCAACCTGCCGTACTGCGTGGCCACGTGGCTCCTCGACGGCGACTGCTTCGTCGACCAGTTCACCGAGGACAAGGTCGCGGATCCCGAGCGGATGGCGCTGGCCGACAAGGTCGTCGTCCGCCACGATCCGGAGATCACTGCGAAGGGTGCGAAATTCCGGCACACCGTGCGCGTCGAGGCGCAGCTCGTCGACGGCACGCGGATGGAACGCACGGTCGCGTCGGCGCGCGGCAGCGAGAGCCGGTTCGCGAGCGACGCCGAGGTGATCGGGAAGTTCGAGAAGCTCGCCGTCCATGCGCTGCCGCTGGCGCAGGTTCGCGCGCTGCGCGACGCCGTGATGGGGCTGGACGAACTCCCCGACGCGCGGGTCGTCGCCGCGCTTCTCGCCGCAGGGTGAGCATGCCGCCTGTCGCGCCGGAGACGACCGCCGCGCGCCAACTCGCGGCCTACGCCGTCGCGCTGCGCTTCGAGGACATCCCCGCCGACATCGTCGAACGCGCGCGGGATTGCCTGATCGACACCATCGGCGTGTCGCTGGTGGGCAGCCGCATGCCCTGGGGAAAGATGATCGCCGGCTACGCGCGGCGTTACGGAGGCACGGGCACCAGCCGGCTGATCGGCATGCCCGGCCCCGTCGCCACGCCGATGGCGGCGCTGGCCAACGGCGTCTTCGCGCACGGGATGGAACAGGACAGCCTGAGGAAGCCCGGCGCCGGCGTGCATCCGGGCGCGGCGCTCGTGCCCTGCGCGCTGGCGATGGCCGAGGAGCAGGGCGCCGGCGGCGCGGCGCTGCTCACGGCAATCGTCGCCGGCTGCGAAGTGATGTTCCGGATCGGCGCCGCGTCGCGGCACACGAGCGAGCACCTGGGCTTCCACGCGCCGGGCCTCACCGGGCCGTTCGGCGCGGCGATCGCCACCGGGCATCTGCTCGGCCTCGACGCGGACCGGATGTGCAATGCGCTGGGCATCGCCGGCTCGCTGTGCGGCGGCGTGCTGGCGTTCGCGAAGGCCGGCAACGGCGCGATGGTGAAGCGGCTGCATCTCGGCCGCGCCGCCGAGGCGGGAATCCTCGCCGCGCGGCTCGCGCAGGACGGCTTCGAGGGCCCGGACACGATCCTCGACGGCGCGTTCGGCTTCCTCGACACCTATTGCGAGGAGGGCGACGCCACGCTGCTGACGCGCGGCCTCGGCACCGTGTTCGAGACGCGCAACCTGTGCTTCAAGCGCTATCCCTGCCACGTGACCGCGCACACGCCCGTGCAGACGATCCTGGCGCTGCGCGCGGCGCACGGCTTCGCCGCCCGCGACGTCGCGCAGGTGACGATCCGCGCCGGCGCGAAAGTGCTCTCCCACCACGCGGAACGCGAGCCCGCCGACACCATGGCCGCGCAGTACAGCGTGCCGTTCTGCGCCGCGCTCGCCGTGTGCGGCGACCCCGCGGATCCGGCAGCCTACCTGGACGCGGGCCGCGCCGACGCCGCCGTGCGCGCGCTGTGCCGGTCGATCGCGCTGGCGCCGCTCGATGCGGAACGCGCGCGGCGCTCGACGTGGGCGAGCGAGGTCACCGTGCGGCTCGCCGACGGCCGCGAGTGGGTGCAGTTCAGCGACGACTTCAAGGGCACGCCGTCGATGCCGCTGACGCTCGGCGACGTGCGCGCCAAGTACCTGGCCTGCGCCGGCGACTTCGCACCTGCCGCGCGGCTGTTCGACCAGCTGGCAGAGATCGCCGCGCTGCGCGACGTGCGCTCGCTGGCGCTGGCGTGACGGGCGGCGCGCGCTGAGATGGCTCCCGACGATCCCGCCGCCGCGACCGCCGCCGCCATGCGCGGGCTGCTCGACTGGGCCGCGGCAGTGCGCGTCGAGGCCATCCCGCCGCCGGTGCTGGCGCGCGCGGTGCGCGTCCTTGCCGACGACCTGGCCGCGATCGTCGGCGCCCGCGACGAGCCCGAGATCCGGCGCATGCACGAACGGACGCTGGCACGCCCGCGCGGCGAGGAGGCGACGGTGTTCCGGGGCGGCCGGCCGCGCACCGACCGGCTCTCCGCGGCGGCGGCCAACGGCTTGGCCGCGGACTGGCTGGAACTCGACGAAGGCTATCGCAAGGCGCCGTGCCACGCGGGGCTCTACCTCGTGCCCGCGCTGCTGGCCGAGTGCGAGGCGCACGCCCTGCGCTGGCGCGACATGCTGCGCGCGATCGCCGTCGGCTACGAGATCGTGACCCGCGTTGCCCGCGCATGGAAGCAGCCGCGCGACGTCATGCAGTCGCACGGCCGCTACAGCGCCGTCGGTGCGGCGGCGGCCGTCGCGCTCGCGCGCAACGCCGACTCGGAGCTCCTGCGCGCGGCCGTCAACGGCGCGGTGACGCTGGTCACGCCGGCGCCGCGCGACCACCTCGTCGCCGGCGCGCTGTCGCGCAACGTCTGGCCCGCGGCGGGCGCATGGGCCGGGACGATGAGCGTCGACTGGGCCGAGTGCGGGATCGGCGGCGTCGACAGCGCCTTCCACGACGTCTACACGACGGTGCACGGCGGCACCGCCGATCCGCGCGTGCTCGGCGCGGGACTGGGCATCGACTGGGCGATCCTCGACGGCTACTTCAAGATCCATGCCTGCTGCCAGAACCTGCATTCGGCGGTCGAGGCGGCGCTCACGCTGGCTGCCGGTCTTCCGCCCGGCACCGGCCCGGACGACATTACGGCGATCGCTGTCGCCGCGAATCCGCCGGCGCTGCCGCTGGCGAACGCCCGGCCCGTGACGACGCTGGGCGCGAAGTTCTCGCTGCCGCACGCGGTCGCCGCCGCGCTCGTCACCGGCAGCGGCGGCGCCGACGCGTTCTCGGCCGTCGCGCTTGCCGATCCGCGGATCGCACGGCTGCGCGCTCTCGTCACGATCACCCCGTACCTGCCGCTGCCCGCACCGCCGGACGACCGGCCCGCGCGCGTCGTGCTGCGCCTTGCCGACGGCCGGACGTTCGCCGGCGAATGCCTGTCGGCGCAGGGGGGGGCCGACCGGCCGTTCCCGCCGTCGGTTGTGGCCGCCAAGATCGCCGCGCTGACCGCGCCGGTCTACCCGCGATTCGCCGCGGTGTTCGCGCAGCTGATGCAGTCCCCGCTCGGCCCGGCGCCGGAAACGACCTGGCCCGCGTTGCTCGACCGCCTCTGCGCTCCCTGACCCTTTGCCCTCCTGCCCTCCCGCCCTCCCGCCCTCCCGCCTGAAGGACACGACGATGCAGCCATCGATCTACGGACCGTACAAGTACCTGCCGATCACCGAGCGCAAGCACTTTTCGTGGCCGGGCGGCAACCGCCTCGCGCTGTGGGTGATCCCGAACATCGAGTTCTTCCACCTCGACGACCCGATGCCGGGCGTCAACAACGAGCGGCTCTCGGGGCCGCACGCCAAGATCCCGAACGTGCGCAACTGGGCGCTGCGCGACTACGGCAACCGCGTCGGCATCTGGCGCTTCTTCGAGGTGCTCGCGCGCTACGGCATCCGCGGCACCGCGGCGCTCAACAGCGACATCTGCGACTACCACCCGCAGATCATCGAGACCGCGGTGAAGCACGGCTGGGAGTTCATGGGCCACTGCCAGACCAACGCGGTGCGCGTCAACGAAATGGACGGCGACGCCGAGCGCGAAGTCGTGCGCGCCACGCTCGAGCGCATCGCGCGGGCGACCGGAAGGAAGCCCGTCGGCTGGCTCGGCGCCGGCCTCGCCGAGACCTGGAACACGCTCGATTACCTGATCGACGAGGGCGTGCGCTACATCGCCGACTGGACCGCCGACGACCTGCCGTTCCGGATGAACGTGAGCGGCCGGACGATCCTGTCGATCCCGTATTCGCTGCAATGCAACGACACCGCGCAGTTCTTCAACCAGAAGATCACGCAGGACGGCTTCGAGGCGCTCGTGAAGGCGCAGTTCGACTGCCTCTACGCCGAGAGCGAGCGTGCCCCGCGCGTGATGGCCATCGCGCTGCACCCGTTCGTTTCCGGCGTTCCGCACTGGCAGGGCGCGCTCGATCGCGCGCTGGAATACGTGGCGACCAAGCCCGGCGTCTGGCTCGCCACGGGCTCGGAAATCGTCGACCATTTCGCCAGCCAGGTCGCGGACGAGTAGCCGCGCGGCAACAATCTGTCCCGGGGTGAGAGATGGCAACACATGACGCGCCGAAGTACACCGCGGCAGAGGCGCGGCGGCGCCTGGAGGAAGGCAACGCGCGCTTCGTCGCCGGGGAGGCGCATTTCCCGACGGTGCAGAAGGCGGTGCTGGCCGAGCTCGCCCGGGGTCAGCAACCCTATGCCACGATCCTCGGCTGCAGTGACAGCCGCGTGCCGCCGGAACTCCTGTTCGATGCCGGGTTCGGCGAACTGTTCGTGATCCGCGTGGCGGGAAACGTGCTCGGTCCGTCGATCTCCGGCACGCTGCAGTACGCCGCGGTGCATCTCAGGACGCCGCTGTTCGTGGTGCTGGGGCACGACGGCTGCGGCGCCGTGGACGCGGCGCTGGCGTCGACGTTGCATGGCGCGAAGCACAAGGAGCGGATCGAGATCCTGCTGCAGAACATCCTGCCTGCGCTCGAATCCCTCGACACGACGCTGCCACCGTCGGCGCTGCTGGGGGCCGCCGTGGAAGCCAACGTGCGCTGGACGATCGCATCCATTCTCGACGCGCCGGAGGCCAAGGCGCGCCTGGTGCAGGGCGAGATGCAGCTGGTCGGCGCGATCTACGACCTCGACACGGGCCGCGTGCGCTTTCTCGAATAGGTGACTGCACCGGAGCTCGCTGCGCTCGCCGGCAGTCAGAGCGTCGCGCGCAGTTCGTCGTCCACCAGACGCTTCAGCTGGTCGAGGCCGAAGGTGGGCATCGGGCGCCCGTTCACGAAGTACTCGGGCGTCTGCAGCACCCGCAGCGCCTTGGCGTCGGCGAGGTCCTGCGCGACGCGCTGGCGGACGTCGTCGCGCTGCATGTCCACCTTGATCCGCTCGACGTCGAGCCCCGCGCCGCCCAGCACCACGAGTGCCTTGTCCGGCTGCACGTTGTGCTGGAAGACCCATTGCGACTGGCCCCCCAGCAGCGCCTCGAGCGCGGGCCAGTACTTGTCCTGCAGCCTTGCCGCCTCGAGCATCCGCACCACGGCATCCGAGCCGGGGTGGAACGGGACGTGCCGCGTGACCACGCGCATGCGATCCGGGTTGGCGGCCAGCATCCGCTTCACTTCCGGGTAGAACTGCGCGCACGTCTCGCAGGCGGGATCGAGGAACTCGACCAGCGTGACCTTCGCGTCGGCGCGGCCCTGCGAGGGCGAGCCGGGCCGCGCCAGCACCGCGGGATCGGCGCCGGAGACCGGGCGCGCCGGCGACGTCGCCGGGGCCGGGGCCGCGGGTCTCTCGGCAGGGGCCTTGCCGCGCTCGTCCACGATGACCGCGACCACGAACACCGCCACCATCACCAGCGCGGCACCTCCGAACAGCAGCCTGTCGTTCACGAGACTCGCTCCGCTTCATTGAATTGCATCCGGGGGAAGGCACCGCCACCCGGTACGTCGTTCCGGTGCGATCGCGTGGCGCCGGCGCCCTACCGGACCGGGATCGGGTTGGCGCGGTCGACAGGCACTGCGGTGACGCTGTTCTGCGGCGAGCCTTCGATCAGGCGGTCGGAGTAGGTGAGGTAGACGAGCGCGTTGCGCTTCCGGTCGACCATCCGCACCACGCGAATCTTCTTGAACACCAGCGAAATCCGCTCGGTGAATATCTCCTCCTGCACCGGCAGCGCGCCGGCGAAGGTGATCGGGCCGACCTGCTGGCAGTCGATCGACGCTTCCGACTTGTCCTCGGCCACGCCCAGCGCGCCCTTGATGCCGCCGGTCTTCGCGCGCGATACGTAGCACGTGACGCCGCCGACCTTCGGGTCGTCGTGGGCGTCGACGACGATCTTGTGGTCGGGACCGATGAACTTGAACACCGTGTCCACCTCGCCGACCGGCTCGGCTGGCGCGTGCGCTCCGAGCGCGAACAGCGGCAGCAAGAGCGCGGCGCGGCGCTTCATGGCGTCATGCGCGACCGTCCGCGCGGAACCGGCAGGGCGACGGCAGGGATGCGGCGGGGTCGGTCATCGCATCATTGTACGGAAGTGCGAATCGGCACGGTGCGCGTCACGGCGTGCCGTCGTCCGGGAATTCGCCGTCGACGTAGTACCAGCGGCTGTCCTCGCGCACGAACCGGCTCGTCTCGTGCAGTCGTTCCGCCCGCCCGCCGGTCCGGAACCGCGCGACGAACTCGACGCACGCCGTGTCCGTGCCGGTTGCGGCCTGTCGCTTCACGGCGAGGCCGAGCCAGCGGACTCCCGGCGTCGCGGCGAGCCCGAGGCCTGCGGGGCGCGTCGTCGGATGCCAGGTGGCGAGGAGGTAGGATTCGAGGCCCAGCACGTAGGCGCAGTAGCGCGAACGCATCAGCGCCTCGGCGTCGGGCGCGGGGTCTCCCGCGTGGCAGCGGCCGCAGCACGCGGCGTATGCGAGCCCGCTGCCGCAGGGGCAATCGCGTGTCTCCAGCGTGGGGCGCGACTTTTTCATGGGCGCTCGGCGTCGGCTGGCGCATCGGGGCGCGGCGCGAGCGGCGCCGGCCGCGACTGCGGCATGGTAGATTGATTCTCCGGCTCGTCCAGGAGCGCCGGCAACTCGGCCGGCCGTGGACCGCGGCGGTCGTGATCCTGGGCACGGTCGCGTTGTTCACGCTCGTCGCCGGATTGCTGCTCAATTCGCGCGCCATCGCCGGCCGCTATCCGGCCGGCCGCGCGGCGGACGCAACGCCCCCGCGCCCGTGATCCCGCGCCGCCGCAGCTGGCTGTTCGTCCCCGACGACGTGCGCGCACTGCACGACGCGACCGGCGGTGCGGTGGAGCTCGTGCCGAACATCGAGTCGGCAGCCGGCCTCATCCGCACGTTCGACATCGTCCGCGCGAGCCCGCGCGTCGGCGCCGCGCTGGTCGCGAGCGAGGACATGGTGGCCGATCTCGGCACGGCGCGCAGCCGCAGCGGCGAAGCGACTGCTGGCGTCGCTGGAGGCCTGACCCGCGCCTGCTAGTCGCCGCCCGCGCCGGCAACCGCCGGCCGGTGGTGGCGCCCGGCGCGCATCGCGGCGACGAACGCCACGGCGACGCCGATCACGACGACGGCCCCGAACACGAGGTCGTGGCTCGCGGCCCAGTCGTCGACCGCCGGCAGCAGCAGTTTGGCGACGGTGAAGAGGCCGACCGCGACGCTGATCGCGGCGACGGCGAGCGCCATCACCCGCGACGCGATGACGGCGGTGCGGTCGGCGCGGCGGATCAGCGATGAAATCCATGCACCGTTGATGCCGTCGACGACGAGCATCCCCAGCACGAACAGCCCGGCGATGAGCAGCGCCTCGCCGACGCCGCCGAAACGCCCCGCCGCCAGCGCGAACAGCGCGGCCTGCGAGACGGTGTCGAACGAAAGCGCGAACAGCATGCCCACCGCCGCGACGGCCCACGGCCGGCGCACCGTCAGCACGCGGCCCAGCAGCCGCGCCTTCAGCCCGGACGGCGCGACGACGGCATCGGGCGCGGTCGTCAGCACCGCGTGCACGTTGACGAACGCGAGGCCGAACAGGAAGAGGACGGACACCGTCGCGCCGGTGACCTCGAGCCAGCCCGGCGTCTTCCAGCCGGCCGACAGCGTGCCGGCGACAAAGGCGACCAGCAGGACGACAGTGCCGTGTCCCAGCGAGAACAGCGTGCCGGCGACGCGCGCGAGGCGCGGGTTCGAGCGGGCGTTGCAGCGGGTGAGGCCGTCGATGGTGGCGAGGTGGTCGGCGTCGAAGCCGTGCTTCATGCCCAGGACGAACGCGAGCACGCACAGCGCGGTCCAGGTGGCGGGCAGGGTGTCCATCGCGGTCGGCTTCTCCGGGTTGCGCGGGAATCGGGCGTGTGACGAATGTGTCATATTGTCCTACCGCGGCGCAAGTCCCGACGCGGCGCGGTTGTTGACCTGGATCAACGCCGCGTCAGCGGCTACCCGCGAGCGTGACGGATGCGGCGCCGGGGAGCATCCGCCCGGCAGGCGCCGCGTGCCGCTCCGTGCTAGCCTTGGCTGACGCGGCGTGCGGCTCCGATGAACCCCGCCGAAGGAGAGATGCGTGAAGTCCGTGCTGGTGCTGTACATGAGTCGCAACGGTCACACCGCGCGCGTGGCGCGGGCGATCGCCGCCGGCGTGGTCGCCGCGGGCGGCCGCGCCGACCGGATGGACCTGGTCGAAGCCGAGCGCGAAGGTCTCGACTGGGACGCCTTCGACGTCGTCGCGATCGGCGCGCCGGTGCTCTACGGCACCTACGACAGGCGCGTCTTCGCGTTCGTGGCCGCGCACCGGGCACGGCTCGACGCGAAGCCGAGCAGCTTCTTCAACGTGTCGGTCACCGCACGGACACCCGCCAAGGCCACCGTCGAGGGCAACCGCTACATGCAGAAATTCCTGCAGCTCTCGGCGTGGAAACCCAGGGACCTCAAGGTGATCGCCGGCAAGGTCGACTATCCGAATTGGCCCTGGCACGAGCGGAAGATGATCCAGCTCATCATGAAGATGACGCAGGGCCCGACCGATCCGTCGACGGTCGTCGACTACACCGATTGGGACGGCGTTGCCGCCTACGGCCGGCATCTCTCGACGCTGTCGTGACGCCTCGCCATCCGGTCCGCCAGGATCCCGCGCCGCCTGCCATGCCCGCCCCCGACCTGATCGAGCGCCTGCCGCGGCACCTCAAGATGGGCGAGTTGCGCGTGTTCGTCGCGGTGCTCGAGCACCGGAGCTTCCGCAAGGCGGCGGCCGCGCTGCACATCACGCAACCGGCGGTCACCAAGGCGATCGGCAGCCTGGAAGCGGTGCTGGGCGTCCGGTTGTTCGACCGCAACGCCAGCGGCGTCGAGCCGACGGTGTACGGGTTGTCGCTGGCGCCGCATGCCGCCGCGATCTTCGGCGAGCTGAAGAGCGCCGCGCAGGCGCTGGACGTCGTCGCCAGCGGCGCGAAGGGCGCGCTGCGCGTCGGGACGGTGCCGGTGCCGGGCGTGCCGTTCCTGCCCATCGCGATCGCGCACCTGACCGCCGCCCATCCGGACATCTTCGTCACGGTGGTCGAGGGACACGAGCCCGAGCTCGTCGAGCGGCTGAAGAAGCGCGACATCGAGCTGGCGATCTTCCGGCTGCCGCATTTCAATCCGGGGCGCGATCTCGCCGTCGAGGTGCTGTTCGAGGAACGGCTGACGGTGATGGCGGCCAGGGACCACCCGCTGGCCGGAAGGCAGGCGGTCGGCTGGGACGAATTGCTTTGTCACCGGTGGGCATCGGTGCCGGCGGACTCCTGCTTCGTCGATCACGTCCGTCGCAATTTCAGCCGGCTGGGGATGGAAATGCCGCGCCACGTCGTCGAGACCGGCTCGATCCCTTTCCTGCATGCGATGGTGGTGCACGGCGGGATGCTGTCGCTCGGGCTGCGGTCGCAGCACGCGTTCTCGCCGGCGAAGGATTTCCTGGTGCAGCTGCCCGTCGGCCTGCCGCCGGTGATGGGCGCGATGGCGGTGGCCATGCTGAAGGGGCGCGAACCGAGCCCGCTGGCGCAGCACCTGGTCGGCGCGATTCGCGGGCTGCTGGCAACGCGCCTCGATGCCCCGGCGGCGCCGGCGCGACCGGCGCCGAGGCGAATCCGCCGCGCCTAGCCTCCGCCCTCCGGTCGCCGCGCCGGCAGCGTCCGCGCGCTAGGACTCCGCAGCACGCATCCGGGCATCCGGGATGCCGGCCGGCCGCCGCGTATCCACCAGCCTGCCCAGCGCCAGCAGGTCGACCAGCGTCCGCGCGCCGAGCTTCTGCGCGATGCGGGCGCGGTGCACCTTGACGGTGGCCTCGCAGCTGCCGAGCTCCTGCGCGATCTGCTTGTTGCGCATCCCCTGCAGCACCAGGTCGAAGATCTGCCTCTCGCGCGGGCTCAACCGCGCGTACCGCTGGTGCGCCGAGATCGCGTCGGAGATGTCCGCGCGGCGCTGCAGCGATTGCGAGACGGCGCGCGTGATCGCGTCGAGGAAGGCGGAGGGCTTCACCGGCTTCAGCAGGAAATCGATGGCGCCCGCCTTCATCGCGGCGACGCCGGTCTCGACGTCGTTGCGCTGCGACACGAACACGATCGCGGTGGCCGCATGGCGCGCTGCGATGCGCTCGCGCAGGTCGTAGCCGGCCAGCTCCGCGGTGCGGGTGTCGAGCACCGCGCAGCAGGGCGCCTCGATCGCCGCGCCCGCGAGAAACGACTCGGCCGACGCGAACGCCTGCACGCCGTAGCCGCAGGTCGCGACCAGCGCCGCGAAACCGGCGCGCGCCGCCGGGTCGGCGTCGATGACGAAGATGGAATTCGCCCCATGCATCATGCGACGAATGATAGACGACGGCAGCCGCGGCCGGGCACGCGATTCCCAAGTGTCATAGGGCGATAACCGGTCGCGCCGTGCCGGATGCCGCGACCGCCGCCGGCGCGCCGGCAGCGCACCGGGCGCGGCTCACTCCGGCTTGATGTTGGCTTCCTTGATGAGCTTGCCCCACTTCGCGTAGTCCTCGCGGATCAGCGCCGCGAACTGCTCCGGGCGCCCGCCGCCCGTTTCCACGCCCTGCGCCGCGAACTGCGCCTTGATCTCCGGCAGGGCGAGGATCTTCACCAGCTCGGCGTTGACGCGCGTCACGATCGCGGCCGGCGTGCCCGTCGGCGCGAACACGCCGTACCAGGTGCCCGCCTGGTAGCCCGCGACGCCGGCCTCGATCATTGTCGGCAGCTCCGGCAGCGCGGTGGAGCGCGTCGGGCCGGTCACCGCGATGCCCTTCAGCTTGCCGGCCTTGAGATGCCCCGACACCAGCCCGACGTCGGCGAAGACGATCTGCACCTGCCCGCCGAGGAGGTCGGTCAGCGCGGGGGCGAGGCCCTTGTAGGGCACGTGCACGATGTCGGCGCCGGTCATGCTCCGGTACAGCTCGCCGGCGAGGTGCGGCGCGCCGCCGTTGCCGGACGAGCCGTAGTTGAGCTTGCCCGGGTTGGCTTTGGCATAGGCGGTGAGCTCGGCCACGGTCTTCGCGGCGACGGCGGGATTCAGCGTCAGCACGAACGGGCTCGAGCCGACGAGGCAGACGGGCTCGAAATCCTTGAAGGTATCGAAGGACACCTTGTCGTAGAGGTGCGGGAGGATCGTCATCGCGCCCGCGGCGCCCAGCAGCAGCGTGTAGCCGTCGGGCGCGGACTTGGCGACGACCTCGTTGCCGGTCGCGCCGCCGGCGCCGGCGCGGTTGTCGATGACGACCGGCTGGCCCAGCGCATCGCCCAGCTTCGGCGCGACGGCCCGGGCGACGAAGTCGGCGCCGCCGCCCGCAGGGAAGGTGACGACGAGCTTGATCGGCTTGGCCGGCCAGGCCTGGCCGGATGCGACCGGCACGAGCGCGACCGTCAGCGCGCCCATCATGATCGCCAGGGATGCTGCCGCGTTGCGTGCTGCCATGATGTCGGTCTCCTCGGATGGGCAGCCGCCATCGTAGCGGCGCGATCGGCATCTGGCCAGCGTTGTCGTTCGCGCAGGGTTGTCGTGCGCCGCCGCCCACGGTGGTGCGGCCGGCGGGCCTGGCGCGCGCGGCGGGTCAGCGCTCCAGCGTGAACACCGCCGCCTGCTCGTCGGTCCAGGCGATGTCGCGCGGCAGCCGCCGCGCCATCGCCAGCGCCCAGGGCGCCGATTCGTGCAGCAGCGCGAGCGCGGCCGCGTCGAGTTCCAGCCCGGCGTGGCGTACGGCGGCGTCGACGTGCGCCCGCACGTCGGGCGCGACGTCGGCCGCGGCCACCGGCTCCGTGCGGAGGTCGATCGCGGCGGGCGGGGCGCCGGGCACGAGCGCCGGATGGCGCAGGTGCCAGCCCGCGGCGCGTTCGTACGCGTGCCCGATCGCGAGCAGCGCCGCATCCTCGAACGGGCGGCCCGAGACCTGCATTCCGAGCGGCAGCCCGCTCCGGCTGAAGCCACAGGGTAGCGCCAGCGCCGGCGCGCCCGTCACGCTGCACATCGTCCCCATGCTGGGCGTCGACCACTTCTGCTGCGCGCCGATGCTGCGATGGTGGTCGAGGTGGGGTGCCGGGCCCGCACCGGTGGTGATGAGCCCGTCGAAGCGCGCATAGAGAGGCTGCATCTCGGCGATGATGCGCCGGCGCTCGCGCTGTGCCGCGATGTAGTCCGCGCCGCTGAACAGCGCGGCGGCGAGCGTGCGGCCGAGGAAGTGATGGCCGTAGTCGTGCGCATGGCGGGCGAGGTGGTGCTGGTGGCGCGCGAACAGCTCGGATTCGGTCAGCATGATCCGCACGCTGTAGTAGTCGTGCAGCGGGCGGACGCGGACGTCCTCGAGGTGCGCGCCCTGGTCGCGCAGCACGTCGAGTGCCGCATCGAGCGCGGCACGGAGTTCCGCGTTCGCGGTCGTGTCCTCCTCGAAGTGGTGGCGCAGCACGCCGAAGCGCAGGCCGGCGAGCCCACGCCCGAAGCCAGCGGTGAAGTCGGGAACGTCGCGGCGCGCGCTGCCGGGGTCGCGCGCGTCGTGGCCGGCGATCGCCTGCAGCACCAGCGCGGCGTCCTCGACCGTGCGGGTGAGCGGCCCGACGTGGTCGCAGCTCGCCGAGAACGGGATCACGCCGCCGCGGCCGACCAGGCCGAACGTGGGCTTGAATCCGACGATGCCGCACATCCACGCCGGCGTGCGCACGGAGCCGCCGGTGTCGGTGCCGAGCGCGAACGTCGCAAGCCCGCCCGCCACCGCCGCGCCGGAGCCGGTGCTGGAGCTGCCGGTGTAGTGCCCGGTGTGCCAGGGATTGCGCGCCGGCGGCCACGGCAGGTCGAACGACGGGCCGCCGTGCGCGAACTCGTGCAGCGCGTGCTTGCCGAGCAGCGTGGCGCCGGCCGCGTAGAGCTTCTGCACGACGCCGGCGTCGGTTGCCGGGACGTTGTTCGCGAGCAGCTTCGAATGCGCGGTGGTCGGCACGCCGCGCGTCTCGAACATGTCCTTCAGCCCGAACGGTATGCCGTGCAGCGGCCCGCGATACGCGCCGCGGGCGATCTCGGCTGCCGCTGCGCGTGCCTGCTGCCGCGCGCGATCGGCGGTGACGGTGAGGTAGGCGTTGAGCTGGCCGTCGATCGCCACGATGCGCTCGAGGTGCGCCTCGGCCAGTTCGACGGGCGACAGCGATCCCTCGCGGATGCGCGCTGCGGCATCGGCGAGGGAGAGGAAACAAAGTTCTTCGGACATGCGGACTCCCGGTCGGCGCGCATCGCGCGAGGGTGGCAATTGTCGTGGCTACTCGGCCTTGATGCCGGCGTCGGCAACCACCCGCCGCCACTTCGCGATCTCCGAGCGGATGTGCGCGGCGAATTCGTCGGGCGTGCTGCCGACCGGCTCGGAACCGTCGGTGGCGAGGTGGGCGCGCACCGAGGGCAGGTGCAGGATGCGCACCATCTCGCGGTTGAGCTTGGCGACGATCGCCGGCGGCGTTCCCGCCGGCGCGAGCACGCCGTACCACCCGGAGACTTCGAAGCCGGGGACGCCAGCCTCGATCATCGTCGGCAGCTGCGGCGACGCGGGCGAGCGGCGCGCCGTGGTGACCGCGAGCGCGCGCAGCTTGCCCGCCTCGATGTGCGCGTGCGACTGCAGCAGCGTCGAGAACAGCATGTCGATCTGGCCGCCGATCACGTCGGTCATCGCCGGCGCGCCGCCCTTGTACGGAATGTGCGTCAGCTTGATGCCGGCCAGCGACGCGAACAGCGCGCCCGACAGGTGGGAGAGCCCCCCGATCCCCGACGAGCCGTAGTTGAGGGTGCCCGGCTTCGCCTTCGCCAGCGCGACCAGCTCGGCGACCGACTTCGCCGGCAGCGACGGCGTGACGACCAGCGCATACGGTTGCGTGGTTGCCTGCGTGATCGGCGCGAGGTCGCGGACGAGGTCGTAGGGCAGGCTCCGGTACAGGCTCACGTTGACCGTGTGCGACGACGAGATCATCGTCAGCGTGTAGCCGTCGGGTGCCGCCTTCGCCGCGATGTCGACGCCGATCGTCCCGTTGGCACCGGGCTTGTTGTCGACGACGACCGGTTGCCCCCAGGCTTCGGTCAGCTTCTGCGCGATCGCGCGCGCCGTGACGTCGGTGCCGCCGCCCGAGGCGAACGGCACGATCAGCCGGATCGGCTTCGACGGATACGCGGCTGCGGGATCGGCCTGCGCGCCGCCAGTGGCGGCGACCAACAGCGCGGCGCAGGCGAGGGCAAGCACGGTCCGTCCGGCGCGCACGGGGATGGGGGCGGCGCCGGTCATTGCAGCTCGATCTTCGACGCGCGGATCAGCTTCCCGAGGCGATCCTTCTCGGCCGCGATGAAAAGCGCGAACGCCTCCGGCGTGCTGCCCACCGGATCGGCGCCTTCGGAGGCCAGCGCCTTCCTGACCTCGGGGTCCGCCAGCGCCTTCACGCTCGCCGCATTGAGGCGGGCGATCACTTCCGGCGGCTGCGTTCCATCTCGTCTCGGGGTGCATGCCGCATTATTTCACGCGCGCGACGGGCACGGGAGGCCCCGGCGCGGCGCCTCTTCATACGACGCTCAACAGCAGGGTCGCCCGGCTACTGCCACGCCTGCAGCATCGCGGCCATCTTCTGGTGAATCAGGTTGATCGCCTTCAGCGGCCGCAGCATCACCTTGAAGGCGACGATCTGCCCGGCGTCGTTCCACGTGATCATGTCGACGCCGTTCACCGCGACGCCGTCGATCTCGACCTCGAACTCCAGCACGGCGTCGCGCGGGCCGGCGAGCTCGCGCACGTACCGGAACGTCGGGTTGAGGAACACGCGCAGCGCTGCGCCGAGGTACAGCGTGGCGATCGCCTTGCCAACCTGGGGCGCGTGCACGACGGGCGAATGGAACACGACGTCGTCGGCAAGCAGCGCGCCGAGGTCGCGCGCGCTCCGGTCGGCGACGAGGCGATGCCAGCGGGCGAGGGTGTCGGTGGTCACGGGGGCGTCCTCCGGCGGGTCAGCCGATCTGCTTTACCGACGGCTCGGGAAACCGGTAGATCGTCGCGTTGAGGTACCGGGCAACCTCATCGATGTCGTCGCTCGTCCATTGCAGCCCGGCGTTGTCCTGCCAGCGCCGGACCTGCGCCGCGAGGCTCGGCCAGTCGCTCGCGAGCCGGCCGTTCCGCCAGTGCGCGTGGTTGTCGTGGCACGCGATGCAGTGGGTTTCGTAGAGCAGCGCCGCGCGCGTCGGCGCGGCCGGCGCTTGCGCGGCCAGCGGCAGCGCGACGGCCAGCGCGACCGTCGCCCACAGCACGTGGATGCGATTCATTGCGGATTCCGGCAGCGGGGTTGGTCCATTCCATGGTTCGTCCCATTGTCCGTCGCGCGCCCGGCGGCGTAAAGCGGCGACCGCGGCCGGCACCCGTCGCGCTCCGCGTGGCTAGGGATGCGGCGTGAGGTGCTGGTGGCCGGGGTGGTTGTGCGTCCCGGACAGCGCATGCCGGTCGCTGCTTTCGACGGTGATCACGTTGATCTGGCCGTAGCTCACGCCGCGCTCGGCGCGGATGCTGTCGGCGAACGCGCGCACGGCGGCGGTCGGTCCCTTGAGCATGACGTTCTCGAGGCAGTGCTCGTGGTCGAGGTGAATGTGCGTCGTCGCCACCACGAGGTCGTGATGCGCATGCTGGGCGCCGGTCAGCCGCTCCGCGAGGTCGCGGACGTGGTGGTTGTAGACGTAGGACAGGCTGGCCACGCAGTGCGTGCGCGGCGAGTACTTGACGCGGTTGGCCTCGACCTCGCGGCGCAGCAGGTCGCGCATCGCCTCGGAGCGGCTGGCGTAGCCGCGCGCCGCGATCAGCGCGTCGAACGCCGCCGCGAGTTCCTCGTCGATCGACATCGTGATTCGTTCCATCGGGATTCCTTCCTGTCGTGCGCCCGGAGGCGGGACGGGCGCGGCCGCGGCTGCAGCGGCGCCAGCGGGCATTTTGACAGCAACCTGCCGGCGTTGAAAATCCCGCGCCCCCGGGGCACCGGCCGGCGCGTGGCAATCGGTTTCCAACCACCGGCAATCGTGCCGGCGGCACGTTGGACGGGACCGCCGGATTTGCGCGTAAAATCAGGCGGGAACCCGTCCAATGCGTGCGCAGCGCGGCGAGCCGTTGCCCGCCGCGCGTATCCCCACCGTCGAATGTCCGTCAACGTCGCATCCCCACCCTGGCGCCCGCACTGGCGGTCGGTGGCGCTCGTCGTCGTCGTCCTGCTGGCCGGCACGGTCTACTGGTGGCAGTTCCTGGCTTCGCAGGAGGCGGAGCGGCAGCGGGCCACCGCGGAAGCGGCGCGGCGGGCCGCGCAGCTCGCCGACGTGATCGCGCTGCAGGCCGACACGCTGTTCGGCGCCGTCGACGTCACGCTCCAGCAGCTGGCGCTCGAGTACACCGCCAAGAGCGCCGAAGGCTTCGACGCCACGATGCGCAACAGCATCGCGGCGTTCCCGTCCGGCGCGATCATCCAGATCGGCGTCACCGACGCCGCTGGCCTGCTCGTGTCGGCGACGCTGCCGTTCAAGGCGCCCGTCGACCTTTCCGATCGCGAGCACATCCGGATTCATTTGGGCGCCACGGAGGCGCGGATGTTCATCGGTCCGCCGGTCTTCGGGCGGGTTTCCGGCCAATGGTCGATCCAGTTCTCGCGCCCGGTGCTCGCGGCAGGGCGCTTTGCCGGCGTGATTGTCGTCAGCGTATCGCCGCAGTACCTGGCCGGGCTTCTCGGCCGGGTCGCGATGAATCCCGGTGACGCGCTGAGCGTCGTCCGCACGGACCGCCAACACCTTGCACGATCGGTGGCGCTGGAGGCAGCGATGACGTCGCAGGTGCCGGCGGACCGGCCTTACTTCAGCCGCGAGCAGCGCGAAGGCGAGGTGTACCTCCAGGCGTCGCAGATCGAAGGCACCTCGCGCCTGTTCGGCTGGAAGCGGCTGCCACGCTACGACGCGATCGCCGTGGTGGGGCTCGACGCGACGGCGGCGCTGGGCACGCTCGACGCGCGGCAGGCGGCGAGTCGGCGCGTCAACCTGCTCGGCACGGCACTGTCGCTGCTGTTCGCGACGGCGATCATCGTGCTGCTGGAGTCGCTGCGGCAGGCGCGGGACGGCCTCGAGCGACGCGTGGCCGAGCGGACGCGCGAATTGGAAGCGGAAACGGCGGAGCGCAAGCGCGGCGCCGATGCGCTGCGCGACCTGAGCGAGGCGGTCGAGCAGGCGGGCGAGGGCGTCGCCACGACCGACCTGGCGGGCAACATCCACTACGTGAACCGGGCCTGGGCGCGGATGCACGGGTGGGAAGCCGACGCGCTTGCCGGCAGGCAGCTCGCGGTGTTCCACACGGCGGAGCAGATGCGCGACGAGGTGGAGCCGGCGCTGGCCCGCCTGCGATCGGACGGCTACCTGTCGGCCGAGGTGAATCACATCCGCCGCGACGGTACGACGTTTCCCACGGCGATGACGGCCACGCTGCTGAAGGACGCCCGGGGGCAGCCGATCGGAGCGCTCGCCGTGTTGCGCGACATCACCGCCGAGGTCGCGGCGCGGAGCCGGCTGGACGCAAGCGAGTCGCGCTTCCGGCGGGTGCTCGAGGCGACCGCGGTGCCGCTCGCGTACCTCGACGGCACTGGCGCCATCACGTTTCGCAACCAGCGCTTCCTCGATGTCCTTGGCTACACCGCCGACGAGGTGCCCACGATCGCCGAATGGTGGGTGCGCGCCTATCCCGACCCCGACTACCGCCGGCAGGTGATGGCACGGTGGCAGGAGTCGGTCGCGAAGCCGCACGCGGGTGGCGCTGTCGGGCCCAACGGGGAGGTCATGATCCACTGCCGGAGCGGCGAGGTGCGCGCGTTCGAGATCGCCGGCATCCCGCTCGGCGACAGCATGGTCGTGACGTTCGTCGACGTCACCGAGCGCAAGCGCAACGAGGTCGAGCTGGCGCAGCACAGGGTGAACCTCCAGCAGCTGGTCGCCCGGCGCACGGCGGAGCTGGAAGCGAGCAACGCATCGCTGGTGGCGGCCAAGGAGGCGGCAGAGACGGCGAACCGCGCCAAGAGCAGTTTCATCGCCAACATGTCGCACGAGATCCGGACGCCGCTCAACGCGATCACGGGCTTGAGCTACCTGCTGAAGCGCTCGGGACTGACGCCGGAACAGGCCGACCGGCTCGACAAGATCGGTACCGCGGGCGAACACCTGCTCGAGATCATCAATGCGATCCTCGATCTGTCCAAGATCGACGCGGGCAAGTTCGAGCTGGAGGAGGCCGCGGTGGACCTGGGGCAGATCGCCGCCAACGTCGTCTCGATCATCGCGGAGCCCGCGCGCGCGAAGGGCCTGGCTGTGGCGATCGAGGCGGCGCCGATTTCTTCCGGCCTCGTCGGCGATCCGGTGCGGCTGCAGCAGGCATTGCTCAATTACGCGGGCAATGCGGTCAAGTTCACGAAGGCCGGCGGCGTCACGCTGCGCACGCGGGTGGAGGAGGACACCGCCGCCGACATCCTGGTGCGCTTCGAGGTGCAGGACACGGGCATCGGCGTCGCGCCCGGGATCCTGCCCAAGCTCTTCTCGTCGTTCGAGCAGGGCGACAACTCGATCACCCGCGAATATGGCGGCACCGGCCTGGGGCTTGCCATCACCCGCCGGCTCGCGGCGCTGATGGGCGGCGATGCCGGCGTCGAGAGCCCCGCGTCAGGCGGCAGCACGTTCTGGTTCACCGCGCGACTGAAGAAGGGGCGCCCCGCCGCGGCTCCCGCCGCGCCGGTGGCGGCGGTAACCGCCGCGCCGGCCGATCCGCAGCTGCGGGGACGACGGATCCTGCTGGTGGAGGACGAGCCGATCAATCGCGAGGTGATGCTGGAACTGCTGCGCGACGCCGGGCTCGTGGTCGACGTCGCCGTCGACGGCGTCGAGGCCGTCGAGATCGCCGAACGCGGGGACCACGAGCTGATCCTGATGGACATGCAGATGCCGCGCATGGACGGCATCGAGGCGACGCGACGGATACGGCAGCTGCCCCGCGGCGCCCGGGTCCCGATCGTCGCGCTGACGGCCAATGCGTTTGCCGAGGACCGGGCGAAGTGCTTTGAAGCGGGAATGAACGACCATCTCACCAAGCCGGTCGATCCCGACGACCTGCTGGCGATGATGTCGTCGTGGCTCGGCGAGCTGCCGCGGTGACGGCGCCGCGCATGCCGGTCGCGATCCGGCCGGCGGCGACGCTGATCCTGCTGCGCGACACCGACGACGGGCCGGAGGTGTTCATGCAGCGGCGCGCTCCCGGCGCCGCGTTCCTGGGCGGCGCCTACGTGTTTCCCGGCGGCGCGCTGGAGGCCGCCGACGCCGACCCGCGCCTGCTGGCGCGGATCGTCGGCCTCGCCGCGGCCGATGCCGACGCGCGGCTCGCGCTGGCGGAAGGCGCGCTGGCCTACTGGGTAGCGGCGGCCCGCGAGTGCTACGAGGAGGCGGGAATCCTGCTTGCCCACGATGCGGCCGGCCACCCGGTGGCCCCCGGCCTCATCCGGGCGATGGACGCGCAGCGCGAGGCGCTCAACCGGGGCGAGCTGTCGTTTGACGACCTGCTGGCGGAGCACGCGCTGGTGCTGCCTGCCGCGGCGTTCGTCTACTTCGACCACTGGATCACGCCGGCGATCCGTCCGCGCCGCTTCGACACGCGGTTCTTCGCCGCGCGCGCGCCGCGCGAGCAGGAAGGGTCGCACGACAACGCGGAGGCGGTGCACAGCCTGTGGCTGCGGCCCGCCGACGCGCTGGCGCGCGGCGCGCGCAACGAGATCGAGATCGCCTACGCGACCGGCGTCGTGCTGAAGGAACTCGCCCGCTTCGCCAGCGTCGACGCGACCCTCGCTCACGCGCGGGCGAAAGGGCCGATCGAGACGCACCGGCCGCTGGTCGCGCTGGGCGAATCGGCGCAGCGGATATTCCGGCGCGGCGATGCGCCGTATGCCGAGATCGGCTGGAGCGATCCCGAAGACACCGGGCGGACGTCGGTCGACCTCGTGCCCGGCGTGCCGAAGCGGCTCGACCGCTACGTCACCCGCGTCATCGCGCCCAATCCGGGGAAGATGACCGGACCCGGAACGAACACCTACCTCGTCGGCGACGGTGACCTGGCCGTGATCGACCCCGGCCCCGCGATCGACTCGCACCTGGCCGCGGTCCTGGCCGCCGGCGACGGGCGCATCCGCTGGATCCTCTGCACGCACACGCACCGCGATCATTCGCCCGCCGCCCACGCGCTGCGGGCGGCCACCGGCGCGCGCGTCGTCGGCTGGCCGGCGCCCGCCGGCGCCACGCAGGACGGCACCTTCGTTCCCGACCTGCGCCCGGCGCACGACGAGCGGCTCGACATCGCCGGCCTCGCGCTGCGCGTGCTGCACACGCCGGGCCACGCGTCCAACCACCTCTGCTACCTGCTCGAGGCGACGCGGATGCTGTTCAGCGGCGACCACGTGATGCAGGGCAGCACGGTGATCATCGACCCGCCGGACGGCGACATGCGCGCGTACGTCGGTTCGCTCGCGGCGCTGCTCGCGCGCGACGTCGCGATCATCGCCCCCGGGCACGGCTACCTCATCGGCGAGCCGCACCGGGAGGTCCGCCGGCTGCTCGCGCACCGCGAATCGCGCGAGGAGAAAGTCGTCGCCGCGCTGGCGCGGCGCGACGGCGCGACCTGCGACGAGCTGGTGCCCGAGGTCTACGCCGACGCGCCCCCCCGGCTGCATTCGGTCGCGGCGCGGTCGCTGCAGGCGCACCTCGACAAGCTCGTCGCCGAGGGGCGCGTGACGCAGGCCGGCGACCGCTATCGCATCCGCGTTCCGTAGCCGGCGCATTCCGCGGCGGGCGTGGCCCGGGTTTCGCGTCCCGCTCAACCCGGGCTACGGGATCGCGTCAATCCTTGATGCGCTTCAGCCAGCGCGGCCCCAGTTCGTCGAGGCGCGTCGCGCCCAGCATCGCCATGTCGCGGTGGATCTCCTCGGCCAGCAGCCCGATTGCGTGGCGCACGCCGGGTTCGCCGCCGACGGCGGCGGCGTAGGCGAACGGCCGGCCGACGAACACGAACTTCGCGCCGAGCGACAGCGCCTTCAGCACGTCGGTGCCGCGCCGCACGCCGCCGTCCATCATCACCGGCAGGTCGGGGCACGCCGCGACGATGTCGGGCAGCACGCGCAGCGCCGACACCGCGCCGTCGAGCTGCCGGCCGCCGTGGTTCGACACGATGATGCCCTCGGCGCCGTGGTCGCGGGCGATCCGCGCGTCGTCGGCGTCGAGGATGCCCTTGACCAGCAGTCGTCCCTTCCACATCCGCCGGATGAGCGCGAAGTGCTCCCAGTGCAGGTGCCCGCGGTCGGAGTAGTCGCGCAGGACGTTCGGGGACACGATGGGCGCGCCGCGCGTCGCGTAGTTGTTCTCGAAGTGCGGCATGCCGTGCGCGAGCAGCGTGCGCAGGAACGTGCCGGCCAGCCAGCGTGGGCGCGTGATCCCGTCCCAGGCGAGGCGCAGGGAGGGCTTCAACGGCGTCGAGAAACCCGCGCGGACGTTGTTCTCGCGGTTGCCCGCCACCTGCGAGTCGACCGTGATCACCAGCGTCGCGAAGCCCGCGCCCGCGACGCGCTCGATCAGCGCGGTGATCTCTCCCACGTCGCCGGGCAGGTAGGCCTGGAACCAGGTACCGGGACTGTCCTGCGCGACGTCCTCGAGCCGGATCAGCGACGAGCCGCTCATGATCATCGGGATCTGCGCGGCGGCCGCGGCCCGGGCGAGCACCAGGTCGCCGCGGTAGGCGTACAGCGCGGTGATGCCGAGCGGAGCAATGCCGAACGGCGCCGCCCATGTGCGCCCGAACAGCGTGACGTGCTGCGCGCGCTTCGACACGTCGACCAGCATCCGCGGCAGGAAGCCGAATTCGGCGAAGGCGGCACGGTTGTCGGCGTACGACGCGTTGCGCTCCGCCGCGCCGGCGACGTAGCCGAAGACCGGGCGCGGCAGGTGGTCGCGCGCCGCCGGTTCGAAATCGTCGAGGCAGAGGAGGCGCCGCAGCCGGGCCGGTGCGCGCGGGTCGGGTGCCGGTCGCGGCGGGGCCAGGGCCGGTGCGGGATCGGCGCCGGCGCCGGCGTCGGGTGGGGCGGGATGGCGGGGATCGTCGCGGTGCGTCATGGGCGTTGGGGCGGGTGGCGGCGGGCCCGACCGCGCGACAAGCGGCGCGGCGGTGCGCCGGTGGCATGCTACGCCAATTCGCGGACGCGTTCCCCCGCGTCGGGGCGACGCCGGTCCGGCTTCCCGGCGCCGGCGCTGCGTGCCGGGCCGGCGAACCGGGACGCGGGATATAATGGCCGGTTGCGAATGCAGGAAGACGCAAAGTGCCGCCGCCGCTACCGGCGATCGCGGTCACTCTCTTGGGCTTGATCATCCGATGGGTCCCGGGCCCGCGCCGGCGTCCGCCGGCCCGGCCGGGGCATCAGCGGCAGTTTCGAACGGGGCGGGAAATTTCATGAAATCGTTGCGCGCGTTGTTGACGGTCATCGTCGCAGGCCTGTTGCTCGGGGGCTGCCTGGGAGGCAGCGGGAACCAGACGTTCGCGGACGGCTTCTACCGCTTCGTCCACGTCTCGCCCGGCACCGACGCGGTCGTCGTCGCCGCCAACGGCACGTCGATCGTGCCGTCGCTCGCCTATCACGCGGCGTCGCCGTACATCGCGCTGGGCTGGGGCGTTCCGTCGATCAAGGTCCAGTCCGTCGCCAACGGGACGACGTACGCGGAGTCGCAGGTGCCGGTGGCCGCGGGCGGCCATTACTCGTACTTCCTGTACGGCGGCGGCACCGCGACCGGCCAGCTCTCGCTGCGCGACGACATCGGCGACGCCGCGACCGGCTATTTCAACCTGCGCACGATCAACCTCGCGACGGGCATCGGCGCCATCGACGTCTACCTGCTGCCGGCCGGCCAGGACGTCTCCGGCAGCACGGCGAGCTTCACCGGGCTCGCGTACGGCACCGGCAACGTCTTCACCCAGTTCCCGATCGGCAGCTTCCGCGTCGTCCTGACCCCGACGACGACCACCGAGATCATCTACGACTCCGGCGTGCGGACCTTCGCCCAGAACGCCAAGCTGTCGCTCCTCGTCTTCTCGACCGCCAGCGGCAAGCTCGTCAATGCGGCGCTGTTGCAGAACGACACGACGGGCACGACGACCTTCGTCGACAACCCGGCCGCCCGGTTCAAGTTCGTCGGCGCAGCCACGGACCTGCAACCGCTCGACGTGCTGGTTGACGGCGCCTTGGCGCTGACGGGCGTGCCCTACGGCGGCGTGGCGGCCTACGGCCCCGTGGCGACCGGATCGCGCACGTTCCAGATCCAGGGCACCAACGCGCCCGGCGCCTACGTCTACGGCCAGAGCCTCAACATGGCCGCCGGCACCGACAATTCGCTGGTCGCGTACAGCATCGCGGGAACGGGCAACGTCGGGGTCCTGGCGATGCCCGACAACAACCTGCCGCCGCTGTCCGGGAAGATCAAGCTGCGCATCGTCAACGCGTCGTCCGACACGACGGCGTACGACGCCTACGCGAACACCACGAAGCTCGTGTCGGCGCTCGCGCAGGGTACCGCGTCGACCTACCAGGTGCTCGACGCCGGCACTTATGCGCTCGGCTTCAACCCGGCGGGCACCGGCACTGCGGCAGCGGCGGTCAACGCGACGCTCGAGGCCGGCAAGGTCTACACGATCTACGCGTACGGCCGCAGCGGCAGCGCGCTGGCGGTGCTGACCAACGACTACTGAGCACGGCGTGCCGGCGGCCTCCGCCGGCGCCTCGTACGTCCACGCCGCCGCCCGCGCGACGCGGGCGCCGCCGACGAGGTCGAAATACGTCGCCATGCCCTTCCATTCGCAGAGGCTGCGCGCACCCGGCGCGCCGGCGAGCCGCCGCATGTCGACATCGCGGCGAGGGATGTAGATTGTCGGCGGATGGCTGGTCTCGGCGATTCGCCAGGCGCCGGTGCTGCGCGCCAGCACGTCGCCGGCGAACTCGACCACCACCTCGCCTGCCTGCGGCTCGAGTCGGGGCGGGCGAGGGTAGTCCCGGACCGATTCCTGACCGGGACCCGACGGGATTCGGTCGCGGTTCACTCGAAGCCGTTGGTCAGCGTGCCGATGCCGTCGATCGTCACCGACACCGTGCTCCCCGGCTTCATCGAGCCCAAGCCCGCCGACGTGCCGCAGGCGCCGACGTCGCCCGGGTCTAGCGTCATGTCCTGCGAGATCAGGCTGACGAGCTTCGCCGGCGGGAACACCATGTCCGCGACCGGGTAGCTCTGCCGTTCCTGGTCGTTGAGGACGGTCCGGATCGACAGCTGCATCGGATCGAGCCCGGTGGCGACGACGGGGCCGAACACGCCGAAGCTGTCGAAGCTCTTGGCCCGCGTCCACTGCGCGAAGGTCGGATCGCGGTGGGGGATCTCGGCCGCGGTCACGTCGTTGATGCACGTGTAGCCGAAGATGTTGCGCGCGGCCTCCGCCTCCGATACCGCGCGGCAGGTCCTGCCGATCACGATGCCGAGCTCGCCTTCGCAGACGACCTTGCCGCTGTACGACGCCGGCATCCGGATGGTCTGGCCGGTGGCGAGATACCAGCTGTTCGCCTTGAGGAAGTAGAGCGGCTCGGACGGCACCGGGTTGCCCAGCTTCGCGGCCAGCGCGTGGAAATTGTTCCACAGCGCGACCATCTTGCCCGCGACGGTGGGCGTCAGCACGACGACCGCATCGAGCGCGATCGTCCGCCCGGTCGGCTGCGGCGCGCCGAACATGTCGCCCGCGTGGACGCTGATCTCGTTCCCGTCGCGCCGGCCGAAGCCGGGCGTGCCGTTTTCGGCGAAGCGCATCCACTGCGTCATTCTGGAAATCTCCTTGTCGCCGGCAACCGGCACGGAGTTCTAGCGCGCTGCCACTTGACGCGGGCAGGTGATTGTCGGATGCTCGGCGACAGACCTGCCGGAACAGCAAACCTCTCGATTGCAGCAGCGCGGCGGCGCATTGCGTCGCATTCTCACAATCGGCGACGTGATGGAGGGCGAAGTGTGGCAACTTCGGGCTGTGGATGTGGATTTGATCCGTCGTTTTGTCTCGATTTCCGCGCGGTTGCTCGTCGCCGCGGCGGTCGCCGGCTGCGGGGGCGGCGGCCCTGACGGCGGCGGCCCTGAAGGCGGCGGGGATACCGGCCCCCCGATCGACGTCAGCGCAACGCCCAGGCGCGCCGCGCTGGTCGTCGGCCAGTCGCTGCTGGTCCGGGCCACGGTGCAGAACGACCCCGCGGCTCGCGGCGTGCGATGGACGGCGACCGCGGGCAGCTTCTCGACGTTGACCAGCGCTTCGGGGGCCGCTGTGACCTTCACCGCGCCGTCCGCCGCGGGGGTCGTCGCGATCACCGCCACCAGCCTCGGCGACGCCGGCAAGTCGGCGACAGTCACGATCGGCGTGACCGATCTGCCCGGCGTGACCACCTACCACTACGATCCCGCGCGACTTGGCGTCAACCGCCAGGAATATGCGCTGACGCCGGCGCAGGTTTCCGCCGCCACCTTCGGCAAGCTGTTTTCCTGCGCCGTCGACGGCGCGATCTATGCGCAGCCGCTGTGGGTGCCCGG
This sequence comes from Bordetella parapertussis, assembly GCA_943331295.2. Lineage (GTDB taxonomy): Bacteria > Pseudomonadota > Gammaproteobacteria > Burkholderiales > Casimicrobiaceae > CAIWHR01. The sequence goes on along the minus strand of CALQLA020000008.1, from coordinate 88,955 downwards.
GCTGCAGGTCAACGGCGGGATCCATAACGTGGTCTTCGTCGCCACCCAGCACGACAGCGTTTATGCGTTCGACGCCGACGCGAACAGCGCGGCCTGCGTACCCCTGTGGCACGCCAACCTCGTCGACGCCGCCCATGGCGGCAGCGACGGCGAGAGGGCGGTGCCGGTGGCGAGCGGGCTCATCGGCCGCAACCAGGGCGACATCGTCCCGGAAGTGGGCATCACCGGCACGCCGGTGATCGACCGGGCGTCGGGCACGCTGTATGTCGTCGCCAAGTCGGTCGATCGCTCGGACACGGTCATCCAGCGCCTGCACGCGCTCGACCTTGCCACCGGTAGCGAACGCCTGAACGGCAACCGGCCGCTGACGATTGCCGCATCGACGCCGGGCAGGGGCGACGGCGCCGTCGGCGGGCGGGTTGCGTTCGATCCCCAGACGCACAACCAGCGCGCGGCGCTCTCGCTGGCCGACGGCGTCGTCTACGTGGCGTGGGCGTCGCACGAGGATCGCGACCCCTACCACGGCTGGCTCATCGGCTTCGACGCGACGACGCTGGCGCCGGTGTCGGCCCTGAACGTGACGCCGAACGGGCAGCGCGGCGCGATCTGGATGTCCGGCGGCGCGCCGGCGCACGACGCCACCGGGGCCTACGTCGTCACCAGCAACGGCACCTACGACGGGGTGACGGAATTCGGCGACTCGGTGCTCCGGCTGTCCCCGGCGAACGGGCTCGCCGTGCAGGACTGGTTCACGCCCGCCGACCAGGCGAGGCTGGAAGCGGACGATCTCGACCTTGGCTCCGGCGGCGCGGTGCTGATCGACGCGCCGGGCAGTCCCGTCCCGCGGCTGCTCGTCGCCGGCACCAAGTTCGGCAGCGACGGAAAGGGGGAGATCTACGTCCTCGACCGCGACCGCCTCGGCGGGTACACGCCCGCCGATTCGGGCGTCGTCCAGAAATTCCCGCTCGGCAACATCATCTTCGGCACCCCGGCCTTCTGGAACAACACGCTGTACATCGCGGGCGGGCTGGGGCCGATGACGGCGTTCCGCTTCGATCCCGCGGCCGGCCGGTTCGCGGCGACGGCGGCATCGCGTTCGGCGGCCACGTTCGGCATCCGCGGCGCGACACCGTCGATCTCCGCGAACGGCGCGTCGGACGGCATCGTCTGGGCGCTCGAGAACGGCGGGCTCTGCACGCCGGGGACGTCCTGCGCCGCCGCCGTCCTGCGAGCGTTCGACGCGCGCGACCTTGCCGTCGAACTCTGGAACAGCACCCAGGGCAACGGGAACACGGCCGGGTTCGCCGTCAAGTTCGCGGTCCCGACGGTCGCCAACGGCAAGGTCTATGTCGGCACGCGCGGCAACGACGAGGGCAGCGGCACGTCGTCGGTGCCGGGGCAACTCGACGTCTACGGGCTGCTGCCGGATTGACCCCGGGCGGCCTCCGGCAAGTCGCAGGCATGCACGGCGGGGCGCCCGCCGTGTATGATTCGCGCCGAGTGAGATTCAACGCGCTGGAGGAGACCACGATGCATGCCGCCCCGACCGCGACGCCCCCGTCGCCCGCACTGTCCGATGTTGCCGTGCCGTCGTCGCGAACCGCGGCACGCGTGTCGGCCGCGGCCGTCGCCCTTGCCGCTGCCGTCGTGGCACTGCAGCCGGGCGGCGCGCAGGCCCAGGCCGCGCGGCCCAATGCGGTCACGAGTTCCGCCGCTGTCACCGGCATCACGACGTTCGACGCCGACCTCGACAGCAGCGGCGGGTCGTTCCGGTGGTCGGGCGTGATCGCCAGCGGCTCGCTGTCGCGGCAGGTAAGCCCCGAGTGGACGGTCGGCATCAACGTCGGCTACCAGTACGAGCGCTGGTCGTTCTCGTCGCCGGCGGCATTCGGCGGCGAGGCGCCGTGGAGCACGATCAACCGGCCGAGCGTCGGCGCCAACGTGCGCTACCAGGTCCAGCCCGACCTTGGCCTCTTCGTCTCGCCGCAGTTCGAGTGGGATGCCGAGACCGGTGCCAGCGGCGGCTCGCAGAACTTCGGCGCGGTGGTGGGTGCGACGAAAGTGTTCTCGCCCAAGCTGGTCCTCGGTCTGGGCGCCGGCATCTTCCGCCAGATCGACGAGACCAAGGTGTTTCCGTTCCTCATCGTTAACTGGCAGATCGACGACAAGTGGCGGCTGTCCAACCCGTTCCAGGCCGGGCCGGCCGGCGGCGCCGGGCTGGAACTCTCCTACGCGATCGACGACAACTGGGAGCTGGCGGGCGGCGGCACCTATCGCGAGTACCGGTTCCGGTTGAAGGATTCCGGACCCAACGCGAATGGTATTGGCCAGAACCAGGGCATCCCGCTGTTCGCGCGGCTGACGCGCAAGCTGGGCGCGTCGGGCCGGCTCGACCTGTACGCCGGCGCGGTGGTGGCGGGCACGCTGAAGGTGCGCGATCCGAACGGCAACACGCTGTACTCGTCCGACTACAACGCCTCGCCGTTCGTCGCGCTGACGCTCGCCGGCTCGTTCTGACGCGTTGCCGGCGGGCCGTCGCGCCGGCGGACCCCCTCGCGCGCGAGGGCGCGGGCGCCGCTGCTGCTAGAATCGGTCACGTCGTCCCATCCGGTTCGGTGTCACTCCGACCGCGGCCTTCCGGGCCGCGGCGGTTCGAGAGGCCTTGAGCGCATGAGCGATCCTTCCAAGAAAGCCGCGGCAGGTCCGGGCGGTCCCGTCTCGGCGCGGATTCGCGCGCGGATCCTGGAATCGCGCCAGCGCTTCCACGCCAACGACAACATCGCCGCGTTCCTGCAGCCGGGCGACCTCGAACTCCTGCAGGAAGAGCTCGAGGGCAAGATGCGCGGCGTCCTCGAGAGCCTCGTGATCGACACCGAGAGCGACCACAACACGCAGGAGACGGCCCGCCGCGTCGCCAAGATGTACCTCACCGAGGTGTTCCGCGGGCGCTACGTGCCGCCGCCGGCGGTCACGGAGTTCCCGAACGCGGAGCACCTGAACGAGCTGATGATCGTCGGCCCGATCACCGTCCGCAGCGCCTGCAGCCACCACTTCTGCCCGATCCTCGGGCGGCTGTGGATCGGCGTGATGCCCAACGAGCACTCGAACCTGATCGGCCTGTCCAAGTACTCGCGGCTCGCCGAATGGATCATGGGCCGGCCCCAGATCCAGGAGGAGGCGATCGCGCAGATGGCCGACCTGCTGATGAACAAGGTGAGCCCGGACGGGCTTGCGGTGGTCATGGAAGCGGATCACTTCTGCATGCACTGGCGCGGCGTCAAGGACGACCGGACCAAGATGGTCAACAGCGTCATGCGCGGCTCGTTCCTCAAGAATTCCACGCTGCGCCGCGAGTTCCTGTCGCTCATCAACCTGACCCACGACTGAGGCCGCCATGCTCGTTCGCCTGCTCTACGCCAGCCGCGCCACCGTGCCGCTCGACGCCGGGGTCCTCGACTCGATCATGCGGCAGTCCCGCGCCAACAATCCCAAGCTCGGGGTCACCGGAATCCTCTGCTATTCCGGCGACCTCTTCATCCAGGTGCTGGAAGGCGGGCGCGACGAGGTCTGCGACCTCTACAACACGATCGTCCGCGACGACCGCCACCTGAAGCCGCGCATCCTCAGCTACGAGGAAATCCGCGAGCGGCGCTTCGGCGCCTGGACGATGGGGCAGGTCAACATCGCGAAGGTCAACCCGACGCTGCTGCTCAAGTATTCGCGCCGGGCCGAGCTCAATCCCTTCCTGTCGTCCGGCCACGCGACGATGGCGCTGCTCGACGAACTGATGGCGACCGCGTCGGTGGTGAGCCGCGGCGCCTAGCGCTCTCGCGCATGACCGCGCTCGCCGATCTCTTCGAGAACAACCGTGTCTGGTCGGAGCGCATATCGAGGTCTGACCCGGAGTTCTTCGCCCGGCTGTCGCGGCAGCAGCGGCCGCGCTACCTCTGGATCGGCTGCGCCGACAGTCGCGTCCCCGCGAACGAGATCGTCGGCCTGCTGCCGGGCGAGCTGTTCGTCCACCGCAATATCGCCAACGTCGTCGTCCACAGCGACTTGAACTGCCTGTCGGTGACGCAGTTCGCCGTCGACGTGCTGCAGGTCGAGCACATCATCGTCTGCGGCCACTACGGCTGCAGCGGGGTGTCGGCGGCGCTGCAGAACCGCCGCGTCGGGCTGGCGGACAACTGGCTGCACCACGTCCAGGACGTGCATTCGAAGCACGCCGCGCGGGTGGGCGCCGTGGCGGGCGAGCCGGAGCGGATCGATCGCCTGTGCGAGCTAAACGTGATCGAGCAGGTCGTCAACGTCTGCCGGACCACCGTCGTTCGCGACGCGTGGCAGCGCGGCCAGCAACTCGCCGTGCACGGCTGGATCTACGGCCTGAAGAACGGTCTCGTCCGCGACCTCGAGCTGACCGCCACCTGCGCCGACGAGATTCCCGCCGCGTACGGGGCGGCGCTCGCGGCGCTCCAGCGTCCCCCCGGGGGCACACCTGGCACGATCGCAGTCGGCGCAACCCCAAAAGGATCGAACTCCCATGCATGAGACCCACAATTCCCGCCGACGGCACCTGCTGGCGGCCCTCTGCGCTTCGGCGCTGGCGGCTGCCGCGTCCGGTCGCGCAAGCGCAGCGGCGCCGGCCGTCGACGAGGCCGCGTTGCTGGCGGCCGGCTTCAAGGTGCTCGTCGTTGCGTCACCGGTCCAGCGCGACTGGATGCGGGACCTGCCGCCCGGCAAGATGCGGCCGCTCCAGCGGAACGGGAAGAAATTCTTCGTCTATCCGGATGCGGCGAAGGACCGGATCTTCATCGGCGGTCCGCAGGAGAACGACACCTACGCGCGCCTGCATCCCGAGTCGCAGCCCAAGTCGTCGGAGGCCGCGATCAGCGCATATCGCGGCAAGCAGGACGCGGCGATGCGCAAGGACACGGCGCGCGACGAATCGAACCCGTTTCTCGGAGCGAGCTGGTTCGATCTCGGCTGGTGACGGCGTCCGCCGCGGCTACTCGGCCTTGATGCCGGCGGCCTTCACCACCTTGCCGTACTTCGCGAGGTCGGCCCTGATCTGGGCGCCGAAAGCTTCGGGCGTCCCCGGCGTCGCGGCGATGCCGAGCGTGTCGAGCTTTTCGACGATCTCGGGACTCGCCAGCACCGCATTCAACTCGCGGTTGAGCCGGTCGATGATGGGGCGCGGCGTCTGCGCCGGCGCGAGGATGCCGACCCACGAGCTGACGTCGAAGCCGGCCACGCCGCTTTCGATGAACGTGGGGACGTCGGGCAGCGAGCTCGACCGCTTCGCGCTCGACACCGCGATGGCGACGAGCTTGCCCGACTTCACGTACTGGTGGGCGCCCGCGACCGCCGTGTAGACCAGCGGGATGTTGCCGCCGAGCGCGTCGCCCAGCGCCTGCCCGCCGCCCTTGTACGGCACGTGGACGAGATTGGAGCCGGTCTGCTGGTTCAGCAGTTCCCCGGCGATGTGCGGCGTGCCGCCGACGCCCGAGGTGCCGTAGGACACGCCCTTGGCTTCCTTCTTCGAGTAGGCGATCAGCTCCTGCAGGGTCCGGGCCGGCAGCGACGGATGCGCGACGATGATGAGCGTGGCGTCGCCGATCTTGCCCACCGGCGCGAGATCCTTCTGCGGGTCGAACGGGAACGGGCTGAACACGTGCGGGTTGATCACCAGCGTGCCGTCGAAGCCCAGCACCAGCGTGTAGCCGTCGGGCGCCGCGTTGACGACCCCCAGCGTGCCGATGTTGCCGGAGGCGCCGGCCTTGTTCTCGACGATCACCGTCTGGCCGAGGCGCTTGCCCAGCGCTTCGGCGATCAGGCGGCCGCTGGTGTCCGTCACGCCGCCGGGCGCGAACGGGACGACGAGCTTGACCGGCCGGTCGGGATAGGTGCCCTGCGCGAGTGCCGCGAGGGGCAGCAGGCACGCGGCAAGGAACGTCAGCAGGCATTGTTTCAGCATCGTGCCGGTCATGGCTCGGGACCCGGAAAGTGGCGGAAGTCTGCGACGTTACCAGATCGGCGGGCCGCGTGTTCCCAACGGCACCGCTTTCGGGACGGTCCCGTTCGTCATTCCCGGGCGGGGTCGCGGACCCGGCGCGCCTTGCCCGGCGCGCCGACGGGGACCTATCATGCGACCGCCGGCGCGCGCGCTGCCGCGGTCGCCGCGATCCCGGTGTCGCGCATGCCGCATCGAACGGAGAGGGAGGGGAATGTTCGTCACGGCGCTGTACAAGGTCTACGCCGACGGCGACGCGGTCGGGGACCGGCTGCTCCGGGATTTCGACGTGCTGGCGAGGCACCTCGGCGACGAGCTGGTCGTGTTCGCCGACGAGCATTTCCATCCGCGGGTCCGGGACGCGAACGTGCGCCGGGTGCTCAGGGTGCCCATTGGCGAACTGGCGATCTACAACGAGATCGTCGGCAGCCGTCCTGCGCTGCCGCCGTTCCGGAACGCGGACAAGGACACGCTGGAGTATCTCGCGCTGATGAACACGAAGGTCGAGTTCCTGGCCCGGGCGCTGCCGTACGCGGACGGGGACCTGATGTGGCTGGACGCCGGCGTCAACAAGGTCTTCAGGCATCCGGGCCCGACGTACGACCGGTTACAGCGCCTCGCGCACGACCCGAGGTACGACGTGGTCGTCGGCGGCTGCCATCAGGACGCATACAGCCGCGAGCAACTGGCGGAATCCGTGCGGTGGAACTTCCTCGGCGGCTTCATCATGCTCAAGCGCGCCTTCGTCGCGGAATTCATGGAGCGCAACCTCGCGAGCATCCGGCGGTTCCTGGCGCGGGGCGCGATCACATGGGAAGTCAACGTGTGGATCGACGTCTTCCAGGCGGCGCACGTGAACGCGCTGTGGTATCGCGCCGACCATGACGACTCGCTGGCGTGCGTTGCGTATCCGCCATGAAATGCGTGGTCGTCGCCGGCAAACCGGGCAAGGCCGGTCATCTTTTCCGACTGGTAGTACGCGGCGTTCGCGTCCTCGAAGATGAGGCCCACGACGTTCCGGCTTTCCGCGATGGCGTCGGTCACCGCGGCGCGCATCCTGTCGGTCGACAGGTTGCCGGCGATGACGAAGTGCGTGACGCCCTGGCCGATCATGTGCCTGACCGTGTGATAGGCGACGTCCTCCTCGTTCTTCATCATCGCGACGCCGAAGATCATGTCGACGATGGCTCCGCAAATGTCGGTGGTCGGCCCGAAGGCGGGAAGCGCGTTCAGCGCACCGGATCCGCGCCGGGCGTTCCGGCGATCGCAGGACGTACTCCATAGGTTCCGCCGCGGTTTTCAAGCGGCGGCGGTTGCAGACCGCGCAATCCTGCGGCAGCGTCCGCCGGCCCGAAAGCGCGATCGAATCGCGGGGCGAGGCGGCTCTCCCGCAGGCGCGTCGCGGGCCCGCGGTGCTGCCGCGTCGAGGCGGTCGTTCGCGCGCGTTACGACAGCGCGATCGCGGTCCCTTCGTCCGACGACCTGCGGATCGCGTCGATGAGCTGGTGTCGTTGCACCGCGGCGGCGAAATCCGGCTCGACCGGGCGCTTGTCGCGGATCGCGTTCGCCAGTCGGCGGTACAGGTGGGCGACGTTGTTGGGCGGGCCGGCCGGCGTTTCCGGCGGCACCTCGCCGTAGGCCGGAGGAATTTCCATCGGGGCCAGCGCGGCCCGGCCCTTGGCGCCGGAAAGGGCGTTGCCGTCGCGCTGCGGCGCGCCCGGCGTGGCCACGTGCAGCGTGCCCTCGCTGCCGAAGATCTCCATCCGGAATCCGGGCGCGGTGGAGGGCAGCGTCGCGATGTGCGCGCTGACCACGCCCCCGCCGCGCAGCGTGCCGCGGACGATCACGTTGTCGGGCGTGTGCACGTCGACCGTTTCGCCGGTGTCGGTGATCCGCCACTGCCTGACCTGCGTGGACAGGTGGCCGGACACTTCCGCAAGCTCGCCCACGCACAGGCACATCGCATCGAGCGAGTGGATGCCCCGAATCGTGAGCGCCGACACGCCGCCCTCCACCCGGTTCTCCCATGCGCGCGAGCGCGGGCGCTCGGACGGCGCGCCGGTCAGCATCGCCATCGTCACGGCGAGAACGTCGCCGACGTAGCCCTGGGCGACGAGGTCGCGCACGTAGCGCAGCACGGGGTCGCAGCGCGCCTGCAGTCCCACCACGGCGCGCACGCCCTTCGCCTGCGCGAGCGCCGCCATCGCCTCCGCCTGCGCGCTGTCGACGCCCAGGGGCCACTCGCAGTAGACGTGCTTGCCCGCGGCGAGCGCGGCCATCACGACGGCGTGATGATTCGGCGCGCGCACCACCACCGACACGACGTCGATGTCGGGGTTCGCGACCAGCGCGCGGTAATCGTGGTACGCGGTGGCCACGCCGTAGCGCGCGGAGGCCGCGCTTGCCGTCTCGTGGTGCGCGGTGCAAAGCGCCGCGATCTCGTACTCGGGCAGCGCGCGCAAGGCCGGAAAGTGCGCAAGCGGCGCCCAGCCCTGTCCCTTCGCGTCCGCACCTACGATCCCCACGCGCAATTTTTCCACCGTCGTCGCTCCTCGTTGCATCCAGGCAAGGCCGCGGAGCATAGCACCCAATCGTGCCCGAACAGATTGGATAAACCTATCGAAACGACACGAAATATCCGGCTTCTCTTTGTGCTGCCGCGCTGCTAATGTGCAGGCAGAACGGTTCCGCCGCGCGCGGACGACGGTACGGTTTCCACGAGGGCAGGAGGAGGAAGCATGTTCAAACGATGCCTCGCAGCATTGCTGGGCCTGGCCGCGGTGGCGTGCGCTGCCGCGGCGCATGCGCAGGCCTGGCCGACGCAGCCGATCAGGGTCATCGTCGGCTTTCCGCCGGGCGGCGTGGCCGACGCCATTCCGCGCTACCTGCAGTCCATCCTCAAGGACTCGCTGGGCCAGCCGATCGTCGTGGAGAACAAGCCCGGCGGCGCCGGCATCATCGCGATGGAAGCGATCGCGAAGGCGACCGACAACCACACCGTCGGCGTCATGACGCTGCAGAACCTGATCGTGCCGGCGACCGGCGCCGCGCTTCCCTACGACGCGCGCAAGGACATGGTCGGTCTCGTCCTGTTCGGCAAGACGGCGAGCGTGCTGACGGTGCACGTCTCGCTGCCGGTCAAGAGCGTGGCCGAGCTCATCGCGTACGCGAAGGCGCATCCCGGTGAACTCGCGTTCGCCACCAGCGGCAATGCGACCGGCCAGCACTTCGCCACCGAGAGCCTGCGGCTCGGGGCGGGGATCGACATCATCCACGTCCCTTACAAGGGCGTGGCACCCGCCTACACCGACGTGCTGTCGGGCCGCGTGCCCGTGATGTTCATGACCTACGGCTCGGGGAAGCCGCATTGGGATGCGGGCAAGGTGCGACCGCTGGCCGTGTCGACCCCGACGCGCTTCGGCTTCATGCCGGAACTGCCCACGGTGGCCGAGGCATCCGGCATCAAGGACTTCAGCCTCATCGAGTGGTACGCGCTGGTGGCGCCGGCCGGCATGTCGCGGCCCGCCATGGAGAAGCTCACGAAGGCCGTCGTCGCCATCCTGAACCGGCCGGACCACGCTGCGTTCAACCAGAAGTACGGACTCGAGTACGACAACATGTCGGCCGACGAGACTCAGGCGTTCCTGATGGGCGAACTCGAGCGCATGAGCGTCATCGCGAGGAAGGCGAACATCAAGCTCGACTGAGGTTTCGGGCGGCGGCGGCGCACGCGACGCGCTGCCGGGTCGCGGCACGTGGGCGGGGCCGCTGCAAGCCTTGCCCGCGCTGCCGGCTACTCCGGCAGCGTCTCGCCCGACCCGCCCATCTCCTTCGGCACGTCCTTCATCTTCGGCAGCCCGTCCTTGATGCGCAGGACGCTCTCCTGGTAGTGGACGTGCAGCTTCGGCTCATGCCGATAGGTGGGGATCGTCGCGGCATAGACGTCGGTCAGATCCCACTTCGGGTGATCCGTCAGCAGGTGGCCGCCGCAGGTCTTGCAGAACTTGCGGTAGCTCTGCTCGGTCTTGTGGTAGACGCCGATGTTGTCCGCGCCTTTGGTGATCGTCACCGCCGCGGGCTTCCAGAGGCTGAACGCATTGACCGGTGCCGCCGCCCAGCTGCGGCAGGAGGCGCAGTGGCAATAGCCCGCCGCGACGGGTTCGCCGGTGACGGTCAGTTCGACGCTGCCGCAGAAGCAACTTCCCTTGTACGTGGCGCTCATGATGACTCCATTGCAGGATTGGACAGCTCGAGCATGCGTCCCCGGGCGGGCAGGGGGGGGGGGGCGATATTCTTGCACGTTTCGCCGTGCGGCTGCTCGCGCCGGCCCGGTCGGCCGCATGCGGGCGGGGCGCGGCGGCGCGAGGTGCCGCGGTTTGCACCGGTAACGACGGAAACACCCATGCCATTTCTCCTGACCGATCAGGCTGCTGTTCGTGAGCTGTCACGCTCGCGGGCTGCAAGCCGGAGACACCGCTGCCGAAGGCGCCGGGGGTTTCCGTCGCGCTCGGCTATCCGGTGCTGTTCATCGGGCAGTCGTCGCTGGACGGGCGCGACTCCGAGGCGGCGCTCACGTCGACTCCGGGAGCGTCGAGCCTCAACCTCGTCGAGCGGCGGATCCTGGACTCGCAGGGCCGGCTGTTCGACGTGACGCGCGCGCTGCCCGTCGAGGGCCAGCGATCGATCGCGTGGGACATGGGCACAAGCGCGCGGCGCTACTTCGTCGAACTCTCGCCGCCGCGGCGTCCTGCGTGGTCCGGGATCGAGGCGCTGGTGCTGGAGCAGGTGCGTTCGCCGACGGGCATCTGGGCGGGCGACGCGCGCGCGGTTCGCCGCGTCGAGAGCCTGCGCGATGCCCGTGCCTTGATCGAGGCGAGCCGCGAGGCGTGGAACTGGGCGCGCTGAGAGGGGACGACGCGAAAGGGCGGCAGGCCGCGCTTCTCGGGCGCCGCGCGGCAGCCCGCGAACGGATCGCCGGGCAGGACGTGGCTTGTCGCCATGATTTCCGGCTTGAAACTCCCGTGCCCGGGACAGCCCGATGCGCCGCGCACGCGACGTATCGGGAGCCCGTTCAGGGCGCCGGCAGGAACTGCGTCAGGTTGGCGTTGACCATCAGCCTGTCCGCCATCGTCACCGTGCCGCTCAGGTTCACGTCGCGCAGGAAGTTCGCCAAGGTCGTGGGTTGCCCCAGGGTGGCATTCACCGACAGCACGTCGGCGAGGGTGACGATCCGGTTCCCGTCCACGTCCCCCGCGAGGAACCCGATCCGCACCGACGCGCTGCCTCCGGCGCCGCCATCGGTGGAGGAAACGTTGGTCAGCGCGATGGTCACATATTGCGAGTCGGCGACGGCGGTGAGGCCCACGATCACCTCGGAGCCGCTGAATGTTGGCGCCGCCGCCGTGGCGACGCCGCTGGTCACGGTCACCGTGGCGGCGTTGACGAGCTTGTCGAACGTGAACACCACCGTTGCCGCCGGGCCCTGCCGTGGTTCGGTCGTCGGACTGGCCGGCGTCAGCGCCAGCGACAGGTTGAAAGTGCCCGCACCGGCGTGAGTCTTGCGCGACGCTGCACCCGAGATCGTCGGGGCGGCGACCATCCAGTTCAGGTAGGGTTGGGTCACGCCTTCCACGATTGCCCACGGCGGGAAGGCGAAGCCCGTGAACGAGGCCTGGTGCAGCATCTGGGCCGACGTCAGGCCCGTGGCAAAGGCGGTGCTCAAGAAGCCGCCGACACCCACGAGCCCCGCCGTATCCTTGTTCCAGTAGAGGTTGGAATTGAAGGAGGACCCGTTGTCGCCGATGAGGCCGCCGACGCTCGGGGCCGGACTGGCTTGCGTCGCCGCGACCGTGCCCGACGCATAGCACGTGGCGATGTTGCTGCCGGAGTCGTTTTGCCCGACAAGGCCTCCGACGTAGTTGACTCCCGTCACCGCGCCTTTCGCGAAGCAATTCGAGGTGTTGTTGTCGCCGCTGGCGCTGTTCTTGCCTACCAGGCCGCCGACATACGAGTTGCCGGTCACGTCGTTGGCCGCATAGCTCGACGAGATCGCTCCCCCGTTGATGCCGACAAGGCCGCCGACCCATCGCCCGCCGTCGGTCGGCGGTGCTGGCTTGTTGCCGTGGACGCTTCCTTGCGTCGCGTAGCTCGCGGTCACGCGACCGTAATGCTGCCCGATCAGGCCGCCGACGGCGTCGGTGCCGGTGACCGTGCCGGTGGCGTAGGTCGTTTCGATTTTGCCGGCCAAGCCGTTGAACCCGAGGAGGCCGCCGACGGCGACTGCTCCGGAGACGGCACCCGTCGCATGACTGCGCTGGACGTAACTGCCGCCCTGCTCCCCCACCAGGCCGCCGACGCTGTCGAGTCCCGAGACCTGGCCCTGAGCGTAGCTGTCGGCGATGGTTCCGCCGGAGGTGGCTTGCGCCCCGACCAGCCCCCCGACCTGGTTGGCGCCGGCAGCCGTTACATCGCCCGTCGCGTAGCTCGACTGGATCCCTACGCCGTTGTAGGACTGGTACCCGACCAGCCCGCCAACGGCGCCGACGGTACCCGCCACCGTGACCGTGCCCGCAGCGCTGCTCGAGGCAATCACCCCCAGGTTGCCCCCCACCAGCCCGCCGGCAAAGCCGGAGCCGGACCCGATTCCGGTGACCTTCTGGCCGGCGGGTGTCGAACCTCTCGTGACGCGACCATAGTTTCCGCCGACCAGACCCCCGATGTTCTTGAGCTTGCCCGACACGTCGCCCGACGCCGAGGAGTCCTCGACAATGGAGTTTGTGTCAGCGCGGCCGATCAGTCCGCCCACCATCGCTATTCCAGGGGAGGAGGGGGCGACGTCGCTGCCGGTCACGCTGCCGGACGCGCTGCTGAACGTGACCTTGCCGTCGTTGTAGCCAATCAGGCCGCCGACCGCGTCGTTTCCGGTGACGGCGCCCTCCGCCAGGCTCGTTGTCACCACCCCACTGCCGCTTCCCCTGAATCGCGCGCCGACCAGGCCCCCGATCTGCCAGTTCCCGGAGACGGGGCCCGTGGCAGAGCCCGACGTGATCGTGCCGCCGGCGAGCGTGCCGACGAGGCCGCCGACGGCATCGGTCCCGGTGACCGTGCCCTGCGAACTGCTGGATTCGATGGTGCCGCGGTCCTGGTACCCGACCAGTCCGCCGACCGACGCCCGCCCCGTGATCTGGGCCGTCGAACTGCTGGTCGAGATTGTCGTGTACACGCCGGATTTGCCCAACAGCCCACCGACGTAGTCGCGACCCACGATCGATCCGCCGACGATCTTGATGTTCACCAACTGCTGGCAGCAAGCGGAGCCGGCCTGTCCGAAAAACCCGACGTTGTCCGTCGAGGGTCGGTTGACATGCAGGTTCGAGATGTTGAAGCCATTGCCGTCGAAACGATCGACGAAGGTAATGTCCACCGGCAGCCACCCCGCGTTGGAAAGCCAGGTGGCGGTGTCCGCGGCGTCGATCGACGCCGTCAGTATGAAGTTGGCATCGTCGGGCCACGAAGCCGGCGCGGTTTCCATGAACAGGCGCAACTGCGCCAGCGTGGCGATCTGCCAAGGATTGCCCGGGCTGCCGTTGCCGCCTGCGTACTGCGTCGCGGCCGTGGTTTCGGCGAATGCGTTTCCCGCAAGCAGGAAGACCGCCAGCAGCGCCAGCCAGGCCCTCAGCGCAGCCAGCGGCGCCCGGCGGCGTCGAGCGGCGGGATGCCGGTTGCTTGGGACAAGCTTGGATACCGCGCATGGACCGAGAGCGTTCATCGTGGCTGGTTCTCTGTAGGGAAGGCCGCCTTTGCGCCAAGGCAGGCGACGGGTGCCGACTGGACGTCTCGCGCCGCACAGTCTACAGGACAAGTCCCTCGAGCCAACCCGTCGAATGGACGGTGACCGACGAGAGCACCGGCGGTGCCCAACGGCTCCCGGCGCGGACCGTCGCTCCCGCGGCGAGGTGGGGGCAGCGATGCGCCGCCGCGTCACCGGGTCGAGCGCGGCGGAAACCGTGGCTTGGGCCGACGTGCAACAGCTTGAGCGAACGCAAGGTGGAGAGCAGCGTTCGTTGCTAACGTGATGGGGTCGGACCCCGATGCGCAGGCGGGAGGCGATCACCGCCGGCCGGAAAAAGACGGCGGCGCGGTGTGTTCGCATTCATTAACGGACAGGAGTTTCGAAGATGACGGACGTGAGCGGCGACAAGAGTCTGTTGACGAGGATCGGCGACGCAGTCGAAACCGCAGCCGAGAAGACACAGGAAGCAGGGACGTCGCTCGTGCAGACGGCAGGGGATGCCGCTGCCGGCGCGATGCACGAGGTCGAGAAGGCGACGACCGCGGTCGAGGCGAAGGCGCGCGCCGGCGCGGCGACGGTCGCACGCACGGCGAAGGCAGCCCAGGCCGACGCGGAAGTCGCGCTGCGCAAGGCAAAGCGCACCGTGACACGCAAGACCAGGGCGGTGCAGGCCGGCGCGGAGAAGACGCTCGGCAAGGCGAAGCGTGCCGTGGCCCGGGGCGCGCGATCGGCCGCGGCCGGCGCGCAGAAAGCGGCCGGCAAGGTCGAGCGTGCCATGGCGCCGAAGAAGGCGGCACCGGCACGCAAGACCGGCGCGGCGAAGACGGCGGCCGGACGCGCGTCCGCCGTCAAGTCGGTGCTGACGCGGGCGATGGCGACCGTCAGGAACGCCGTGGAGAAGGCCGGTTCGGCGGTGCGGAATCGCGCGAAGTCGCCGGCGAAGACGGCGGTCAAGGCGCCGGCGAAGAAGGTGGCGAAGGTGCCGGCGAAGAAGGCGGTGAAGGCGCCGGCGAAGCGGGCGGCGAAGAAGTAGTTCCTTCCGGCCCCGTCGATCGAGCGGGGGCGGACGGTCCGAGCGGCGCGACCTCGCGCCCTGCGGCGGCCGCCCCGTCGCCCCCGTCCGGATACGGGGGCGAACGCGGGCGACGATGCGAGCTTGATCTCGCACAAGTGCCGCGCGAAGGGCGGGGTGCTCAATGACTGGACGCAACGCCACGCTGCCGGTCAGCGAGGAGCCAACCTGGCGCAGGAGGCTCGATCATGGTCACCCGTCGCGATTTCCTGAAGCACGCCGCGCTCGCGGCGTCGGCCGGTCAATTCACCGCCTGCGGTGGCGGCGGGGACGGCGTCCCGGAGGTGGTCGAGTGGCCCATTGCCGGCGACGTCTGCACGACGGCGGAGCGGCAGGTCTGCCCGGTGGCGCTGGCTGCGACCACGCCGCCCCTCAACGCGAACGAGCTGCCTTACTCGAAATATGGCTACAACGCCTGGCAGTTCCAGCCGGGCCTCCCGCACCTCAAGCTGCAGAACCTTGCCCCCGGGTACACGGGCGCGCCGAACGTCGCGCGCCTCCTGACCTATTTCACGGTCTCCGACGTCCACATCACCGACAAGGAATCCCCGGCGCAGCCGCTCTGGTTCGGCTGGAGCGCGCCGTGGGGCGCCCCGTCGAACGATGGCTCCGCGTACTCGCCGGTCGTGATCTCGGGGCCGCAGGTGCTCGACGCCGCCGTCCAGACGATCAATGCGCTGCACCGGAGGAGTCCGCTCGATTTCGGCATTTCCCTCGGCGACGACGCCGACAACACGCAATACAACGAGCTGCGCTGGTTCATCGACGTGATGGACGGCAAGGTGATCATCCCGAGCTCGGGCGATCATCTCGGGGCGGGCAGCGTCGGCTATCAGCGGCCGTTCAAGGCCGCGGGCCTCAGCAGGGACATTCCCTGGTATGCGGTCGTCGGCAACCACGACCAGTTCTGGAAGGGCTCGGAATACGAGAACGCCAAGACACTGGCGGCGCACGTCGGCACGAGCGTGATGGACATGTCCTCGGGGAGCGCCGGCATCAACGGAACCGGGTATTACGTCGGCGTGGTCGATGGGACCACGGAGCTGGGGCTGGTGATCAAGAGCGGGCCGGACGACAAGTGGGCGTCCGCGCCGCAGGTCGCGGCCGATCCCGATCGCCATTCCCTCGTGTCTCCCACCTCCTGCACCGCCAACTGGATGCGCGAATTCTTCACCACCAGCAGCGCGCCCGCGGGCCACGGCTTCACGCAGGACAATCTCGACCGCGACTTCGCCTGCTACAGCTTCCAGCCGAAGGCGGGCCTCCCGCTCAAGGTGATCGTGCTCGACGACACGATGAAGACGGCCGACAGCACGCAGTTCGCGCGGGGCTGCCTCGACCCGAAGCGGCTCGACTGGCTGGTCGCCGAGCTCGCGGAAGGCCAGCGCAACGACAAGCTGATGATCATCGCCGCGCACATCCCGGTGAATCCGCAGCTGACGCTGGACCCCGGCTCGGGGAACGCCGCCGTGTTCGCGCCGCCCAGCGTGGTGACCGACCAGCAGCTGCTGGGCATCCTCCACGGGTTCCCCAATCTGCTGCTGTGGATGTCAGGGCACCGTCACGTCAACGTGGTCAGCCCGCAGCCGTTCAACGCCGACGATCCCGGCGACCAGCCGGAGCGGAGCTTCTGGGAAGTGGAGACGGCGTCGCTGCGCGACTTCCCGCAGCACTTCCGGATCTTCGACATTCTCCGCAACGCCGACAACACGATCTCGATCGTCGCCACCGACGTCGATCCGGCTGTCTCGCCCGGCTCCCCGGCGGCGAATTCGCGCGCCTATGCAGTCGGCGCGTCACGCATCTTCAACGCCACCACGCAGAGCATCACGGATGGCACATCCCACGCGTACAACGCCGAGTTGATCAAGCAATTGACGCCGCGCATGCGGGAGGTCGTTGCCGGCTGGGGCAAGGTGCTGTGACCATGGCGGACGGCAACGCTGTTCCGAACCGGCAGTCGCGACGCCGTTGCGGGTGGCGGCGATGCCGCCGTCACTGCGGCACGGGTTCGTCGTCGCCGGCGGCAGCCGCCTGGCCCGGGCCGGCCGGCGGCTTCTTCGGCCGCGGCACCCGGTGCGCCGGCTCGTTCCAGCTGCCGATCTGCTTGTAGAACATCCCCTTCTCCGGGCACGGCAGGGAGGCAGCAAGCGCCGCGAACGTGTGCTTGCCGGGCTCGTAGTACTTGGCCTTGACCATCCTGACCGCCGGCTCGACGACGGCCGGGTCGTCGCTGCCCAGCAGCTGGGTCAATCGGCGCTGCAGGTGGAACTCGGGGGAGCTGTAGCGCTGGATGTCCTGCGCCGCCTGCATCGTGTCGACGCCCGGCGGCAGGATGTGGCCGTAGCCGTCCCAGAAACCGCGCATCGTGCCGCCCGGCGGATCGGGCAGCACCACGACGATTTCAGTCGGCTCGACGCTGTAGGCCGGGATCGACTGCCCGGAGATCGCGCATCGGTACGAAAAAGCCATCGGGGTGCGGGTGCTCGCGCGGTCGGTGCTCGGGGCGCGCGTCTACGCCGACGGCGCCACGGAGCCCTTGGCCTTGCGGCCGGGTGCCGGCGGCGGCGAGTAGCCCGAAATCCGGCACAGCCAACCGTCGACGGGCGCGCCGTCGTCGTAGCGGGTGACCTTGCACATCACGATCTCGCGCCGCTCGGCCAGCTGGGCAAGCTGCTGGCGGGCGACCTCGATCCGGATGCCACGATCCCGCGCGAGTTCGTAATCGAAGCGTTGACCGTATTTCTTGAGGTAGTTCAGGGTTTCGATCATCGCTGGCTCACCTCGGCAGAAGAACCGGCTATGGTACCAGATTCCGCGGGACAGCACGCACTGGCCTGGGCGGCCCTGCGGCGAGCGAAGCGCGAGCTTCCCCCGTTCCTCAGGCGCGGAGGCGCGAGGAACGGCGCGTCAAATGCCTATCCTTTGGCCTTCGCAGCGTCCCTTCGCAGCCGCCGGGCGGCCATCGCCGCAAGGCCGAGCATGAGCGCGGCCATGGTCCATGGCGTCAGGTCCGGCACGGGCGTCGCCGGCACCGGCGTGATCGGCTCTCGGGCGGCCGCCGTCAGCACGACGCCGTTGCCGGTGAGCGTGCAGCCGCCGTCGAACTACAGCGCCAGGACGCCGAGGCCGCCCGCGCCCGTGGCGCGGCGAGCAGGAAGACGAATGACGCCAAGGCAAGCGACGTCCAGCGAAAGCGCATCGAATGGGTTGACACGGGGGCTCCTCCGTTGGGCGCGCTTGCAGGCGCGGAATGTTGTACGCGACGCCGGGGCCATGAGCATGGAGCCGGCGTCGTGCCGCATTTCGCGCAGTGGCCGCCGTATTGGACCGCATCTCGGCCATCTGGTGAATCGCCGGCGGCGCGATGCGGAGGCAGACTGATGTCCGCATGTCCCGCCTACCCATCGCGTTGTTCGCATTCGCCGCCGGCGCCACGGTCCTGCAATGCCAGCCGAGCTTGCCGGCAGCTGCTGCCTGGTTCGCGGCATCCGCGGCGTTCGCTTTCTTCGCGTTCGCCCTGCGCGAACTCGCCCGCCGGTCACCGGCCAGCGGGCGTGATGCAGGTCACGCTGCGGCATTCGCCCATTGCACGATGGTCGCCGCCGCGGCGGGCGCGTTGGGCTTGGCCCATGCGGCATGGCGGGCCGAGGCGCGCCTTGCGGACGAACTGCCGGCGGCGTGGGAAGGCGTCGACATCGCCATCGTCGGCATCGTCGACGAGTTGCCGCAGGCCTCGCCTCGGGGCACGCGCTTCGCGTTCGCCGTGGAGCGCATCGAGACGCCCGGCGCCATCGTGCCGGCGCGCCTCGCGCTCGCGTGGTACGCGGCGCAGAAGCAGGATGGCGCAAGCGAGCCCCCGCCGCCGCTCGCCGCCGGCGAGCGCTGGCGGATGGTCGTGCGCCTCAAGCGCCCGCACGGCACCGTCAACCCGAACGGCTTCGACATCGAGGCGTGGCTGCTGGAGAACAACCTGCGCGCGACGGGCTACGTGCGCAGCGACGGGCGCAACGCACGGCTCGACCCGTTCGCGGGCCGACCGTCCGACCACGTCGAGCGGGCCCGCGCGCAGGTGCGGGCACGGATTCTCGCCGCGTTGCCCGGCGCGCAATATGCCGGCGTGATCGTTGCGCTGACCATCGGCGACCAGCGCGCGATTCCCGAAGCCCAGTGGCGCGTATTCGCCCGCACCGGCATCTCGCACCTGATCAGCATCTCCGGGCTGCACGTCACCGTGTTTGCGGCGCTGGCGGGCGGGCTCGCGCATGCGCTGGCCCGGCGCAGCACGCGGCTCACCACCCGGCTGCCGGCCCGCAAGGTCGCGGCGGTGGTTGGCGTCACTGCCGCTGCCGCCTATGTGCTGCTGGCCGGCGCGCAGATTCCCGCGCAGCGCACGCTGCTGATGCTGGTCGTCGCCGCCGTCGGCCTGTGGCTGGGTCGGCCGGGCACGGCGTCGATCGTCTGGCTGTGGGCGCTCGTCGTCGTCGTTGCATGGGACCCATGGGCCGGCGTCACGCCGGGGTTCTGGCTGTCGTTCGGCAGCGTCGGGCTGCTGCTCTACGCGAACGCCGGCCGCTTGGCGTCGCCGCCGCCGGCGGGGCGGTGGGCGCGCATCGCGCGCGGCCTTCGGCTTGCGACGCGAACGCAGATGCTCGTGACCGTCGGCCTCGTCCCCATGACGCTGGCGCTGTTCCAGCAGGTGTCGGTGATCTCACCGCTGGCCAATGCGCTGGCCATTCCCGTCGTCACCTTCGTCGTGGTGCCATTGGTGCTGGCCGGCATCGTGCTGCCGGTCGATATGCTGTGGCATGCCGCGCACGGCGTGTTCGCGGCGATGATGGTTCCACTCGTCGGATTGTCGGCGCTGCCCGGCGCCGTGTGGCAGCAGCATGCACCGCCGGCCGCCGCCGTCGCGCTGGCGTTGGCGGGCGTCGTGCTGGTCGCGGCCCCCCGCGGCGTTCCGGCGCGCGCGCTGGGTGCGCTCTGCTTCGTTCCGCTGTTCGTCATCCTGCCCGCCCGGCCACCGCCGGGCGCGTTCCGGATGACGGTGCTGGACGTCGGGCAGGGCCTCGCCGTGGTCGTCGAGACCCACAGCCACTCGCTGCTCTACGACACCGGCCCGCGCTACAACGACGACGCCGATGCCGGCGGCCGGATCGTTGCGCCGTTCCTGCGCGCGGCGGGCATCGCTGCGCTCGACACGCTGGTCGTCTCGCACAAGGACAGCGATCACAGCGGCGGCGCGGTGACGCTGTTGCAGACCGTCCCCGTCGACCGGCTGCTCTCGTCGCTGCCCGAAGACAGCGTGATCGTCGGCGCGCGCGATGCATCGGGTGGACGGCTCGAGCGGTGCCTGGCCGGACAGCGCTGGGACTGGGACGGCGTGCGGTTCGACGTCCTGCACCCGACGCCCGCGCAGTACGCCGATCCACGGATCAAGGCCAACGACCTGTCGTGCGTGGTCCGCATCGATTCCGGCCACGGCAGCGCCATCGTCGCCGGCGACATCGAGGCGAAGAGCGAACAGGACCTGCTGCGGCGCGATCCCGGCGCGCTGAAGACCGACGTGCTGGTCGTGCCGCACCACGGTTCGCGCACGTCGTCGCTGCCGGCGTTCGTCGCCGCCACGGCGGCGCAGATCGCCGTGTTCACGCCGGGGTACCGCAACCGCTTCGGCCACCCGCGACCGGATGTCGTCGCGCGCTACGTCGCGGCGGGCGCGGCGATCCGGCGCACCGACCTCGACGGCGCAGTCAGCGTGTCATTCGGCCCGGGGAGCGTGCCCAAGGCAGAGGCCTGGCGCGCCCGCGACCGGCGATACTGGCGCGAGGCGCCGGTCGAGGCGGCAACACCCGTCGATCCGTAGCCCGGCGTTGAGCGAATGCGAAACCCGGGACAATCGTGGCCATTGCCGCGTCCACCCGGGTTTCGCTTCGCTCAACGCCGGGCTGCAACATCGCTCCGGCTACCGCATGCCCGGTCAGCCGACGAACCGCCCCAGTCGCACCGCGGTCTCGCCCTTCCGGGGCCGCCGGGTGGGCATGATCAGCACGCAGTTGTCGTACGGGGTGCGTACGTTCACGCCGCCGTCCCGCGCCAGCAGCGCGCCCGACTTGGGCACCACGGCGAGTCCGTGCACCGGCAGAGCGAACTCGAAATTGTCCGAGTCGATCGTCACCGTGGACGTGACCTCGATCACGATCTGCGGCGGGCGCGGCGTATGGTCGAGATGGGCATCGACAAACGCCGGGTCGAGCATTCCGAAATGATGAAGGAACCGCAGCGTCGACTGCCTGGCCACCGTTGGCGCCGCGCGCTCCCAGTGCTGGCCGCACTCGACCAGCAGCGCGTTGCGCGGGTCGACGGGGTCGTCGAAGAAGTCGTAGTCGCGCAGCCGCCGGCCGGCGGCGTGGCCGCCGTCGATCACCACGTGCTGCGGGATGCCCAGCGCGTGCGCCAGCTCGACTCCCTTGCGCTGCCGGCCGGCCATCGCCAGCGGCGGACACGGGTCCGTCATCGAATGCAGGTCGAGCAGATAGTCGGTGCGATCGTAGAGCGGCCGCAGCGCGCGCGCGCGCGCGAGATCGGCCGTCTGCCGCGTGCCGGAGAGCACGTCGGCGGTCCACAGCCGGTTGAAGTCCTCGTCGATGCAGCGCGAAGCATACGGGTCGGCAGGGTCGAAGCGCCGGTACGCGTCGATGTTGGCGAAGCAGACGGTCAGCGTGCCGCGCGTCGGCCGTGCGCCCTCGGCGAGCAGCCAGTCGAGCGCGATCGCGCCGCACACCTCGTTGCCGTGCGTGAGCGCCTGCAGGACCACGTGCGGGCCGGCCTTCGCCGACTCGAACGTCCAGACGTAGGGCGTGCCGGCGTTGCCCGCGGCCCAGCGGCCGAGGTCCGGAAAGGGGACTTCGATGGCCGCCGGCGCGGCGGTCATCGCCGTCCCGGCACCCGGAAGCCCATTGCGCCGCCGGCCAGGGCGGCATGGATTCGCACTGGACGACCTTCGTGCTGCGCACTCCGGTATTCGCCCTCGGGGCGGCCCGTCCGGCTCATGCGACGCAGACGTGGTCGGCGAGCCGGCGCATGAACGCTTCGCAGGCGGCGAGCTGGTCGAGCGTCACCCACTCGTTGGGCTGGTGGGCCTGGGCGATGTGGCCCGGGCCGCAGATGATCGTCGGGATCGCGGCCTTGTGGAACAGCGATGCCTCGGTGCCGAACGAGACCTTGCCGTAGTGGTGCGTGCCGTTGCAGGTCTTGCCGATCTCGGCGATTTCGCTGCCGCCGGCGGTGTCGAAGCCCGGCATGGCCGACAGCTCGTCGAACTCGATGTAGGTGTCGGCGGACACCGCGTGCATCGCGGGCAGGAATCGCGCCGCGTAGGCCTCGACCTCGGCGAACAGCGCGTCGGGATCGTCGAACGGCAGGTGCCGGAACTCGAAATCGAACGAGCAGTCGCGCGGCACGATGTTGAGCGCGGTGCCGCCGTGGATCACGCCGGTGTGCACGGTGGTGAAGGGCACGTCGTAGTCGTGGTCGAAGGCGCCGTTGTCGCGGAACGCACGCGACATGTTCGTCAGGTACGTGACGATCTCGCAGGCGATCTGCACGGCGTTGACGCCCTGCGGCGTCAGCGACGAGTGGGCCTCGTGGCCGCGGACGCGGCAGCGCCAGCTCTTCTTGCCCTTGTGCGCGACGACCAGCTGCATGCCGGTCGGCTCGCCGACGATGGCGCCGGTCGGCGAGACGCCGCGCTTCCCGATGTCCGCGAGCAGCCGGCGCACGCCGATGCAGCCCACTTCCTCGTCGTACGACAGCGCGAAATGCACCGGTCGCCGCAATCCCCGTCGCAGCAGTTCCGGCACGAACGCGAGCCCGGTGGCGCTGAAGCTCTTCATGTCGGTGACGCCGCGCCCGAACGCCTTGTTGCCGACGATCGTGGCCTCGAACGGGTTCGTGTCCCACGGCTGGCCGTCGACCGGCACGACGTCGGTGTGCCCGGACAGCACGATGCCGCCGGTGGTGACGTTGCCGTCCTGCGCCGGCAGCGTGGCGAACAGGTTCGCCTTGCGCTGGTCGTCGTCGAACGTGAGCGTCGAGTGGATGCCGTGCCCGCCGAGGTAGCCGCGGATCCAGTCGATCAGCGCGAGGTTCGACTCGCGGCTCGTCGTGTTGAAGCTCACGAGCTTGCGGATCAGGTCCCAGGCGAGGAGGTCGGGCGGGGCTCCGGCGGCGCCCGCGGGGCCGACGGGGTTGTGGATGGCGGGTGCGTTCATGCGAGGTGCCTCGGTGGAGCACGCGTGATGCTGCGTTGCGATGGACGGGTCAGGATAGCAGGCGGGCTGAGGCTGTCAAATGCGTATCATTGGCAGGCCGGGCGCGCCGCCCTGGCCCCGGCCCCGGACGGCGGCGGCGGCTGCCGGCAATCGGGTGCCCGCGCCGCGAACCGACACGAGGAAGAACGATGATCATCTCCGGATTGCTGCGCGCGCGACGGTCGCGTCGCTGCGCGCGTGTCGCAGGCATCGTCGCGCTCGCGCTGCCCGTGCTCGCGTGGGCGCAGTCGGCACTTCCGCTCGGCGACATCCGGCTGCCGCCGGGGTTCTCGATCAGCGTGGCGGCGCGCGTCCCCAACGCGCGGGCGATGACCTTCGGTGCCGAAGGCACGCTGTTCGTCGGCACAGCCGCGGAGGGCAGCGTCTACGCGGTGCGGTTTCCGCCGGGCGGCGGCGACGCAATCGTGCGCACGATCGCCACGGGCCTGCGCGAGCCGGCGGGCGTCGCGTTCCGCGGCAACGCGCTGTACGTGTCGGCGATCGACCGCATCCTGCGCTTCGACGACATCGAGCGGCGGCTCGCGAATCCGCCATCGCCGGTCGTGGTCAGCGACCGGTTCCCGCCGGAGTCGGCGCACGGGCGCAAGTTCATCGCCTTCGGGCCCGACGGCAAGCTCTATGTGCCGGTCGGCGCGCCGTGCAACGTGTGCGAGCCCGACCCCGAACGCTACGCCAACATCATGCGGATGAACGCCGACGGCAGCGGCCTCGAGGTGTTTGCGCGCGGCGTCCGCAACACGGTCGGCTTCGACTTCCATCCGCGCACCGGCGAACTGTGGTTCACCGACAACGGCCGCGACATGCTGGGCGACGACGTTCCCGGCGACGAGCTGAACCGCGCTTTACGCGCCGGCATGCACTTCGGGTTCCCGTATTGCCATGCCGGCACGGTGTCCGACCCGCAGTACGGCCGCGCGCGTCCGTGCCGCGACTTTGCGCCGCCGGCGCAGGTGCTGGGGCCGCACGTCGCGGCGCTGGGGATGCGCTTCTACACGGGAACGCAGTTCCCCGCCGCGTACCGCAACCAGGCCTTCATCGCCGAGCACGGCTCGTGGAACCGCAGCACGAAGATCGGCTACCGGGTGTCGCTGGTGACGCTCGATGCGGCCGGCCGCGCGCTGAGCTACGAGCCATTCGCCTCGGGCTGGCTGCAGGGCGACAGGGCGTGGGGCCGGCCGGCGGACGTGCTGGTCGCGCCGGATGGTTCGCTGCTGGTCGCCGACGACCACGCCGGCGCGATCTACCGGATCAGCTACCGCGGCTGAGCCGGCAGTCGCCATGCGCGCGGCGCGGGGCATGGCGGCGCGCGGGCGAAATCCCGGCCGCCGCCGCCGGCCACCCCTGCGCCGGGGGTGCGGGTTACGGTATTCTTGCGGGATCGTTCCCGAATCCGTTCCGCGCCATCCCCAGGGGGAGTCATGCCGTTGCACCGCACGTTGCACCGTCTCATCGCCGCGCCGTTCGCCTTCGCGCTGGCCCTCGGCCTCGCGATCGCCGCGCCGGCCGCCGCCGCCGACCTGACCATCGGCCTCGGCACCGACGTCACCGCGCTCGATCCGCACTATCACAACGTCACGCCGAACAACAACGTCGCCGCGCACATCTTCGGCTACCTGGTCGAGCGCAACGAGAAGTCGCAGCCGCAGCCCGGCCTTGCCACCGAGTGGAAGGTCATCGATCCGCTGACCTGGGAGTTCAAGCTGCGCCGTGGCGTCAAGTTCCACGACGGCAGCGACTTCACCGCCGCCGACGTCGTTGCGTCGATCGAGCGGGTGCCCACGGTGCCGAACAGCCCGTCGCCGTTCACGGCGTTCACCAAGCAGATCAAGGAAGTGATCGTCGTCGATCCGCTGACGATCCGCTTCAAGACCGCGACGCCCTATCCGCTGATGCCTTCCGACATGACGCAGGTCGCCATCATCTCCAAGTCCGCCGCGAAGGCGACGACCGACGACTTCAACAGCGGCAGGGCCGCGATCGGCACCGGGCCGTACAAGCTCGTCCGGTACGCGAAGGGCGACCGGATCGAGCTCGCGCGCTTCGACGGCTACTGGGGCGGCAAGACGCCGTGGACGAAGGTGACGATGCGGCTCCTGCCGCAGGACGCGTCGCGCGTCGCGGCGCTGCTGTCGGGCGACGTGCAGGTGATCGAGAACGTGCCGACGTCCGACGCCGCGCAGTTGAAGAAGGACAAGCGGCTCGGCATGTACCGCACGGTGGCCGACCGCCTCATCTACCTGCACATGGACAGCGACCGCGACGTGTCGCCGTTCGTCACCGACAAGGCCGGCAAGCCGCTCGCGAAGAACCCGCTGAAGGACCCGCGCGTGCGCAAGGCGATGTCGAAGGCGATCAACCGCCCGGCGATCGTCGAGAAGGTGATGGAAGGTGAGGCGGTGCCCTCGGGCCAGCTCGTCGCCGACTTCCTGTTCGGCGCCACGAAGAACCTGAAGGTCGAGGCCTACGACCCGGCCGGCGCGAAGAAGCTGCTCACCGAAGCCGGGTATCCGGACGGCTTCGCGCTCACGATCCACGCGCCGAACAACCGCTACGTCAACGACGCCAAGATCGCGCAGGCGGTGGCGCAGATGCTGACGCGCGTCGGCATCGAGACGAAGGTGGTCGCGATGCCGTCGGCGACGTTCTTCACGCAGGCCTCCGACCTCAAGTTCAGCTTCATGCTGCTGGGCTGGAGCACGGGCACGGGCGAGGCGTCGTCGTCGCTGAAGGCGATCCTGATGACGTACAACCGCGACCGCGGCTTCGGCACCGCGAACCGCGGCCGCTACTCGAACGGCAAGGTCGACGCGCTGACCGAGGATGCGCTGGCGATCGTCGACGACGCCAAGCGCGAGGCGATGCTGCAGCGGGCCACGGAACTCGCGATCAACGACACCGGGATCATCCCGCTGCACTTCCAGGTCAACCTGTGGGCGACGCGCGACGGCATCAGCTACGCACCGCGCACCGACGAGAGCACGCTCGCCTGGAAGTTCAGGCCGAAATGAGCGAATTCGGTAGCCCGGCGTTGAGCGGAGCGAAACCCGGGTGGAGGCGGCAATGGCCACGATTGCCCCGGGTTTCGCATTCGCTCAACGCCGGGCTACATCCCCCCCGATCATCCGATGACACTGTGAGCCGACCATGAACGCACCGCACCCGCTTCCCGCCGTCACCACGCCGCCGCACAACTTCATCGCCAACCGCTGGGTCGCGCCGGCCGGCGGCGGGACGCTGCCGGTCATCGATCCGTCCGACGGCCGCGTGTTCGCGACCATCGCGCTTGGCACGGCACCCGACGTCGACCGCGCGGTGGCCGCCGCGCAGGGCGCCCGCGACGGCGCGTGGGGCCGCCTGGCGCCCGTCGAGAAGGGCCGGGCGCTCGCGCGGCTGTCGCGCGCGATCCTCGACCACGCCGAGGAACTGGCGCTGCTAGAGGCGCGCGACTGCGGCAAGCCGCTGAAGCAGGCGCGTGCCGACGTCGCCGCCTGCGCGCGCTACTTCGAGTTCTACGGCGGCGCCTGCGACAAGTTCCACGGCGAGACCATTCCCTACACCCCGGGCTTCACGGTGCTGACGTGGCGCGAGCCGCACGGCGTGACCGGCCACATCATCCCGTGGAACTATCCGCTGCAGATCTTCGGCCGCTCGGTCGGCGGCGCGCTCGCCGCCGGCAACGCCTGCGTGGTGAAGCCCGCCGAGGATGCCTGCCTGTCGCTGCTGCGCGTGGCCGAGCTGGCGGCGGAAACCGGGCTGCCGGACGGCGCGCTCAACATCGTCACCGGCTTCGGGCGCGAGGCGGGTGCCGCGCTCGCGGCCCATCCCGGCATCGAGCACCTGTCGTTCACCGGCTCGCCGGTCACCGGGGCGTTCGTCGCGCAGGAATGCGCGAAGCGCCACTGCCCGGTGACGCTCGAACTGGGCGGCAAGGGGCCGCAGATCGTCTTCGCCGACGCCGACGTCGACGCCGCGCTGCCCGTGCTCGTCAACGCGATCGTCCAGAACGCCGGCCAGACCTGCTCGGCCGGCAGCCGGCTGCTGGTCGAGGCGTCGCGCTACGAGGAGGTGCTGCAGCGGCTGGGCGAGCGCTTCGCGGCGCTCAAGACCGGCCCGGCGATGGCCGACCTCGACTGCGGGCCGCTGATCCGCGCGAGCCAGAAGGAGCGCGTGCAGGGCTTCCTCGCCGACGCCGAGCGCACGGGCATCGCGACGGTTGCCCGGGGCAGCGTCGTCGCGACGGCGCCGGAGCACGGCTACTACGTCGCGCCCTGCCTGCTGCGCGACGTGCCGTCCGACTCGCGGCTCGGTTGCGACGAGGTGTTCGGGCCGGTGCTGGCGGCGATGCCCTTCGTCGACGAGGCCGACGCATGCCGGATCGCCAACGCGACCGAGTTCGGCCTGGTCGCCGGGGTCTGGACCCGCGACGGCGGCCGGCAGCTGCGGATGGCGCGCGCGGTCAGGAGCGGCCAGGTGTTCATCAACAACTACGGTGCCGGCGGCGGCGTCGAGCTGCCGTTCGGCGGCGTGAAGTCGTCGGGCTACGGCCGCGAGAAGGGCTTCGAGGCGCTATACGGCTTCACCGCGCTGAAGACCGTCGTGCTGGCGCACGGCTGACGCCCCCCGCCGCCTGATTCGGGAAGCGCCGATGCCGGACCTGCTGGTGAAGCTCTACGACCTGCCGGGCGTCGCGGGGCCGCGCGTGCGGCTTGCGGCCGACGGGATCGTCGTCCGCCGCGCGATGGCCTACGAGAAGCGGCGCGTCGTCGGCTGGGTCGAGTCCGCGTTCGGGCCGGCCTGGGCGGACGAATGCGACGTCGCGTTCGCCAACCAGCCGCGGTCCTGCTTCATTGCCACGGCGGGCGGCAGCATCGAAGGCTTTGCCTGCCACGACAGCACCTGCCGCAACTTCTTCGGTCCGATGGGGGTGGCGGAAGGCGCGCGCGGTCGCGGCATCGGCGCCGTGCTGCTGCTCGAGTGCCTGCACGCGATGGCAGGGCAGGGCTACGCGTACGCCATCATCGGCGGCGCGAAGAGCGGGGGCATCTATCGCAAGGTCGCCGGCGCGAGCGTGATCGAAGGCTCGACGCCCGGCATTTATCGTGATCGCCTGGCTGCGCCGGGCGGCGTTTCGGGAGCGGGAAAATGAGGCTGCAGGGGAGGATAGCAATCGTCACCGGCGCGGGATCGGGGTTCGGCGCAGGCATCGCGAAGCGGTTCGCGGCGGAAGGCGCGCGCGTCGTCGTCAACGACATCGGCGTCGCCGGCGGCGAGCGGGTCACGCGGGAGATCAACGCCGCCACGCCGGGCCGCGCGCTGTTCTGCGCCGGCGACGTGTCGGTCGACGCCGACGTGTCGAGGCTCGTCGCGTTCGCGCTCGCGGGTTTCGGCGGCCTCGACATCGTCGTCAACAATGCGGGCAAGACGCACAAGAACCAGCCGCTGCTCGACGTCTCCGAGGCGGAGTTCGACCGGATCTACGCCGTCAACGTGAAAAGCCTGTTCCTGACAGCGCGGCACGCGGTGCCGCACTTCCGGCACCAGCGCCGCGGCGTCTTCATCACGATCGCGTCGACCGCCGGGGTGCGCCCGCGTCCGGGGCTCACCTGGTACAACGGCAGCAAGGGCGCCGCGATCACGACGTCGCGCTCGATGGCGGCCGAGCTCGCCCCCGACAACATCCGCGTCAACGTGATCAACCCGGTCGCGGGCGAGACCGCGATGCTCCCGGATTTCATGGGCGGCGACACGCCGGAGCTCCGCGCGAAGTTCGTCGCGTCGATCCCGCTGGGCCGCCTGTCGCAGCCTTCGGACATCGCGACGGCGGCGGTGTTCTACGCGTCCGACGAGTCGGCGTTCATCACCGGCACCTGCCTCGAAGTGGACGGCGGGCGCTGCGTCTGACCGGGCGGGCCGTCCCGGTACGCGTCGGCGGCCCGTTGCCGCGCCTGCCCCGGGTTTCGCATTCGCTCAACCCGGGCTACGGGACGCTACTTCGCGTAGACGAGGTCGCGCAGGCCGAGCGAGATGACCGGCACGTAGGTGATCACCATCAGGCACGCGAGCACGACCAGCACGAACGGGATGAGCCGCGTGACGATCTGGTCGAGCGATATCCTGGCGACCGTGCAGGCGGCGAACAGGTTCACGCCGAACGGCGGCGTGATCATCCCCAGCGCCAGGTTCACGACCATGATGGTGCCGAAGTGCACCGGGTCGATGCCGAAGTGCACGGCGACGGGTGCCAAGATCGGCGCCAGCACGATGATCGACGCCGACGTCTCGATGAACATCCCGATGACGAACAGCGCGGCGTTGACGCCAAGCAGGAACAGCGCCGGGGACTTCAGCCAGTCGACCAGGAAGGCGCCGATCATCTCGGGAATGCCGGCGCGGGTGATCAGGTAGCTGAAGAGCCCCGCGTTGGCGATGATGAACATGATCACCGCCGACGAGATCACGCTCTTCTTCAGCACCCGCGGCAGGTCGGCGATCTTCGTTTCCTTGTAGACGCCCACGCCGACGATGAGCGCGTAGAACACCGCGACCACCGAGGCCTCGGTCGGCGTGAACACGCCGCCGTAGATCCCGCCCAGGATGATCACCGGCATCATCAGCGCCAGCACGGCGCGGCGCGTGGCGACCAGGAACGGCAGCCGGCCCACGTGGTCGTCCTTGCCGTAGTCCTTGATCCGCGCATAGATGACGACGAACACCATCAGCGCGACGCCGATGAGGAGGCCCGGGCCGAAGCCGGAGATGAACAGCTCGCCGATCGACACCTCGGCCGACACGCCGTAGAGGATCATCGGGATCGACGGCGGGATGATGACGCCCAGCTCGGCCGAGGTCGCCTGCAGCGCCGCGGCGAAGTTGGTCGGGTAGCCATGCTTGATCAGCGCCGGGATCAGGATCGTGCCGATCGCGAACGTCGTCGCCACGCTCGAGCCCGACACGGCGGCGAAGATCATGCAGGTGAGCACGCAGGTGGCGGCGAGCCCGCCCTGGACGCCGCCGACGATCGACTTGGCGAACTCGACGAGCCGGCCCGAGATGCCGCCGGATTCCATCAGGTTGCCGGCGAGGATGAAGAACGGAATGGCGGCCAGCGGGAACTTGTTGATCGCCCCGAACATCTCCTTGACGATCGCGAGGATGTTGAGGTTCGCCTGGTACGCGCCGACGAGGCTGGCGAGGCCGATCGACACCGACACCGAGATGCTGAGCGCGAAGCACAGGATCATCGTCAGGAACATCGTGGACGGCATGGCAACTCCGGAGCGTGGGCGGAAAGCGCGTCGGGACGCGGTGGTGCGGGCGAGGGAAGGCTACTGCGCCGTCTCGAGTTCCTGCCGGCGCGGGTCGAGCAGGCAGCCGATGATGCCCAGCACGCAGAAGATGCCGCCGACGGGCAGCGCCAGGTAAGCCCAGGTCATCGAGAACGATTCCAGGCCGCTGATCGTCTGGAAGCGCGCGCGGTACGCGTACTCGACGCCGTAGCGGATGATCGCCGCGATGAGGATCAGCGCGGTGATCGCGATCAGCCAGTCGAGCGCGCGCTTCATCACCGGGCCGCCCTTGCGGTAGGCGAGGTCGACGCAGACCATCGCGCCCTGGCGGAACGCGCAGGGCACGCCCATGAACACCATCCAGATCAGCGCGAAGCGGATCAGCACCTCCGACCATTCGGCCGGCTCGTGGATCAGGAAGCGGGCGATGATCTGGTACATCCCGAGGCAGGCGGCGATGACCAGCATCGCGCAGGCGATCCGGAGCGACAGTTCCGTGGTCCAGCGTTCGAGGGCGAGGAAGCCATTGCGCACGGGGAATCCTTCGGCGGAGACGAATGGTTCGACTGGGGTCGTACCGGGCGGGCAGCCCGGGTTGAGCGAAGGCGAAACCCGGGGTAACCGCCGCATCGTGCCGGCCCCGGGTTTCGCTTTCGCTCAACCCGGGCTACGCCGGTGACTTACTTGTAGTTGCGGATCTTGTCGATGTTGTCCTGGCCGAACTTCTTGCCGAACTCGACGAACGTCGGGGACAGCGTGGCCTGGAACTTCGACTTGTCGACGACCTCGACGATCGTCATGCCCTTGGAGCGGAGGTCGGCCACCGCCTTCTTCTCGTCCTCGTCGATGCGCGCGCGGTTGGCCTTCACTGCTTCCTTGGCCGAGTCGAGGAAGATCTGCTTGTCGGCTGCCGACAGCTTGTCCCAGGGGCCCTTGCCCATCAGGATCAGCGCCGGCGAATAGACGTGGCCGGTCAGCGTCATGTACTTCTGCACCTGGTCGAACTTGGCGGCGGAGATCACCGACAGCGGGTTCTCCTGGCCGTCGACGGTGCCCTGCTGGAGCGCGGTGAAGACCTCGGTGAAGGCCATCGGCGTCGGGATGATCCCGAACTGCTTGTAGGCCTGCATGTGGACGGGGTTCTCCATCGTCCTCATCTTGAGGCCCTTGAGATCGTCGGGCACCACCACCTGCCGCTTGCTGTTCGTCATGTGGCGGAAGCCGTTCTCGGCCCAGGCCAGCGCGATGATCCCCTTGGACGGGAATTTTTGCAGCAGGTCCTGGCCGATCGGGCCGTCCAGCGTCGCCCGCGCGTGGGCGTAGTCCTTGAACAGGAACGGGATGTCGAGGATCGCCGTCTCCGGCACGAAGTTCGGCACCGGACCGGTCGACGTCAGCGTGAGGTCGAGCGTTCCGAGTTGCAGCGCCTCGATCGACTCGCGCTCGGCGCCGAGCGCGCCGGAATAGAAGTTCTGGACCTTGTAGCGGCCGTTGGTGCGCTTCTCGACTTCGCGCGCGAAGGTGTCGACGCCCGCGCCGTAGTGCGAATTCTGGCTGAGCGAGATGTTCATCTTGAGTGTCGTGGTCTGCGCGACCGCGGGGGCGGCGGCAAGCACGAACGTCGCGCCGAGCGAAAGGGCCAGGGCGCGCAGGGGATGGCAGAACCGCATGACAGTCTCCTCGTTACATTGCGGGCGTTGTGGGTATGTGAAAGCGGTGCCCTAACCGGCGGATTCTAAGGAAGGGAGCGGCCGGTGTATAGGGTTTTGTGCGCGGACGGGCCCGGAACGGGGCAATCCGGCCGGTCGTGCGGGTCGCGCCCCGATGTGGAATAATCAGCGGCTCCCAGTCACGGTCACCTGCCGGGGCGCCGCCCCTTGCCGGCCGCCGCGGATGCCGCCTCCGATGCTCGACCCGCGCGTACTTGCCCAGTTCCAGTCGATCCTGCCGCCGTCGGCGCTGCTGACCGCGTCGGAGGACACTCGCCCTTACGAGTGCGACGGCCTGACGCTGTACCGCGAGCGGGCGGCGGCGGTGCTGCTGCCGGAGAACGAGGCGCAGGTCGTCGCGCTGCTCAAGGCCTGCCACGCGGCGCGCATCCCCGTCGTCGCCCGGGGCGCCGGCACCGGGCTCTCCGGCGGCACGGTGCCGCATCCCGACGGGGTCGTGCTGTCGCTCGCGCGGTTCAACCGGATCCTCGCGATCGATCCCCTGTCGTGCACCGCGGTGGTCCAGCCCGGCGTGCGCAACCTCGCGATCTCCGAGGCGGTCGCCGGGCACGGGCTCTACTACGCGCCGGACCCCTCGTCCCAGATCGCCTGCACGATCGGCGGCAACGTCGCGGAAAACTCGGGCGGCGTGCACTGCCTCAAGTACGGGCTGACCGTCCACAACCTGCGCCGCGTGCGCGGCGTGCTGATCACCGGCGACGTCGTCGAGTTCGGCTGCGATGCGCTCGACGCCGCCGGCTACGACCTGCTCGCGCTGGTGACGGGCTCCGAAGGCCTGCTCGCGATCATCACCGAGATCACGGTCAAGCTGACCCCGAAGCCGCGCCTCGCCCAGGTCGCGCTGGCCGCCTTCGACGACGTCGGCAAGGCGGGCGCTGCCGTGGGCGCCGTGATCGCCGCCGGCATCATCCCCGCGGGCCTCGAGATGATGGACCAGGCGGCAACCCGCGCGGTCGACCAGTTTGTCCACGCCGGCTACCCGCTCGACGCCGTCGCCGTGCTGCTGGTCGAGGCCGACGGCACGCCGGAGGAAGTCGCCGCCGACATGGCCGAGATCAAGCGCGTGCTGGCGGCGGCGGGGGCCTCCGAGATCCGCGTGTCGAAGGACGAGAAGGAGCGACTGCTGTTCTGGTCGGGCCGCAAGGCGGCGTTCCCGGCGATCGGCCGCATCACGCCCGACTATTACTGCATGGACGGCACGATTCCCCGGCGCGCGCTGCCGGCGGTGCTGGCGCGGATCGCAGAGCTGTCCGCCGAGTACGGGCTGCGCTGCGCCAACGTGTTCCACGCCGGCGACGGCAACCTGCATCCGCTCATCATGTTCGACGCCAACGTCGACGGCGAGGTGGCGCGGGCGGAGGCCTTCGGCGCGGCGATCCTCAAGCTGTCGATCGACGTCGGCGGCACGATCACCGGCGAGCACGGCGTCGGCCTCGAGAAGATCGACGGCATGTGCCAGCAGTTCAAGCCGGCCGAGCTGGAACGCTTCCTCGGCGTCAAGGCCGCGTACGACGAGCACGGCCTGCTCAATCCCGGCAAGGCGGTGCCCACGCTGCACCGCTGCGCCGAGTTCGGCAAGCTGCACGTGCACGGCGGCCACGTCCCGCATCCCGACCTCCCCCGCTTCTGATCCGACGGTGACGACCCCGCCATGAACGACCTCCATCATCCGCTGTTCGCCCGCCCCGACGCGCATGCGCTCGCCGATCTCGTCACCGCACTTGGGATGGAGTACGGCGAGCGCGCCGTGACGAGCCGGGCCGTGCGCGAAGGCCACAGCCACGGCGAGGGCCTCGCCGACGCCGCGCTGCCCGACGTCGTGGTGTTCCCGCACAGCAACGAGGAAGTGGCCGCGATCGTGCGCCTTTGCCACGCGGCGCGCGTGCCGGTGATCGCATTCGGCGTGGGCACGTCGCTCGAGGGCCACGTCGCGGCGCTTTACGGCGGCGTCTGCGTCGACCTGTCGCAGATGAACCGGGTGCTCGAGATCAACAACGACGACCTCGACTGCCGCGTGCAGGCGGGCGTCACGCGCGAGCAGGTCAACGCCGAGCTGAAGGGCAGCGGCCTGTTCTTCCCGATCGACCCGGGCGCCAATGCGACGATCGGCGGGATGGCCGCCACCCGCGCCTCGGGCACCAACGCCGTGCGCTACGGCACGATGCGCGAGAACGTCCTCGGCCTCACCGTGGTCACGCCCGACGGCCGCATCATCCGCACCGGCGGCCGCGCGCGGAAGTCGAGCGCCGGCTACGACCTGACGCGCCTCTACGTCGGTGCCGAAGGCACGCTCGGGATCATCACCGAGATCCAGCTGCGCCTCTACGGCGTGCCGGAGGCGATCTCGGCGGCGGTGTGCCAGTTCGGCGACCTCGAAGGCGCGGTCAACACGGTGATCACCGCGATGCAGGCGGGCATCCCCGTCGCGCGGATCGAGCTCCTCGACGACGTGCAGATGGAGGCCTGCATCCGCTACTCGAAGCTCGAGGGCTACGCGGCGAAGCCGACGCTGTTCTTCGAGTTCCACGGCACGGCGGCGGGCGTCGCCGAGCAGGCGGCATCGATGCAGGCGATCACCGCCGAATTCGGCGGCGGCCGCTTCGAATGGGCGACGCAGCCCGAGGACCGTACGCGGCTGTGGAAGGCACGGCACGCGGCGTACTACGCGGCGATGGCGCTGCAGCCCGGCAAGCAGGGCTTCGCCACCGACGCCTGCGTGCCGATCTCGCGGCTCGCCGACTGCATCCTGGAAACCCGCGCCGACGTCGAGGCGACGGGGCTGGTGGCGCCGATCGTCGGCCACGTCGGTGACGGCAACTTCCATCTTGTCGTGCTGTTCGATCCGGCCGATCCCGGCGAGCGCGCGCGCGCCGAGGCGCTGGCCAAGCGCGTGAGCCTGCGCGCGATCGGCATGGGCGGCACCTGCACCGGCGAGCACGGCATCGGCGTGCACAAGCTCGACGCGCTGGTCGCGGAGCATGGCGAGGCCGTCGACATCATGGCGACGATCAAGCGCGCGCTCGACCCGCACAACATCATGAACCCGGGCAAGACGGTGCCCCTCGCCTGAACACGCGCGACCCAGGAACCCCGCGATGTACACCCTCCACGTCGGCAACAAGAACTACTCGTCATGGTCGCTGCGCGGCTGGTTCGCCGCGAAGCAGGCCGGCGCGCCGTTCACCGAAGCGATGGTGGCGCTGTCCGGCACGCACCTGCCGAATCCGGCGAACCGGTCGTTCTCGCCGTCGCTGCGCGTGCCCTGCCTGCACGACGGCGACGTCGTGGTCTGGGACTCGTACGCGATCGCCGAGTACCTGGCCGAGCGGCATCCGGGCATGTGGCCATCGGACCCGGCGGCGCGCGCGTGGGCGCGCTCGGCGTCGGCCGAAATGCACTCCGGTTTCCCCGCGCTGCGCAACGAGATGACGATGTGCGTCCGCGAGCGGGTCGACGTGCGGCCGTGGTCCGCGCCGCTTGCCGCCGACGTCGCGCGCGTGACCGAGCTGTGGAACGAGGGGCGCCGCCGCTTCGGCGCCGGCGGCCCCTACCTGTGCGGCGCGGTGTCGCTTGTCGATGCGTTCTACGCGCCGGTGGCCTTCCGCTTCCGGACCTACCTGGTCGCTCCCGACGGCGCGGCGGGCGCCTACCTCGCCGCGCTGCTCGCCCACCCGATCATGCGCGAATGGGAAGCCGCGGCGCTGGCGGAGACGACGGTCCTCGAAGGCGAGGAGCCGCGGATCGTCTACCGCGACCGGATCGCAGCCGGCGCATGAACGATTCCGTGATCAGCGACTGGCAGGCGCGGATTGCCGGGGCAACTGCAAACAGGACGCCGCTGCGCATCCGCGGCGGCGGCACCAAGGACTTCTACGGCAAGGCGACCGGCGACGACGTGCTCGATACGCGCGACTACGCGGGCATCATCGACTACGACCCGACCGAGCTCGTGATCACCGCGCGCGCCGGAACTCCGCTCGACGACATCGAGCGCGCGATGGCCGACGCCGGGCAGATGCTCGCGTTCGAGCCGCCGTACTTCGGCGCGAGCGGCGGCGCGCGGTCGACGCTGGGCGGCTGCGTCGCGGCGGGCCTGTCGGGACCGCGCCGCCCCTACGGCGGCGCCGTGCGCGACCTCGTGCTCGGCGTCCGGATCCTCGACGGCCAGGGCGCCGACCTCACGTTCGGCGGGCGCGTGATGAAGAACGTCGCCGGCTTCGACGTGGCGCGGCTGATGACCGGCGCCCTCGGCACGCTCGGCGTGCTGCTCGACATCTCGTTGAAGTGCCTGCCGCTGCCGAAGACCGAGACCACGCGCGTGTTCGAGTGCACGGCCGTCGAAGCGATACGGATGACCTCCGCATGGGCGGGCCGGCCGCTGCCGGTGTCCGCCACGTGCTTCCACGACGGCCTGCTGTCGGTCCGCCTGTCGGGTGCCGCGCCGGCCGTTGCCGCCGCCGTCGCGAGCCTGGGCGGCGACGCGCTGATGAATGCAGCCGAGGGCCCGGCGTTCTGGCGCGCGATCCGCGACCAGGCGCACCTGTTCTTCGCGCCGGCGAAGGACGGCGCCGCGGCGCTGTGGCGGCTTTCGGTCAAGCCGACGGCGCCCTTCGCCGAGCTCGGCGGCGCGCAGATGATCGAGTGGGGCGGGGCGCTGCGCTGGCTGTCGGTGCCCGCGGGCGCCGATCCCGCGCCGCTGCGCGCATGGGCGCGCGCGCAGGGCGGCCACGCGACGCTCTTTCGTGCCGCCGACCTGTCGGCGGGCGTGTTCGCGCCGCTGCCCGAGGCGTCGGCGGCGCTGCACCGCAAGCTCAAGGCAACGTTCGACCCGGCCGGCATCCTCAATCCCGGCCGCCTCTACCCCGGGTTCTAGACCATGCAGACCGCGCTCGCCGATTTCATCAGGAACACGCCGGAAGGGAAGGAGGCCGACGCGATCCTGCGCACCTGCGTGCACTGCGGCTTCTGCAACGCGACGTGCCCGACGTACCAGTTGCTGGGCGACGAGCTCGACGGTCCGCGCGGGCGGATCTACCTGATCAAGCAGGTGCTGGAAGGCCAGCCGGTCACCGCCAGCACCCAGCTGCACCTCGACCGCTGCCTCACCTGCAGGAGCTGCGAGACGACGTGCCCGTCCGGCGTCCAGTACGGCCGGCTGCTCGACATCGGCCGCCATGTGGTCGACCAGCGTGTCGCGCGCACAGCGGCCGACAAGGCCACGCGCTGGACGCTGCGCCGGGGGCTCCTGGCCGGGCCGCTGTTCGGCGGCGCGCTGGCCGTGGGGCGCGCGATGAAGGGCTTCCTGCCGAAGGCGCTGCAGGCGCAGGTGCCGCACGTCGCGCCGTCCGGCGTCTGGCCGCCCCGGCGGCAGCCGCGCACGATGCTGGCGCTGGAGGGCTGCGTGCAGCCGTCGCTGGCGCCGAACATCGACGCGGCGATGGCGCGCGTGCTCGACCGCATCGGCATCTCGCTGCTGCGCGTCGGCGGCGGCGGCTGCTGCGGCGCGCTGCCCCATCACCTCGACGAGACCGAGCAGGCAAAGGCGTTCGCGCGGCGCAACATCGACGCCTGGTGGCCCCACATTTCGCGCGGCGCCGAGGCGATCATCGTCACCGCGAGCGGCTGCGGCGTGATGGTCAAGGACTACGGGCACCTGCTGCGCTTCGACCCCGCGTACGCGGAGAAGGCGAAGCGCATCGGCGCGCTGGCGAAGGACCCGGTCGAGGTGATCGCCGCCGAATGGAAGAGGATCGCGCCGACGATCGCGATGGATTTCGGCGCGCAGCGGGTCGCCTATCACCCCCCGTGCTCGCAGCAGCACGGGATGAAGCTGAAGGGCGGCGTCGAGGAGATCCTGCTGGCGCTCGGCCTCGAACTCACGCCGGTCGCCAACAGCCACATGTGCTGCGGCTCGGCCGGCACGTACTCGATCCTGCAACCCGACTTGTCCGGGCGCCTGAAGGCGAACAAGGTCGCGGCGCTCGAGGCGGGCGAACCCGAGGTCATCGCCACCGCCAACATCGGCTGCATGACGCACATCGCGGGCGGGACGCGGCTGCCCGTCCGCCACTGGATCGAACTGCTCGACCAGCGGATGCTGGGCGGCGAGCGGGCGCCGCCGGCATGAGCGGCGTTCCGGCGCCGGCGTCCGCGGCGGGCGCGCCGCTGCTCCGGTCCGCGTACCGCCATTTCCTCACCATCCCGACGCGGTGGATGGACAACGACAGCTACGGGCACGTGAACAACGTGACCTACTACTCGTACTTCGACACCGCGGTGAACGAGCACCTGATCCGCGCCGGGGGGCTCGACATCGGCGGGGGTGCCGCGATCGGCCTCGTCGTCGAGACGCAGTGCCGGTTCCACCAGTCGCTGACCTTTCCCGAGCACGTCGACACCGGGCTGCGCGTCGTCCGGCTCGGCACCTCGTCGGTCACCTACGAGATCGGCATCTTCCGGCAGGGCGACGCCGCCCCGGCGGCCAGCGGGCGGTTCGTCCACGTCTGGGTGGACCGGGCAACGCAGCGACCGACGACGGTGCCGGACGCGATCCGGGCGGCGCTGGCGCCGCTGTTGGTCGCATGACGCCCGCCCGCCCGCCGTCGATGCGCATCGGCAACGGCTTCGACACCCACGCGCTGGTCGAGGGCCGCCGCCTCGTGCTGGGCGGCGTTACGATCCCTTACGCGCGCGGCCTCGCCGGCCATTCGGATGCCGACGTGCTGCTGCACGCGATCACCGATGCCATCCTCGGCGCGCTCGCGCTGGGCGACCTCGGCGCGCACTTTCCCGACACCGACCCGCGCTGGAAGGGCGTCGACAGCCGCGTGCTGCTGCGGCATGCGATGGGCCTCGCGGCGGCCGCCGGATGGGCGATCGGCAACGTCGACGCGACGGTCGTCGCGCAGGCGCCGAAGCTCGCGCCGCACGTGCCGCAGATGGCGGCGAACCTCGCCGCCGACCTCGATTGCGACGCGACGCAGGTGAGCGTCAAGGCCACCACCACCGAGCACCTCGGGTTCGCGGGCCGCGGCGAGGGAATCGCCGCGCTGGCGACGGTGCTGCTGGTGCGCAATCCCTGAGCGCGGTCCCGCGATTCCGTAGCCCGGGTTGCGCGAACGCGAAACCCGGGAGGGCGTCGCGACGAGCCTTAAGCCGAATCGGCCGCCGGGATCGCGCGCACCGACAGCACGCCGACGATCGCGCCGATGGCGTCGATCACGTCGGCGCCGACCGGGCTGTCGACGTCGACCAGCGTATAGGCCATCTCGCCGCGCGACTTGTTCACCATGTTGTGGATGTTGAGTCCGGCGTTGGCCATGGCCGTCGAGATCTGGCCCAGCATGTTGGGGACGTTGGCGTTGGCGATCGCCACCCGGTGCTGCGATTCGCGGTGCATCTCGACGCCGGGGAAATTGACGGCGTTGGCGATGGTGCCGTGCTCGAGGTAGGCACGCACCTGGTCGACCACCATCACCGCGCAGTTGTCCTCGGCCTCGGCCGTCGACGCGCCGAGGTGCGGCAGCGCGATCACGCCGGGCTCGCGCAGCAGCGCGGCGCCCGGGAAGTCGCAGACGTAGTACTGGAGCCGCTTCGCGCGCAGCGCCGCCACGACGGCGTCCTCGGCCACCAGCGCGTCGCGCGCGAAATTGAGCAGCACCGCGCGGTGCTTCATCAGCGCGAGGCGCTTGGCGTCGACCAGGTGGCGCGTCGACGGCAGCAGCGGCAGGTGCAGCGTGACGAAGTCGGAATGCTTCAGCACGTCGTCGATCGTGTTGGCCTTGCGCACCGATGCCGGCAGCCGCCACGCGGCGTCGACGGTGATCTCCGGGTCGTAGCCGACGACCTGCATGCCGAGCTTCAGCGCCGTGTCGGCGACGAGGCTGCCGATGGCGCCGAGGCCGATGATGCCGAGCGTCCGCGACGGCAGCTCGACGCCCGCGAATTTTTTCTTGCCGTCCTCGACCTGCGCCTCGAGGTCCGGCGCGTCGGGCGACAGGCCGGCGACATAGGCGAGCGCGGGAACGATGTTGCGCGACGCCATCAGCAGCGCGGCGACCACCAGTTCCTTCACCGCGTTGGCGTTGGCGCCCGGGGCATTGAACACCGGCACCCCGCGCTTCGACATCGCGGCGACGGGGATGTTGTTGGTGCCGGCGCCGGCGCGCCCGATGGCGCGGACGGAGGCCGGTATCGCCATCGCGTGCATGTCGTGCGAGCGCAGCAGGATCGCGTCGGGCGCGTCGACCGCCTTGCCGACTTCGTAGCGCGCGGGCGGGAACCGGTCGAGGCCGTGGCGCGAGATCTGGTTGAGCGTGAGGATACGGTGCCGGCGCATCGCGTTCCCGTCAACCATGCCGCTGCTCGAAGTCATTCATGTAGGCGACGAGCGTCGTCACGCCCTCGACCGGCATCGCGTTGTAGATCGACGCGCGCATGCCGCCGACGGCGCGGTGGCCCTTCAGCTGCACCATGCCGGCTTCCTTCGCCCCCTTGAGGAAGGCGTCGTTCAGCGACTCGTCGGCGAGCTTGAACGGCACGTTCATCCGCGAGCGGTCCTGCCTCCGCACGGAGTTCGAGTAGAACGACGACTGGTCGACGTAGTCGTACAGCAGCGCGGCCTTGGCGATGTTCCGCTGCTCGATCGCGGCGACGCCGCCCTGCGCCTGCAGCCACTCGAACACCAGTCCGGCGATGTAGATCGAGTACGTCGCCGGCGTATTCAGCATCGAGTCGGCGGCTGCCTGCTCCTTCCAGTGGAACGCGGACGGCGTGATCGGCAGCGCGCGGTCGAGGAGGTCGTCGCGCACGAT
Source organism: Bordetella parapertussis (assembly GCA_943331295.2). Taxonomy (GTDB): domain Bacteria; phylum Pseudomonadota; class Gammaproteobacteria; order Burkholderiales; family Casimicrobiaceae; genus CAIWHR01. The sequence goes on along the minus strand of CALQLA020000008.1, from coordinate 47,919 downwards.
CACGATCGTCAGCCCCGCGGGCCCGATGTTCTTCTGCGCGCCGCCGTAGATCACGCCGTACTGCGCGACGTCGACGGCGCGCGACAGGATGTGCGACGACATGTCGGCGACCAGCGGCACGTCGCCGGTGTCCGGCGTCCACGGGTACTCGACCCCGCCGATCGTCTCGTTGGTGCAGACGTGGACGAACGCCGCGTCGCGGTCGAGCTTCCAGGTTTCCTGCGCGGGGACATAGGTGAAGTGCGCGTCCTCGGCGGTCGCGGCCACGTTGACGGCGCAGTACTTCCTCGCCTCCTTGATCGACTTCTTCGACCACTCGCCGGTGTTGACGTAGTCGGCGGAGGTCCTGCCCTGCAGCAGGTTCATCGGGACGATCGCGTTCTCGCCGATCGCGCCGCCCTGCAGGAACAGCACCTTGTAGTTCTCGGGAATCGCGAGCAGCGAGCGCAGGTCGGCCTCGGCCTTGTCGGCGATGCTGATGAACTCCTTGCCGCGATGGCTCATCTCCATCACCGACATGCCGCTGCCGTGCCAGTCGAGCATCTCGGCGGCGGCGCGCTGCAGCACGGATTCGGGGAGCACCGCGGGACCGGCGCTGAAGTTGAAGACACGCATGGGGGAATCCTGGGGTGGAAAGTGGGGCGACGCGCGGCGCGCGCGGAAACTCAGGCCGAGCCCGTAATTCTAGCGGAAACGCCGGGGCAGGCGCCGCCGACCGTAGCGCCTGTAGCCCGGGTTGAGCGAAGCGAAACCCGCGGGGTTGCGCATGTGGGCACGGTCCACCCGGGTTTCGCGTTCGCGCAACCCGGGCTACGCGACCGAGTTTTCAAGCGGCAGCGTCACGCGGGCGATGGTGCCGCCGCCGTCGCGCGGCAGCAGGTCGAAGCTCCCGCGGTGCAGGCGCGCGACCCGCTCGACGATGGCGAGGCCGAGCCCCGCGCCGGGCACGCCCTCGGCCGACGCGCGGGCGGCGCTCGCGCGCGTGAACGGCTGCTTCAGGCGGTCGACTTCTTCGCGCGGGATGCCGGGCCCGCGGTCCGCGACGTCGAGGATCGCATGCGTGGCGGTGGCGCGGGTGCTGACCTCGATCGGCGGCGCGCCGTAGGCGAGGGCGTTGTCGAGCAGGTTGGTCACGACACGCGAGATCGCCGTGGGCCGCAGCGGCTGCGGCGGCAGCCCGCCGGGCGCAAAGCGCACGTCGCGGCCGGCCCGTGCCTGGCGCTCGACGCAGGCGGCGACGATGCGGTCGAGTTCGGCGACCTCGATCGCGGCGGTCTCGTCGCCGCGCGCGAAGTCGAGGAACTGGCCGATGATGCGGTCCATCTCGGCGATGTCGTCGGCCATCCCCTGCTTCATCCGCGCATCCTGCGTCTCCAGCTCGAGGCCGAGGCGCAGGCGCGCGAGCGGCGTGCGCAGGTCGTGCGAGACGCCGGCCAGCAGCAGCGCGCGATCGCGCTCGACCTCGCGCAGGCTCGCGATCATCCGGTTGAAGCCGCGGTTGAGGTTGACGATCTCGGACGCGCCCTGCTCGGGGAGCGGCTCGGGCGTTTCGCCGCGGCCGACGCGCGCGACCGCGGATTCGAGGTCGCGCAGCGGGCGCGCGAGGTAGCGGGTGAACAGGAACGCCGCGACCAGCAGCGACGCCGCGAGCACGAGGCTCCAGATCAGCGCGCGCGACGGGCCGTCGTCGGCCACGGGGCGCGGCTGCAGCGGGAAGCCGATCCAGTAGCCGGCGCCCACGGCCTCGACGCGGACGAACAGGAGCTGCATCCGCGCCGACACGCGCAGCTCGGTGGCGGGTCCGAGGCTTTCCCGAAGCCGCGCGTCGAGCTCGGCCATCGCCGCGCCCGTCGCGGGAATGCCGATCAGGCCCCGCTCGGCCTCGGAGACGATCCGCACGCCGTACTGCCGGCCGAGCTCGCGCAGCGATTCGCGGGTCTCGGTCGTGTCCGCCGCGCCGAGCGTCGCGCGGAGCGCCTGCAGCTGGACGATCTTGGTGTCGGTGAACTGGCGCGCGAGCAGCGCCTGCCGGTCCTGGCGGAAGAACAGGATCGTGGCCGCCATCGCGATCGTCACGACGACGATCAGGAGCAGCGTCAGGCGCCCGAACAGCGACCGGGGCCAGATTCTCACGGCGTGCCCGGTTCGGGCGGGGAGGAGGGGACTGCGCCGTCGTCGCCCGGGACGAACACGTAGCCGAAGCCCCAGACGGTCTGGATGTAACGCGGATTCGCGGGGTCGGGCTCGATCAGCTTGCGCAGCCGCGACACCTGGACGTCGATCGCGCGGTCGAACACGTCGTGGTCGCGGCCGCGCGCGAGCAGCATCAGCTTCTCGCGCGCGAGCGGTTGCCGCGGATGCTGCGAGAAGACACGGACCAGCGCGAACTCGCCGGTAGTCAGGTGGACGGTGCGCTCGCCGTCGACCAGTGTGCGCGCGGCGGGGTCGAGCGTGTAGGGGCCGAAAATCATCCGGCCGGCGGCGGCCGGCGCGCCGGGGGCGAGCCGCTCGGTCTGCCGCCGCAGCACCGCGTGGATGCGGGCGACCAGTTCGCGCGGATTGAAGGGCTTCGGCAGGTAGTCGTCGGCGCCCATCTCGAGGCCGAGGATCCGGTCGACGTCCTCGCCCTTCGCGGTCAGCATGATGATCGGCACGTTCTCGCCGGCGCCGCGCAGCCGGCGGCAGACGGCGAGCCCATCCTCCCCGGGCAGCATCAGGTCGAGCACGACGAGGTGCGGCGGGTCGCGCTGCAGCTTGCGGTCGAGGTCGCGCGCATCGGCCAGCGTCGCAACCTGGAACCCCTGCTCGGTCAGGTAGCGCGACAACAGGTCGCGCAGGCGCACGTCGTCGTCGACGACGAGGATTCTGGGCTGAGGAACGGCGTTGGCCATGGCATCAAGCATAGCCGCGGTTGGGCGCCGGCGATGGGCCGGCGGGTGTAACCAATTGTAACCCCCGCCAAGGACTGCAACGTCCGGTTGCACAAGAGGCGCCTGCGGCGCCGAACCTCGCGCCAGAATGGATCCCTAAGCTTACGCAAGCCCTCGCGTGCCGCGGTTGCCGCGGCGCCGGGTTCCAACCCACGACAGGAGACAGCAATGCACAACCCATCCCACGACACCACCGGCCAACGCGGCGCCGGCACCCGCTGGCGCGGCTTCGCGCTCGCGGCGACGACGGCGCTCGTGCTGTCGCTCGGCGCAACGACCGCCGCGGTCGCCCAGCCGGCCGGCGGCATGCATGCGATGCACGGCAGCGGGTCGATCGGCGAGATGCTGCCGCAGATCCTCGCCCGGGCCAAGGCGAGCCTCAACCTCAACACGATGCAGCAGGGAATGTGGGAAAGCGCGGTCGCCGCGTCGAAGGCCGCGCGCGAGGCGGCGCGCGCCAATCGCGCGCAGGTCAAGGGCGCGCTGCAGGCGGAGATCGCCAAGCCGGCCCCGGATCTCGCCGCGGTTGCCACGCTGGCCGACGGCGTCGAGCAGCAGAATCGCGCATTGCGGCTGCCGGTGCGCGACCAGTGGCTGGCGCTCTACGCGACGTTCTCGCCGGAGCAGAAGGCAACCGTTGCCGACCTCATCCGCAAGCGGCTGGCGGATGCCGAGTCGTTTCGCGCGAAGATGATGAACGGCATCCGCGAGCACCTGGGTGCCCCGGCCGGCTGACCGGATCGGGCGCCTTGCCGCGGGATTCATCGCGTGCGCGCTGCCCCGGGCGCCGGCGCTTCGTGCCGGCGCCCGTCTTTCGTCCTCTCTTTCGTCCTCTCTTTCGTCCACTCTTTCGTCCACTCCCCGCTTTCTGCCGCGGCGTCGAGCGCCGCTGCCACGGCGCGCTGCAGCGCGCTCGCGACCACCGGCTTCGGCAGCAGCGTCAGCCCCGCGCGCGCCACCGCCGCCCGCGCACCGTCGCCGGTGTCGCCGGAGACGATCAGTGCCGGTACGGCGGCTCGCGTCGCCGCGCGGAGCGCCGCCACCGCATCGAGTCCGCACACGTCGTCGGCGAGCCGCAGGTCGGCGACGATGAGGTCTGGTCGTCCGCGATGCCTGGCATCAGCCCCGATGCCGGCCGCGTCCGAGGCGGCGTCCGGGGGGCGGCCGTCCGCTGCCAGCGCGGCGAGCTCGCGCAGGACCGTATCGACGTGGCCGCCGCCGGCGACCGTGGCGCCCCACGCGGTGAAGAGCACCCGCATCGCGGCGACCACGGCGGGGTCGTCGTCGATCACCGCCACCGTGCGCCCGGCCAGCGTCGTGCTTCCATCGGCGAGGCGGGTGCCGGCGGGCCGTGGCAGGGGAGGATCGTGTCGCCGCCGGCGCGCCGGCGCGCGCGCGAGGTGCACCGAAAAGCGCGAGCCGCAGCCGGGCTGCGAGGCAACCTCCAGCCGATGCCCGAGCAGCGCCGCCAGGCGGCGGACGATCGCGAGGCCGAGCCCCATGCCCCTGCCGCCGCTGTGCCGGCGCGGCGCCGGGTCGCCCTGGACGAACTCGTCGAAGATCCGGTCCCGCATCTCGGGCGCGATGCCGATGCCGCTGTCGATCACGTCGATGCGCAGGCCGTCGCCGCGCCGGCGCACGCCGACCACCACGCCTCCGTTCCGGGTGTAGCGCAGCGCATTGGCGACCAGGTTGCGCAGGATCCGCTCGAGCAGCAGCGGATCGCTGTCGACCGTCGCCGTCGTGCCCACCACCGCCAGTGCGAGGCCCTCGGCCGCTGCCTGCGGCGCGAATTCGTCGCGCAGCTTCGACAGCAGCGGCTGCAGCGGGACGTCGTCGCGCGCCTGGGCGAGGACGCCGGCGTCGAGACGCGACAGGTCGAGGAGCTGCCCGAACAGCGCTTCGAGCGCATCCACCGACGCGTGGATGCTGCTGACGAGCGGCTTCAGTTCCGGCTCGCGCGCCTTGGTGGCGAGCGCCGCGGCGAACAGGCCCATCGCGTGCAGCGGCTGGCGCAGGTCGTGGCTGGCCGCCGCGAGGAACTGGCTCTTGGCGCGGTTCGCGGTCTCGGCGATGGCGCGCGCGTCGAGCGCGGCGCGGGTCTGCGCCTGCAGTTCGGCGATGAGGTCGACGTTCTCGTGGCGGATCGCAAGCGAATGGGTGAGCACGTCGTTCAGGTGGTGGCCGAAGGCCAGCAGGAACGCGAGCACCACCGTCATCACGATCGCGGTGAACAGGTGCACCGTGTCGACTTCCCACGCGACGCGCACGATCAGCGGCAGCAGCGCCGGCAGCACGAAGCCGTAGAACGACGGCTTGTAGACGGCCGTGAGATTGAGGCCGCCGATCACGACGCCGAACAGGCAGACGATGAGCAGCGCCTCGTGGGCCGGCGAGGCCGGGTACAGCGCGACCGCGGCCACACCCCACAGCGACCCGGCGATGGTCGATCCCAGCGACCACCAGCGACCCCAGCGCGCGGACGCGTCGAGGCCGGGGCGGCGCTGGTGGAAGGCGCGCGCCAGCACGCCGCGCCAGGCCTGGTTGGCGAGGATGGCCGCGAGCCAGCACGCCATGAACGCAGGCGTCGCCTCGCCCCACAGCACGGTGCACAGGATCACCGCGCCCAGCACCATCGACAGCGTGGTGCGGTGCCATTGCCCGTACAGCGTGACGACCTGGTCCGACCGCGCCCGCGCGAGCAGGTGCGGCGCGATATCCGCGGGTGGCGTCATCGGATGCATGCGAAATCCTTCGCCGGGCGCTCTCGGGCCGCGCGGTGGCGGCGGCTAGCGTCGCGCGGCGATCGTTTCGACGCTGATGCCGCGTCGCGCGAGCTCGGCCACGGCCTGCGTGCGCGTCTGCACGCGAAGCGCCCTCAGGATCGCGCTCACGTGCACCTTGACCGTGCCTTCGGACAGCTTGAGGTCGCGGCAGATGAGCTTGTTGGGCTTGCCCTGCACCAGCAGCTTCAGCACGTCAGCCTGGCGCAGCGTGAGCCCGAGCGCCGCTGACGACACGCGCACCCCGTCGGCGCCATCGTCGCCGGCGCCGCCGTCGGCCGGCAGGTGGATCTCGCCCCGCACGACCTGCTGCAGCGCGTCGAGCAGCGCGGCCGGGTTGGCGGTCTTCGGGATGAACCCGCGCGCGCCCGCAGCAAGCGCCGCCGCTACCGTGGCGCGGTCGTGCGTCGCCGACAGCACGACGACGGCGACGCCGGGGTAGTCGAGCTTGATGTCGGCGAGGAAGTCGAGGCCCCGCGTTTCCGGCAGCGCGAGGTCGAGCAGCACCAGCGCGACGTCGGGGTCGTCGTCGAGGATGCGCTCGGCGGTGGCGCGGTCACCCGCGACGCGACAGGCGGTGCCGGGGGCGAGTTCGGGCAGGAGCTGCGACAGGGCTTCGAGGATCAGCGGGTGGTCGTCGACGACGAGAATTTTCAAGGGAATCTCCGCGGGACGTTGGCTGCCGGCGGTACGCGTTGCCGGAGGGCGATGCGCCATGGTCCGGCGCACGTCGCGAGACCGTAATCCTTGGCCCCGGGATCGCCACCTGCCAAAAGGAACAGTCGGGCGTCCGGAGCATGCCCGTATCGGCCGCTTGGTAGGCTACACGGCGGCCTATCGGGGACGTTCCGCGATTCCCCAGCCCACTTGGGCTACGGCCCGTTGCGCGCGGTCTTGTCCTTCTGCTGCTCCTGCAGGTCCGCGCGCAGCGTGCGCAGCCGCGTGTCGACGACGGACGTCTGGTAGAAGTCGCCGTCGCCGGACTTGCTCGCGAGCTCCAGCTGCACGATCGCCGCCTTGAGGTCGCCCTGCCACGCGTAGAGCTCGCCCTGGTGCCGATGCTGCTGCATGCGATTGCCCAGCTCGGCGTAGGCCTTGGCCGCGGTCTTGTGGAGGCGGCCGTCGTTCGGAAAACGCGTCAGCTCGCGTTCGAGGAACACGGTGGCGTCCTTGGTGCGCTGCGCGGCCATCAGCGCGTCGGGGTAGTCGTAGATGAGCTGCATCTTGTTCGGGTACCGGGCGAGCGCCGCCTCGTAGCGCTTCACGGCGAGCTCGACGTCGCCGGATTCCTGCAGGACGTGCGCGGCCATTGCGTCGATCATCGGGTCGGGTGGCGCCATCTTCTCCAGCGTCGCGAGCTCGGCCTTGGCGCGGGTGTAGTTCTGGGCCCGCAGCAGCGACGCGACCAGCCCGTAGTGCGCGGCGATCTCGTTGTTGTACTTCTTCTCGGCGATGGCGTCGTCGAAGCCGGCGACGGCTTCCTTCGGCGTCCCGTTGTAGCTCCGCAGCAGCGCGCGGACCAGGTGGAAGTCGAGCGAGTCGGCCACCTGCCGGTACGTCTTGCCCTGCGCGCGGCTCTGCGCCTCGGCGATCCGCTCGTAGGTGATCGGGTGCGTGCGCAGGTAGGACGGCGCGGTGCCGTCGACGAAGCGGCTCGCGCGCTGCAGCCGCTCCATCAGCGTGGCCATCGCATTGACGTCGAAGCCGGCGGCGGCGAGCCGCTGGAAGCCGATCCGGTCCGCCTCGTATTCGTTCTCGCGCGTGAAGTTGAGCTGCGACTGGATCGAAAGCGCCTGCGCGGACGCCATCGCGGCCATCGCGGCATCGCCGCCGCTTGCGCTGTTGGAACGCATGGCGAGCAGCGCAACGGCGAGCGCCGCGATCTGCAGGAAGGTCGACCCGCGCTGTGACGAGATCATCCGCGACAGGTGGTGCTGCGTGATGTGGGAGATTTCGTGCGCCAGCACCGACGCCAGCTCCGACTCGTTCTGCGCGAGCAGGATGAGGCCGGTGTTGACGCCGATGTAGCCGCCCGGAAGCGCGAACGCGTTGATGGTGGTGTCGGGGACGGCGAAGAACTCGAACTCGAGCCGCGAATCGGGCACCGCGGCGACCAGCCGGTTGCCGAGGTTGTTGAGGTAGTCGTTGACCTCGGGGTCGTCGAAGTACCCGCCAGTGGCGCGGATCTGGCGGATCACCGAGTCGCCGAGCTTCTTCTCCTGCGCGGGCGCCAGCATCGCCTGCGACTCGTCGCCCAGGTCGGGCAGCGCCTGCGCGGGCGGCGGCGGCAGGAACAGGGATGGCGGCACTTGCGCCGGTGCCGCGCCGAACACGGCAGTCACGGGCGCCGGCGCCTGCGCCACGGCGAGCGGCGGCGCCACGAGCGCGCAGATGGCGAGGCCGGCGACGGCGCGAATCCACGGCGCCGGGCGGTGCAGCGCGGGATGGATGCCGGGCACGGGAGTGGAGGAGGAAAGGCGCATCGGTGACGGGAAGGCAGGGGGAACGCTGGTGCTAAGATTCCCGGAAGCGCCCGAAGTTCACCACAGGAGACGATAAGTGCCGCCCACCGGAGGTTCGACCAGGAAGCCGCGACCGCCGGTTCGTCGCCCCGCCATCGCGGAGGCGGCGCCGACGGTGCCATCGGGCCATTTTACCCATTTCGACGCGGCGGGGCAGGCGCACATGGTGGACGTCGCGGCCAAGGCCGTCACGCGCCGCGTGGCGGTCGCGGGCGGCCGCATCCTGATGCTGCCGGCGACGCTTGCGCTGATCGAGGCGGGAACGGCGAAGAAGGGCGACGTGCTGGGCATCGCGCGGATCGCCGCGATCCAGGCGGCGAAGCGAACCTCCGAACTCATTCCGCTGTGCCACCCGCTGGCGCTGACCCGCGTCGCCGTCGCGTTCAGGGTCGATGCCGCCGCCGGCGCGATCGCGATCGAAGTCACGGCCGAGACGCTCGGCCAGACCGGCGTCGAGATGGAGGCGCTGACGGCGGCGGCGGTCGGCCTCCTCACCATCTACGACATGTGCAAGGCGGTCGACCGGGGAATGCGCGTCGATGCTGTGCGCCTTCTTGAGAAGACGGGCGGCAAGTCGGGACGGTGGGTCGCCGGCGCGTAGCCATGGACCGAAACGACGGCCGCCGGAAGCCCCGGTCCTGCGTCAATGGCGCTCGACAGCGGCGCCCTGCGCGGTCGTCAAGTGTCGCCGGCTTCCGGCGCGCGCTTCGACAGGCGCAGGACCTTGCGCGCCAGCAGCGCCAGTAACCCGCGTGGCCGTTGCGGCTTGGACTCTCCGCACACCGTGGCGAGCCAGGCGACCCACTCGTCAGCCCTCGCGATCCAACTGCAGGCGGCGTTGACGTGCGCGACCTGGCGTCGCAGCAGCAACTCTGACTCCGCCGGCCGGCTCGCCTGGTCGCCGAGCACCCGGACCACCTCGGCGCTGAATTGCTGCAGCCACGCCTCGCCGTGGTTGTCTCCGGAGATCAGGCTGGCGAAACCTGCCGTGGTTTCCGGCAATGCGCCAAGGTTGCTGGTAACGATCCGGCATCCGCTCGCCATTGCCTCGATGACCGCGATGCACGACGTCTCCGGAAACGTGTTCGGATACGCGAGCATGGTCGCCGCCCGGAGTCGGATGGCGAGCTGGGGCTGGGGTATCGAGCCGAAGTATTCGATTCCCGGGGTCTCACGGCAGAGTCGATACAGCCGGCCGTAAGCCGCTTCATCGTCCGCAGTGGAGGTGTGATAGACGCTCATGCTGGAGAAGACTTGGAGTCGCGCGTCGGGTACGGCGGTGCGAATGGTCGGCCAGGCAGCGAGCAGAAGGTCGAGTCCCCGGAACGGCGTACTGGTGTAGACCAGGATCGGCGGCGTCGCCTTTTGCGCGAGGATCGACTGCCCACCCGGGAAGAGGCCGGCAAAGGTCGGCGCGATCGCGTTGCGGAGAACGACCATCCGCCCGGGGTCGATCCCGAACGTGTGCGCGAACTCCCCGCGCTGCCAATCGCTGACCATCGCGAAGCCGTCGTAGGCTTCACGCTCGGCCGGATCGCGCAGGGCCTGGACGGCGGGCTGGTCGTGCGCATGCTGGTTCCACAGGACCATCGCCTTCGGCGCGAAGATCTCCCTCAGGTGGCGCCCCAGGCCGGCGACAAGCAGGCAGACGACGGCATCGAGGGCAAGCGCGTGCGCCTCCGCGACGGCAATCCGGTGCCAGTTGCGGCAGTCGACGCCATCGTGCATGCCGGGTGCAAGCGTGCTGTTGAAATAGAACACGTCGTGCCCCTTCCGTACCAGGGTGCGGGCGAGGTAGCACGCGGCGGATTGTGATCCGCCCAGCGCATGCTGGTCGACGCTCCCGACGTGATAGTCCCAGTCGCTGGGGTCGATGAAGCCGATTCTCATGAGGAACTCAGCAGCCCTGGCATGGCCCGATCGCTTTCTGCCGATGCGGCCTCGATTCGGAAGTGAAAATCATTATGCGCGATCGAGCGGGTGGAAGCGACTGATCGAAGGCGGCGCGCCAGGGGGCGCAACAGCGCCCGCGGAGCACCGGGTGCCGTCGCCGGCGTAGCCGGTCAGTTGGTCCGGTGGTTGGACCACTTGACCAAAAACGGCTGCCGCGTTAGCCTAACCGGGTTCTGATGCGCCTCCCGCGGGCTTCCGCCGGGAACGGCGCACCCCCGCCGGCAAAGAATCCGGCACCGGAGGAAGTCCCCTTGCCACTGCAAACCGTCGAACCCAGGCGCCTGTATCGGCAGATCGCCGAGCAGATCGCGGGGCTCATCGATAGCGGAGAATTCGCCGCCGGCGCGCGGCTGCCCGCCGAGCGCGAGCTCGCGGCGCTGCTCGGCGTGTCGCGCACGTCCGTGCGGGAGGCCATCATATCGCTCGAGATCGCGGGCCTCGTCGAAGTCCGCGTCGGCAGCGGCATCTTCGTGCTTGCCCGCAGCGGCGACGCCGCATCGGCTTCCGGCCCGGCGGCGCCCCCCGATGCCGGGCCCGGCCCCTTCGAGCTTCTCGCCGCGCGCGCGATGATCGAGGGCGAGATCGCGGCGCTGGCGGCGCGCGAGGCGAGCCCCGCCGACATCGCGGCGCTCCGGGAGACGATCGTCCAGATGCGCGACAACGAGCACGATTTCGCGGCGAGGGACGCGGCGGACCGCGCCTTCCACGAACGCATCGCCGCCGCGACCGGCAACGGCGCGCTGGCGCTCGTCGTCGCGGGCATGTGGGACCAGCGGCGCGGCGACCTCTGGACCAAGATCGAGACGCTGTTCCACACCCCGGCGCTCGGGGCCAGGACGGTTCGCGACCACGAGGCCATCGTCGCGGCGCTCGAGGCCGGCGACCCCGGCGCCGCCCGCGCGGCCATGCAGCGGCACCTGAAGCGCGTCGCGCGCGAGTTCGAGCGCCGCTGGGACGAAATGGACGGAGGCGAGGGCCAGGGCCCGGCGTCTCCACGCAAGAGCAAGTCACCACCGCGCGCCGCCCGGCGCGCACACCCCGAAGGAGTCTCATCATGATGCGTTTGACCCGCCTCGCCGCAGCGCTGGCCGCGGCAGCCCTCTGCCTGCCCGCCGCTGCCAAGGAGTTCCGCAACTCGGACGTCCACCCCGCGGACTACCCGACGGTGATGGCCGTGAACTACATGAGCGACATCATCAGCAAGAAGACCAACGGCAAGCACACGATCAAGACGTTCTTCGGCGGCACGCTGGGCAGCGAGAAGGACACGATCGAGCAGACCAAGCTGGGCGGCCTCGACCTCGTCCGCATCAACGTCGCGCCGATGAACAACATCGTGCCCGAGACGATGGTGCCGACGATGCCCTTCCTGTTCCGCTCGACCGAGCACATGCGCAAGGTGCTCGACGGCCCGATCGGCGACGAGATCCTGAAGGCCGCCGAGGCGCAGGGCTTCATCGGCCTCGCGTTCTACGACTCGGGCGCGCGCTCGCTCTACACGGTCAAGAAGCCGGTCAAGTCGCTGGCCGACGCCAAGGGGATGAAGATCCGCGTCCAGCAGTCGGACCTGTGGGTCGCGCTGCTGCAGGCGATGGGCGCCAACGCGACGCCGATGCCCTACGGCGAGGTCTATACCGCCCTCAAGGTCGGCACCGTCGACGGCGCGGAGAACAATTTCCCCTCGTACGACACGTCGCGCCACTTCGAGGTCGCCAAGTTCTACGCGATGACCGAGCACTCGATGGCGCCGGAAATGCTGCTGATGTCGAAGAAGGTGTGGGACACGCTCACGCCCGACGAGCAGAAGATCTTCCGCGAGGCGGCGAAGGAGTCCGTGCCCTACATGCGCAAGCTGTGGGACGAGAAGGAAGCCAAGTCGAAGGCCGCGGTGCTGGCCGGCGGCGCGCAGATCATCGAGGTCGACAAGAAGTCGTTCCAGGACGTGATGGGGCCGGTCTACGACAAGTTCATCACGACGCCGAAGCTGAAGGACCTGGTCAAGCGGGTGCAGGACACCAAGTAGTCCGCCAAACCGCCGCCCGGGGCCAAACCCCGGGCGGTTTCACGTAGCGAGGTCCTGCCCATGTTCACCCGGTTCAACGCCGCACTGGCGAAGTTCTGCATGGTCGTCGCGGTGATCGGTCTCCTGGTCATCGTCTGCTGCGTCCTGCTCCAGGTCTTCGGGCGCTATGTCCTCAACGACACGCCGACCTGGGCCGAGGCGCTGGCACTGGTACTGGTGCTCTGGGTCACGATGCTGGGCGCGGCCGTGGGCGTCCGCGACGCGGGCCACATCGGCATGGAGTCGCTGCTGGTGTGGGTGTCGGCCGAGCTGCGGTACAAGCTCGAGATCGTCATCCACCTTCTCTCCGCGCTGTTCGGCGCGATGATGGCGTGGCAGGGCACCATCCTCGCCGAGTCGGTGATGGGCTACAAGATCCCCACGCTGGGCATCCCCGAGGGCCTCAACCACGTGCCGGTGGCCGTCGCCGGGGTGCTGATCGTCCTGTTCTCCATCGAGCACATCATCGCGCTGGTCAAGGGCGAGGAAGTGATTCCGTCGTGGTACTGACCGGCCCGCCCCCGGGCTGCATGGAGGCGATCGCGCCATGGCACTGACCATACTCTCCGTCGTCTTCCTCGCGCTGCTGGTGCTGGGCGTTCCCGTCGCGTTCGCGATCGGCCTGTCGGCCGTCGTCACGATCCTGTACGAGGGCCTGCCGGTGGCGGTGGTGTTCGGCCGCATGGTCTCGGGGATGACGGTCTTCTCGTTTCTCGCGATCCCGTTCTTCATCTTCGCCGGCGAGCTGATGCTCTACGGCGGCATCGCGAAGCGCATCGTCGACCTCGCCAACAGCCTCGTCGGGCACGTCCGCGGCGGGCTCGGCATGTCGAACGTCGTCGCCTGCACGCTCTTCGGCGGCGTGTCGGGCTCGCCGGTCGCCGACGTCTCGGCGATGGGCGCCGTGATGATCCCGATGATGAAGAAGGAAGGCTACGACGCCGACTACGCGGTCAACGTGACCACGCACGCGGCGCTGGTCGGCGCGCTGATGCCGACCAGCCACAACATGATCATCTATTCGCTGGCGGCCGGCGGCAAGGTCTCGATCGCCGCGCTGATCCTCGCCGGGCTGGCGCCGGCGGTGGTGCTGACCGTCTGCAACCTGGTCGCCGCCTACCTGGTCGCGATCAAGCGCGGCTATCCGGCCGGCACGTTCCCCGGCTGGTCGATCGTCGCCCACTCGGCCGCCGCGGCGCTGCCCGGCCTCTTCGTCGCCGTCATCATCGTCGTCGGCATCCTGTCCGGCGTGTTCACTGCGACCGAGTCGGCATCCGTCGCGGTGCTCTACGCGCTGCTCATCACCGTGTTCGTCTATCGCAGCCTGTCGTGGGACGATTTCCTCAAGGCGGCGGCGCGGGCGGTGAAGAAGACCGGCGTGGTGCTGCTGCTGATCGGCGTGTCGGCCACGCTGGGCTACCTGATGAGCCTCTACAGCGTCGCCGAGGTCACCGGCGCTGCGCTGTCGAAGCTCACGAGCACGCCTTGGGTGATATTCATGCTGGTCAACATCATCCTGTTCCTGCTGGGCACGTTCCTCGACATGGCGGCGACGATCCTGATCTGCACGCCGATCTTCCTGCCGATCTGCATGCAGTACGGGATGGACCCGGTCCAGTTCGGCATGATGCTGCTGATCAACTGCGCGCTGGGCCTCAACACGCCGCCGGTGGGGACCACGCAGTTCGTCGGCTGCGCGATCGGCGAGATTTCGGTCGAGCAGGTGATGCGCACGATCGCGCCGTTCTACCTGTCGCTGACCGCGGCGCTGATGATCGTCACCTACATCCCCGCGTTCTCGCTGTGGCTGCCGACCGCCGCCGGCTACATGATGCCCAGGTAGCGTCGCCGCCGCGCATCCCCTGATCACGCGCGGCGGGCGACAGTCGGCCGCCTTCGACCCCCGACTCCCATGCCGCTTCCGCTCAGCCGCACCGCACTGCCTTCCCTGCCCGCGAGCGTGGAGGTACCGCGCTACGATCCGGCGTCGCTGCCGGTCGGCATCGTCCATCTCGGCATCGGCGCCTTCCACCGCGCCCACCAGGCGATCTACACCGACGACGCCGTCGCGGCCGACGGCGGCGCGTGGGGCATCTGCGGCGTGAGCTTGAGGAGCCCCGACGTCCGCGACCGGATGGCGCCGCAGGACGGGCTCTACACCGGCGTGGAGAAGAGCCGCGCCGGCGTGCGCCGCCGCATCGTCGGCAGCGTGCGCGAGGTGCTGTTCCTGGGCGACGAGCGGGCCCGCGTCGACGCCCGTCTCGCCGATCCCGCCACGCGGATCGTGTCGCTGACGGTGACGGAGAAGGGGTACTGCCACGATCCGGCGACCGGCCGCCTCGACCCCGCGCATCCGGACATCGTCCACGATCTCGCGCATCGCGACGCCCCGGTGAGCGTGGTGGGCCTCCTGGCGGCGGCGTTCGCGGCCCGGCGGGCGGCGAACGCGGGACCGCTGTCGGTCGTCTGCTGCGACAACCTGCCGCACAACGGGAAGGTGCTGGCCGGCATCGTCACGGCCTTCGCCGACGCGGTGGACCCGACGCTCGCGCGCTGGATCGCCGCCAACGTCGCGTTCCCGTCGACGATGGTCGACCGCATCGTGCCCGCGACGACGGACGCCGACATCGCCGACAACGACGCCGCGCTCGGCATCGCGGATGCCGCGCCCGTCGTGTACGAGCCGTTCCGGCAGTGGGTGATCGAGGATGCCTTCGCCACGCCGCGACCGGCCTGGGAGCGCGGGGGCGCGCAGTTCGTCGCCGACGTCGCGCCGTTCGAGGCGATGAAGCTGCGGCTCCTCAACGCCAGCCATTCGGCGTTCGCGTATCTCGGCTTCCTCGCCGGCCACGACTACATCTACCAGGTCGCGGGCGTGCCGCATTTCGCCGCCTACATGCGCCGGCTGATGGCGGACGAGGTAACGCCGACGCTCGGCCTGCCCGCGGGCGTCGACCTCCCGGCCTATCGCGAGGCGCTGGTCGAGCGCTTCGGCAACCCGGCGCTGCCGCATCGCACGCAGCAGATCGCGATGGACGGCTCGCAGAAGCTGCCGCAACGTCTCCTCGCGACGGCGCGCGAGAACCTCGCGGCCGGCCGGCCCGTGGCGCTCACCGCGCTGGCGGTCGCCGGCTGGATGCGCTACGTGGCCGGCGTCGACGAGCGCGGCGCACCGATCAAGGTCTCCGACCCGCTCGCGGGACGCTTCGCCGGGATCGCCGCGGCACACCCCGGCGACCCCGCCGCGCTGGCGCGGGGCCTGCTCGGGCTGACCGCGGTGTTCGGCGACGACCTCGCGCACGACCGCCGCTTCGCCGGCGCCGTCGGCGACTGGCTCGCCGCCCTGTACGCAGACGGCGCCGACCGCACCGTCGCGCGCGCCGTCGCGGCATGAGACATCGGTTCCCCGCTCACCTTCCTCGAAAGCCGACACCATGATTGCGCTCGAACTCCATCCCGACCGCCTGTTCCCCGCCGACCCCGCCACCCGCGACGTCGCGCGGCGCCTCTACGCCACCGTGAAGGACCTGCCGATCGTCAGCCCGCACGGCCACACCGACCCGCAGTGGTACGCCGACGACACGCCCTTCCCGGATGCGTCGGCGCTCTTCATCACGCCCGACCACTACGTGTTCCGGATGCTCTACAGCCAGGGCATCGCGCTCGAGGACCTCGGCATCCCGCGCGCCGACGGCGGCCCGGTCGCGAAGGACTCCCGCGCCATCTGGCGCCTTTTCGCCGAGCGCTACCACCTGTTCCGCGGCACGCCGACGCGGCTGTGGCTCGACCACGCGTTCCACGAGGGCTTCGGCATCCGCGAGCGGCTCACGGCCGAATCCGCCGACCGCGTGTTCGACCGGATCAACGCGTGCCTCGCGACGCCCGAGTTCCGCCCGCGCGCGCTGTACGAGCGCTTCAACATCGAGGTGATCGCCACCACCGAGTCGCCGCTCGATCCCCTCGTGCACCACCAGAAGATCAGGGCATCGGGCTGGAACGGCCGCGTCGTCACCGCCTACCGGCCCGACCCGGTGGTCGACCCCGAGTTCGACGGCTTCCGCGCCAACGTGCTGAAGCTGGGCGAGATCACCGGCGAGAACACGGCGACGTGGAACGGCTATCTCGCGGCGCACCGCAACCGGCGGGTGTTCTTCCGCGCGATGGGCGCGACGTCGACCGACCACGGCCACCCGACGGCGCGCACCTGCGACCTCACGGCGACCGACTGCCAGCGCCTGCTCGACCGCGCGCTCGCCGGCACCGCGTCGCGCGACGAGGCCGAGCAGTTCCGCGGCCAGATGCTGACCGAGATGGCGCGGATGAGCCTCGACGACGGGCTGGTGATGCAGATCCACCCGGGCTCGTTCCGCAACCACAACCCGCACGTCCAGCGCATGTTCGGCCGCGACAAGGGCGCCGACATCCCCACCCGCACCGACTATGCGCAGGCGCTGAAGCCGCTGCTCGACCGCTTCGGCAACGAGCCCAAGCTGACGATCATCCTGTTCACCCTGGACGAGACCAGCTACGCCCGCGAGCTGGCGCCGCTGGCCGGGCACTATCCGGTCCTCCGGCTCGGCCCGTCGTGGTGGTTCCACGACAGCCCCGAGGGCATGCAGCGCTTCCGCGAGCAGGTCACCGAGACGGCGGGCTTCTACAACACCGTCGGCTTCAACGACGACACCCGGGCGTTCCTGTCGATTCCCGCGCGTCACGACGTCGCGCGGCGGATGGACTGTCGCTTCCTCGCCACACTGGTCGTCGAGCACAAGATCGGCGAAGATGAGGCCTTCGAACTCGCGCCGGAACTCGCCTACCGCCTGGCCAAGCGCGCCTACCGCCTGTAGGCGGCGCCGGGGCGGCGGCGGGTGCTACCGCAACCATGATCGCCATCCTTCACGCCGCCAGCTGTCCCCCCGAACGCCGCGGCCGGTCGGGCGCCGGCGCGCCGCGGGACCCTCGCCTCGCGCGGCGGGTCGTCGTGGTCGCGCTCGCATTCCTCGCGCTGCTGCTGCTGGCGGCGACGCCGGCGCAGGGCGCGGCCGAGCGGACAAAGCCCGAGGTGGCCACGCTCAGCATCGCCAATCGCGAGATCGCCGTGTTCCGCGCGGAGCTGCTGGGCTACCTGCCGGAGTCGCGCGCCGAGCGGGCGCACAAGCGCTTCGAGCAGCTCGACGAGCCGATGATGCGCCTGCCCGTCGTCGCGCTGCCAGTGACCCTGGGCGAGCTGCACGGATTCTCGATCCTGATCGGCGATACCCGGATCTTCTCGCTGCTCGAAGCCGACCTCGACCCCGAGGACAAGACGACGCTGGCGCTCACCGCCGAGAAGTCGCGCGCCGCGCTCGCCGGCGCCATCGCTGCCAAGCTCGAGCAGAGGCGACTCCCCGTGCTGCTGGAGGGCGCGGCGTATTCGGCGGCGGCCACGCTGATCGTCGCGGCGCTGATCTGGGTGCTGCACTTGCTGGGCCGGAAGGTGATCGGCTGGCTGGAGCGCAAGCGGGCGGCGCTCGCCGCGAGCGAGAAGAGCGTGCGGTGGGAGGAGTACGTCGCCGGCCTGGTCATCCGCCTGATGCAGCTCGGCCGCTGGGCGCTGGTGCTGTCGCTCGTCTACGGCTGGCTCGCGTTCGACCTCGCGCAGTTCCCGCTGACGCAGCCCCTGGGCGACCGGCTGGCGGAGTTCGTCCAGGGGCTGCTGCAATGGCTCGCCGGCGGCGCGCTGGCGTCGGTCCCGGGCCTCGTCACGGTCGTCGTCGTGCTGTTCGTCACCCGCGCGGTGGTCGACCTGCTCGGGGAGTTCTTCCGGCGCGTGCAGGCCGGGCAGACGCAGGTGCCGTTCATGCACCCGGACACTGTCAGCGCCACCCGCCGGCTCACGACCGTCGTGGTCTGGACGCTGGGGCTGGTCGTCGCTTATCCGTTCATCCCCGGCTCGGACAGCCTGGCGTTCAAGGGGCTGTCGGTGCTGTTCGGCCTCGTGATCTCCCTCGGCTCGAGCGGGCTCGTCACGCAGCTGATGAGCGGCCTCGTCGTGATCTATTCGCGCGCGCTGCGGAAGGGGGATTACGTGACCGTGCACGGCATCGAGGGCGTGGTGTCGGAGATCGGCGCGCTGGCCACCAAGATCGTCACGATGCGGAACGAGGAAGTGACGATTCCGAACTCGCTCCTGGTCGGCAACGCGATCCACAACTACTCGAAGCTGGGCGGCGCGCGGGGCACGATGCTGTCGACCAAGGTGACGATCGGCTACGACGCGCCGTGGCGGCAGGTGCACGCGCTGCTGGTCGCCGCCGCCGGCCGCACCGCGGGCCTCCGCCGCGATCCGGCGCCGTTCGTCTACCAGCGCGGACTGCAGGATTTCTACGTCGAGTACGAGCTCTTCACGTACGTCGACCGGCCGATCGAGCGGGCACCGATACTGTCGCTGCTGCACGGGCACATCCAGGATGCGTTCAACGAGGCCGGCGTGCAGATCATGTCGCCGCACTTCTTCTCGCAGCCGGAGCACGCGGTGCTGGTGCCGCCGGAGCGGTGGCACGTGCCACCGGGGGAAGCGCCGCCGCCGCCGGCACGCTGACCGTACAATTTCCGGGCTACGACGGCGGCGCGGCACTGCGGGGCTCACTCCCGGGCGCGGGAGTCGAGCCAGATCGTTACGGGACCGTCGTTGACGAGCGCAACCTGCATGTCGGCGCCGAAGATCCCTGTCGCAACCGGCCGGCCGAGGGCGGCGCAGAGCGCCGCCACCAGGGCGTCGAACTTCGGCTGCGCGATGTCCGGCGGCGCGGCGCCCGACCACGACGGCCGGCTGCCTTTCTTCGTCGATGCGTACAGCGTGAACTGGCTGACGACGAGCAGCTCGCCGCCGGTGTCGGCCACCGACCGGTTCATCACGCCGGCGTCGTCGCCGAAGATGCGCAGCGCGACGACCTTGCGGGCAAGCCAGTCGCGATCGTCGTCGCTGTCGTCGGCCGCGACGCCGGCCAGCACCACGAGACCCTGCCGGATCGCGGCGATGCGCGCGCCGTCGACGGTGACCGACGCCTCGCGCACGCGCTGGATCAGCGCGCGCATTATCGCTTGATGACCTTGCGCGTGATGTCGGACACCGTGCCGCCGGCGAAGGTGATCGTGGTGACGGTGTCGGGGTCGTCGGGCGTGGGGAGGTAGGACCACCGCGTCTGCTGCTGCTTGCTGCCGCCGGCCGTGGCGTCCGGCCGCCCGAGCTTGGCGATGACCTCGGCCTCGGTCATGCCCTGGCGCACGAACTTGCGCGCGGCGCCGTCGCCGTTCGCCTTGCCGGGGGCCTTGTCGCCGTCGATCGTCCGGGTGTCCCTGGGCGGCTTGGCGGCGGCGGCCGGCGCCGGGGGTGTCGTCGATGTCGCCGGGGTTACAGGCACCAGCCGCGGGGGAATCACCGACAGGTCCGGCGGATCGGTGTCGAAGTTGCGCAGCTCCCGTCCGGGTGGGCAGGGCGCTTCCTGGTAGACGACCGAGCCGCCCTGCTCGGTGCACTTGAAGACCCCCGCGGCGGCTACCGGCGCAACGACCGCGGCGGCGATCGCCGCGACCAGGGACAGCGCCGCCGCGCCTGTCCGGGACCCGGCATGCCTTGGCTGTTGTGGTGCGCGCGGGGGTGCCGCCAGGCTCATCGAATGCTCCATGCGCCGCGGGTCTTCCGGCGGCAACGCCCGCGGCACGTTGCCGCGGTGCGCGCCGGGGATCGGGCACAGGCATTAAAATAGCGCTTTTCGGGCCGCCCGGGCCTACGACTGTCGACGGAGTTCCCCATCACCACCGCCCAACGCGTTGCCGCCATCTCGCCCTTTCACGTGATGGAGGTCCAGACCGCGGCCCGCGCCCTCGAAGCCGCGGGGCGCAGCGTCGTCCACATGGAGATCGGCGAGCCGGATTTCCCGACGCCGGAACCGGTGCTCGCCGCCGCCCACGCCGCGCTCGCCGGTGGCGGCATCTACTATACGTCGGCGCTGGGCATCCCGGAATTGCGGCAGGCGATCGCCGCGCACTACGCGGAGCGCTTCGGGGTGACGGTCTCGCCGGAACGCATCATCGTCACGGCGGGCTCGTCGGCCGCGATCATGCTGGTGATGGCGCTGCTCGTCGGCCGCGACGAGCGCATCCTGCTGTCCGACCCCGGGTATCCGTGCAACCGGCATTTCGTCCGCGTGTTCGAGGGCGATCCCGTAGGCGTGCCGGTCGGGCCGGACACCAACTACCAGTTGTCGGCCGACCTGATCGAGCGCAACTGGACGCCGGGCACGCGCGGCGTGCTGCTGGCGTCGCCGTCGAACCCGACCGGTACCACGGTGCCGCCGGCCGCGATGGCGGACATCGCCGCGACGGTCGCGCGCCTCGAGGGCCGCCTGATCGTCGACGAGATCTACCTCGGCCTGTCCTACGACGGCGAGCCGCGGTCGGTGCTCGACCTCGCCGGCGACCACGCCGACGACCTCTTCGTGGTGTCGAGCTTTTCGAAATACTTCAACATGACGGGCTGGCGCCTGGGCTGGATCGTCGCGCCCGAGCGGCACGTGCGCGACCTCGAGAAGCTCGCGCAGAACCTCTACATCTCGCCCGCGACCGTGTCGCAGCGCGCCGCGCTCGCGTGCTTCCTGCCGGAGACGCTGGCCATGCTCGAAACGCGGCGCGAGGCCTTTCGCGCGCGGCGGGATTTCCTGGTGCCTGCGCTGCGGGAGCTGGGCTTCGGCATTCCCGTGCTGCCGACCGGCGGCTTCTTCGTCTACGCCGACAGCAGCCGCTTCTCGGCGGACAGCCAGCGCTTCTGCCGCGAGGTGCTGGAAGGCTGCGGCGTCGCGATCACGCCGGGCATCGATTTCGGGACGCACCGCGCCGCCGCGCACGTGCGCTTCGCGTACACGATCGAGATGGCGAAGCTCGAGGACGGCGTAGCGCGGCTCTCGCGCTTCCTGCGGCGCGGCTAGTGCACACGCGCAACATCGGGCGCGGTGCGCTCGCCGCTGCCTTCCTGGCGATGCTCGGCGGGTGCTCGACCGTCGAGTACTACTGGCAGGGCTTTGCGGGCCAGGCCGACCTGCTGGTGCGGGCGGAGCCGATCGACAAGGTCGCGGCGACCACACCCGACGCGGCGCTCAAGGCGCGGCTCGAAAAGGCGAAGGCGATCCGCGAATTCGCGAGCCGGGAGCTCTCCCTCCCCGACAACGCCAGCTACACGCGCTACGTCGACCTCGACCGGCCGTACGTGGTCTGGAACGTGTTCGCGGCGCCGGCGCTTTCGCTCGCGCCGCGGCAGTGGTGCTTTCCGGTGGCGGGCTGCGTCAACTACCGCGGCTATTTCGTCGAGGCGGACGCGCGCGCCGAGGCGGCGCGCCTGGCGGCCGCCGGCGACGACGTCTACGTGGGCGGCGTGCCGGCCTACTCGACGCTGGGTTACTTCGACGACCCGGTGCTGTCGTCCTTCATCCGCTATCGCGAGCCCGAGCTCGCGCGCCTCCTGTTCCACGAGCTCGCGCACCAGGTCGTCTACGTGAAGGACGACACGGCGTTCAACGAGTCGTTCGCGGTGGCGGTGGAGGAGGCGGGGCTCGCGCGCTGGCTCGCGGCGCAGCGGGGCCGGCCCGACCACCGCGACCTCGAACGCGACGTCGAGCGCGCCGACCGGCTGCGCGCCGATTTCCGCGCGCTGACGGGCCGGACCCGCGAGCGCCTCGCCGCGCTCTACGCGAGCGGGCTGCCGGACGCGGACAAGGCCGCGGGCAAGGCTGCGGCGTTCGCGGCGATGCGCGCCGACTACGAAAGGATGAAAGCCGGCTGGGATGCGGGGGCCGCGTTCGACCGCTGGTTCGCCGCCGGCCCCAACAATGCGGGGATCGCCGCCACGGGCCTCTACGAGAATCGCGTCCCGCAGTTCCGGGCGCTGCTGGCGGCCGAGGGTGGGGACCTGCCGCGCTTCTACGACCGCGTGAAGGCGCTGGCGAAGCTGCCGAAGCCGGAGCGCGAGGCGGCGCTCGCCGCCGCCTCGCCCTAGTTCGCCGCCGCGCCCACCGCGGGCAATCGCTAGCCCCTTGTTCTACAAAGCGAAAGCGGATACAATCGACGGTTCCCTTGCCTCACCCGCCGCAGACGGGGAGGCCACCAGCCGCCGGCAACGAAGCCCGGCAGCTCAATCGACCAAGAGGAGTGTTCTGCATGCGTCATTACGAAGTCGTTTTCATCGTGCACCCCGACCAGAGCGAGCAGGTGCCCGCGATGATCGAGCGGTACCGCGCGATGGTCACCGCCAAGACGGGGAAGATCCATCGCCTCGAGGACTGGGGCCGGCGCCAGCTCGCCTACCCGATCGCCAAGGTCCACAAGGCGCACTACGTCATGTTCAACATCGAGTGCGACCAGGAAACGCTGGCCGAGCTCGAGCACGCGTTCAAGTTCAACGACGCGGTGCTGCGCCACCTCATCGTCGCGATGAAGGCGGCCGCCGTCGAGCCGTCGCCGATGATGCGCGAGGAAAAGCCGCGCACCGATCGTGACGGCGAGCGTGGCGAGCGCGGTGATCGCGGCGACCGGCCGGACCGCGGCGACCGTGGCGACCGTGGCGACCGTGGCGACCGTGGCGAGCGCCCCCCGCGCGCCGAGCGTGCGCCCGAAAGCGCGCCCGCTGCGCCGACCGCGGCGTAACGCGTCTCGCCACCCAGATCCCACGTGCATCATGAGAACGGCCACAGGAGCGGCGCGAACCGGCTGGTGCTGGACGCAACGCTCGCGGAACGCGGCGACCTTCGCTACACCCCGGCCGGAATCCCGGCGCTGGAATGCACGCTGCGGCATGCGTCGATCCAGCCCGAAGCCGGCGGCGAGCGGAACGTCGACTGCGAGCTGACGGCCGTCGCGTTCGGTGAGCCGGCGAAGTCGCTGGCGGCGCTGGCGAACGGAACCGCGGTGCGCTGCACCGGCTTCCTCGCAAGGCGCTACCGGACCGGCATCACCCTCGCGCTGCACGTGAACGAATTCGAATTGCTGCACCAAAACTGAAAGGAAAGACCATGCCCCGTCCCCTGGGTAGAGGTAAAGGCAAAGGCAAGAACGGCAAGGACCTGAAGAAGCGCGAGCGCGGAAACAACCTGTTCAAGCGCAAGAAGTTCTGTCGCTTCACCGCCGAAGGCGTGAAGGAAATCGACTACAAGGACATCGAGATCCTGAAGGACTTCATCCAGGAAAACGGCAAGATCATGCCGGCGCGTATCACCGGGACGAAGGCGCGCTACCAGCGCCAGCTGTCGACGGCGATCAAGCGCGCGCGTTTCCTCGCGCTCGTCCCGTACACCGACCTGCACTGAGCGGAGGCCCCCGATGCAAATCATTCTGCTCGAGAAAATCGTCAACGTCGGCAACCTGGGCGACGTGGTCAAGGTCAAGCACGGCTACGCCCGCAACTTCCTGATCCCGCAAGGGAAGGCCAAGCGCGCCACGCCGGAGAACGTCAAGCTGCTCGAAGCCAAGCGCGCGGACCTGGAGAAGATCGCCGCCGACAAGCTGGCCGAAGCGCAGGCGCAGGTGGCGAGGCTCGAAGGCCTGCTGGTCCAGATCACCCAGAAGTCGGGCGTCGATGGCCGCCTGTTCGGCTCCGTCACCAATGCCGACATCATGGAGGCGCTGAAGGCCCAGGGCTTCGCGGTCGAGAAGTCCGACATCCGCATGCCGGCGGGCCCGCTGAAGCAGGTGGGCGACTACCCGCTCGTCGTCGCGCTGCACAGCGACGCGTCGGCGACCATCACGGTCAGCGTGCTCGGGGATCACAGCGGGCAGTAAGCCGCCGCCCTGCCGCACATGAAGAAGGGGCCGCTCGCGGCCCCTTCTTCATTGATGGCGGCGGCGGGCTGTCATGGCCGGCCGCCGCAGGTGAGCCGTTGCGGCGGGGCGCGACCTATCGCCGCGCGGCCAGCCGGCGTTCCGCCCGCACCAGGATCTCCGTCAGGGAGACGCTGACGATGACGAGCACCAGCACCGCGGCATAGGTGCCGGTGGCGTCGAAGCGCGCGGCGTTCGATTCGATCAGGTAGCCCAGGCCGCTGTTGGCGGCGATCAGCTCGGCGAGGATCGTGTTGGTGAACGCATACCGCACCGCGATGCGCATGCCGGTGAACACCCAAGGCAGCGCGCTCGGCAGCAGCAGCTTGCGGATCGTCTCGTAGCGCGTCGCGCCCATCAGCTTCATGCAGTCGACGGTGTCGGGGTCGGCGCTCTTCACCCCGTCGAGCGTCGAGTTGAGGACGAGGAAGAAGACGGTCGCCGCGACCAGCGGAATCTTGGCCGCGTAGCCCAGTCCGAACAGGATGATGAGCAGCGGCGCCAGGGCGATCTTCGGCAGCGCGTTCGCTGCCGCGAGGTAGGGCGCGAGGACCCGGTTCACGCGCGGGAGCAGGCCCAGCGCCAGGCCGCCGCCGACACCGAGCGCGCAGCCGATCGCGTAGCCCAGCGACATCGTCACCATCGTCGCCGACAGGTGCTCCCAGATCAGCCCGTCGACGAGCCACGTCCACAGCGTCGCGCCGATCGCCGACGGCTTGATCATCCACAACCTGGCGGATGCCGGCCACGGAAAGAGCTCGAGCGCACCAAGGACGGCGGCGACCAGCAGCACCCGTGCGACGGCGATGCCCTTCGGGTCGGCAAGGATGCGCACCGCCAGCGGAGGCTGGCCGCCGTCGGGCGGCGCAACGCGGCGCGGCTGCGGCACCCCTGCGGTCAGCGCCATGGTCGCCGCCCTGGTCCCCGCCTTTGTCCCATTCCGCGCGGCGTCAATTGTCGGTGCCCTTCGCGACTTCGTCCTTCAGCTCGTTCCAGAGCTCCTCGTACAGGTGCGCGAACTCCGGCGTGAAGCGGATGCTGAAGACGTCCCGGGGACGCGGCAGCGGGATCTCGCGGATCCGCCGGATGCGTCCCGGCCGCGCGCTCATGATCACGACGCGGTCGGCGAGCGCGATCGCCTCGCCCAGGTCGTGCGTGACGAACATCACGGTGATCCGCCGCGCCTGCGTCAGCCGCTGCAGCTGGTCCATCATCAGGAGGCGCAGCTGGGCGTCGAGCGCGCCGAACGGCTCGTCCATCAGCAGCGTTTCCGGCTCGTAGATCAGCGTCCGCGCGAGCGCCGCGCGCTTCCTCATGCCGCCCGACAGCTCGCCCGGGTAGTGCTTTTCGAAGCCGTTCAGCCCGACCAGGTCGATCATCGCCGCGATCCGCTCGGCGGCCGCCGCCGGCGACGTCCGGCGGATCCGGAGCTCGAGCGCGAGGCCGACGTTGTCGTGGACGTTGCGCCACGGCAGCAGCGTGTCCTTCTGCGTCATGTACCCGACGCGGACGTTGGGGCCCGCGACCTCGGCGCCGTGGTAGCGGACCGCCCCTTCGGTCGGCCGGAGGAGGCCGGCGACGAGGTTGAGGATCGTCGACTTGCCGCAGCCGCTGGGACCGACCAGCGCCACGAACTCGTGCGGCCGCACGTCGAGCGACAGCGGCTCCAGCGCGCGCAGCGTCCGGCCGCGGGCCGAGAACGCCTTGCCCGCGTCCTGCAGCGAGATCATGGCGCCGGCGACAGGCGCGCCCTGCCTCGGGGCGGCGGCTTGTGTTTCCACGTCGGGTCCCTCAGTCATGTTTCCGGCGCCAGCGGAGCAGCGTTCCCTCGAGCCGGTTGCCGGTCTCGGCGATCACGAGCCCCAGCACCGTCAGGATGAAGAGGACCGCGTAGATCGACGTGACGTCGAACTTCTGCCCGGATTCGCTCAGCAGCAGTCCCAGCCCGCGGCGCGACGCCATCATCTCGCCGACGGTCGCGGCGACCAGCGCGTAGGGCAGCGCCACCTTCACGCCGGAGAGGATCCAGACCATGCAGCCGGGCAGCAGCACCTTCCGGAACGACTCGTCCCAGGTCCCGCCCATCAGCCGGAGGACGTCGATCGTATCCGGGTCGACCAGGTCGACGCCTTTCATCGTGTTGAAGAGCACGAGGAAGAACACGACGGTCGCCACCAGCACGATCTTGGGCAGCATGTCGATCCCGAAGATCATGATCAGCAGCGGGGCGAGGGAGACCAAGGGGATGCTGTAGACCGCGAACACGAGCGGGCGCAGCACGTTCGCCACCAGCCGCGACATCCCCAGCAGGATGCCGCAGACGGCGCCGAGCACGACGCCGGCGGCGAGGCCGGCGAGCATCTCGGCAACCGTCGTCGCCGTGTGCAGGTAGATCGCGTCGTGCGTCATCCAGTCGCCCAGGCGCTTGCCCACCAGCCCCGGCGAACTGATCCACGCGGTGCCGAAGACGAGGCCGCAGGCGTGCCACGCGAGCAGCAGCCCGGCGCCGAACGCGACCTGCCAGAGGACGGTGCTGCGTTCCACGTGCCGTGCCGTCACGAATCGATGCGAGCCGCCGCCGCGGCGGGCCTAGCGGCCAAGGATTTCCTTCTGCGCCTGCCGCGCGAATTCGGGGTAGAACGCCTTGTCGTAGGGTACCGTCAGTTGCGTCTTGGTCCCGAGCAGGTAGGCCTTCACTGTCTGCTGGTACTGCTCCGGCGAGAGGAGCGGCGTGTCCGGAATGCCCTTGATGTGCTCGGCATAGGACTCGTTGAACGTCGCGTCGTCGAGTTCCGAGAAGTGCCCGCGCGCCAGCCGCTTTGCTTCCGCCGGGTTGTCCTTGACGAACTTGATGCCGCGGGTCAGCGCGCGCACCATCGCGAGCAGGGCCGGGCGCTTCTTCTCGATGGCCTCGCGGCTGGCGATCAGCCCGAGATACGTGAGGCCGTTGAACTCGGGCACTTCGCCGGCAATGCCGCTGATCGCGATCTTGCCGAGGCCCTTCTGCACCGACTGGTTGGTCACCGGCGCCCCAAGCACGAAGCCGTCGACCGCCTTCGCTTCCATCGCGGCGAGCATCGTGCCGCCGTCGCCCAGCGTCTGCAGCGTGACTTCCTTGTCCGGGTTCATCCCGCGGGCGACGAACAGCGTGCGGATGAACTGGTCGGTCCCCGAGCCGGGCCCGGTGGTGGCGATCTTCAGGCCCTGGAGCTTCCTGATCCGCTCGTCGAGCGGCATGGCCGGGTTGATCCCGGTTTTCTTCAGCGCGTCGTTCGACAGCACGACCGCAAACGGCATGATCGTGTAGAGCGTCGCGATCGTCGCGATGTCGCCGCCCTTCTGGATCGCGAGCGTCGAGTTGCCGATATTGACCATCGACGCGTCGGCGCTGCCGCCGAGCACGGAGGCGATGATCTTGGCGCCAGACGTGAAGCGGACGATCTCGACGGTCAGCCCCTCCGCCTTGTAGAGGCCGGCGCCTTCGGTGATGTAGTGCAGCAGGTAGTGGTAGCCGTCGCTGCCCAGCGTCATCGTCACCTTGGTCGGCGCGGGCTGCGCCTGCGCCGCCGGCGTGCCGAACGCGAGCGCTGTGCAGCCGAGCAGCAGCGCGATGAGTCTTCCTGCAGGTCTGGCCATCATGACTTTCCTCCGGTTGGATGTCGCCGGCGCGGCGCGTTCGCGCCGGCCCAAGGATTGTTCGGAACCGGCGCGGCGCGTGCCGGCCGATCTCGGGGGCGTTCGCGACGTGCTGCCGCGCCGTCCTGTCGCATCATTCAGCCGGTGCCGCCGGCGACGGTGCGCAGCTCGATCCCGGCCGCGATCTCCATCGGCCGGATCACCTCGGTCACGTCGCCCGATGCCGACGCCAGCGCCTGCGCGGCCGCGTACGACTCGAAGATCGCGCGGCCGATCCGCGGCTCGACGCCCTGCGCCTCGGCCTCCTCGAGGAACGCCGTGTAGTCCTTCATCACGATGCCGAGTGCGCCGCCGAAGTCGAACTTTCCCGTCAGCACGTCGCTCGGGATCTTCATCAGCGTTGCGCTGTTCTGCCCGCTGCCGCTGTTGAGGACGTCGAGCATCGCCGC
Organism: Bordetella parapertussis; assembly: GCA_943331295.2. GTDB lineage: Bacteria > Pseudomonadota > Gammaproteobacteria > Burkholderiales > Casimicrobiaceae > CAIWHR01. The sequence goes on along the minus strand of CALQLA020000008.1, from coordinate 19,737 downwards.
GGGGTCGAGGCCGGCCTTGGCGCCGACAAGCATCGCCTCGCAGGCGGCGGCCAGGTTCGCGAACGAAACCGCATTGTTGACGAGCTTCATCACCTGCGCGCCGCCCAGGCGCGGTCCCAGCCAGACGATCTTGCTGGCGTAGCGCCGCAGCAGCGGCGCCAGCGCGTCGAACAGGCCACGGTGGCCCGCGACGATGGTCGTCAGTGTGCCGTTCGCGGCGCGGCCGACACCGCCGGTGACCGGCGCGTCGATCGTCGCGATGCCGCGCTGCGCCAGCGCGGCGGCGAGTTCGCCGACGAGTCGGGGCCCGACGGTGCCGAGGTGCACGTACGCCTTCACGCGCGATCCGTGCACCAGGCCGTCCGGGCCGAGGAGGGCGGCGCGATGCGCGTCGGCGGCGGCAAGGCAGCCGAAGACGACGTCCGCGGCGTCGCCGACTGCCCGGGGCGACGCCGCGACCAGCGCGTCGCCGCGAAACGGGTCGGCGGCATCCGGGCGGACATCGAACACCGCCAGCCGGCGGCCCTCGCCGGCCAGCCGCGCGGCGATCGGCCGGCCGATGGCGCCCAGGCCGATGAAGCCGATGGTGTCCGTTGCGAGGTCCATGCCCGAATTCCCGGTGATCCTGCGCGGCCGCTGCGGGTTCAGGCGAGCACGCCCGATTCGCGCAGCGCCTTCGGCGTGCGCACCGCGTACGTGTTGTCCTCGGTTCGGTAGTAGTGGCGCGTCGGGCTGTACTCGCCGCCGACGATGGTAATCACGAAGGTGCCCGCGGCCAGCGCCTTGAAGCTGTGGATGTCGCCGGGCGGCACGACCATCGTGATCTCGCCGGGTTCCATCTCGATGTCCTCGACGATGCGCAGCTCGGCGTGACCCGGGGTCTTGCCGTCGTCGGCGCGGTCGTACACGGTGTGGCGCAGGCGGCCGCTGACGAGGATCAGCGCCTCCCAGACGCCGTGGTCGTGCGGCGGAATGAACTTGCCGATCGGGAACTCGTCGAGCGTCACCGACAGCTGGCCGTCGTAGTACAGCCACCGCGAGTTGTCGATGTGGTTCGCCTGGCGCTTGGCGCCCAGCGCCTGCAGGTCGGGCCGGTCGAGCACGGGCTTCGTCGCGCGCAGCAGTCCGGCGCGCAGCTTGCCTGCGTCGCGGTCCGAATCGTATCGGTTGATGGTTTCGATCAGCGCCATCGCGCAGGCTCGCACGGAATGATCAATGCCGGGACTGGACATGACGGACTCCCAAGGGTTGACGACGGTGGACGATCAGAGGTTGATCCGGGTGACGGTGACGTGCTGCCAGACGCCCTGCACCGCATAGGGCTCCCGCGCGAGGTACGCGTCGAGTTCCGCGCGCGAGGGAAATTCGAAAATCACGGCCGAGCCGATGATCCGCTCCGCGTCGTCGAGCGTGTGGCCGCCGAGCGTGAAGTGGCCCGCGTCCTTCAGTTGCCCGATGACCGCCACGTGCGCGGGCCGCGCACGGGCCCGCCGCGCGGGCGCGTCGGCATCGGTGCCATCAGTGGCGACGACGAGGAAATGCATGGCTTCGATCCTTATCGCGGCAGTCCGCCGCCGTCCACGTGGATGCTCGTGCCGGTCACGTACGCGCTCGACTCCGCTGCGAAGAACGCCACCGCCGCTGCGACTTCGTCCGCCTCGCCGTGCCGTCCCTGCGGGATGCCCTTCGCCCGCGCGCGGAGGCCGGCCTCGATGTCGTCCCACCCGGCCTTGCGCGTCGAGCTGACCGCGCGCGCGGTGCGGATCGAGCCCGGGCAGACCGCGTTGACGGTGATGCCCGATTCGGCGACGTCGAGCGCGAGCGCCTCGCTGAACGCGAGCACGGCCGCCTTGGACGTGATGTACGCCGTTCGCTGCCGCATCGGGTTCCTGACGATCGACGACGAGATGTTGACGATCCGGCCCCACTGCTGCCGGCGCATCGGCCCGACGGCAGCACGGGACATCAGGAACACCCCGCGCACGTTGACCGCCATCACGCGGTCCCACGCCGCGAGCGGCACGGACTCGATGTCGCCGCGATCCGCGCCGTGCGGCGCGCCCGCGTTGTTGACCAGGATGTCGAGGCGGCCGTGGCGCGCCAGCACCTCGGCGACCATCCGCTGCGCGTCGGCCTCGACGCTGACGTCGCCGACGACCGACGAAGCCTCGCCGCCCTGCGCGCGCAGTTCCTGCACGAGGCTGTCGATTCCCGTCCAGGCGCTCGCCCGGTCGGCGTCGGTTTCGAGGTCGTTGGCGACCCCCGCCGGCTGCACGTCGGCGACGACCACCGTGCAGCCGGCCCGCGCCAGCGCGCGCGCCGAGGCGCTGCCGATCCCGAGCGACCTGCCGCAGCCGGTGACGAGCGCCACGCGCACCGGGGTCGCCTGCGCGCTGTCGGTGACCGTCATTTCGCCGCCGCTGCGTCGACGCCGTCCCATACCGCCTCGGGCATCGGCAGCCCGGCGAATATCGCCGCGGGCACCGGGTCGTCGGGCTCGACGCCGAACTGCGTCCGCAGCAGCCACATGAGCTGGCGCGTGTGCTGGCCCGAATGCCACGTGGTCCGCTCGAGGAACTGGTGCAGCGTCTGCTCGCCGTAGTACACGTTCGCCGGCGCGTTCCAGTCCGCGTCGCGACCCGGTCCGTCCATCCACTGCGCGACGCGCATCGCGACATCGCCGCCGTACGCGACCAGCGGGGCGGTGGCGAGCAGGCGGTCGGGCGCCGTGCGGTTGTAGGCGTCGTACGTGAGCCCGATCCCCGCGCCATGCTCGAGGAAGCACTCGGCGATGTTGAAGATGTGGTACGCGAGCGTCGCGTAGCTGCGCGGCCGGTCGGGCAGCAGCTCGCCCAAGCGCGCCTCGGGAATCTGCGCGGCGAACCGCCGGGCCCCGGACAGGATCGACTGCAGCCGGCGGTGGAGCTCGGCGACCGGGAAGATCGGCTGCGGTCCCCACTCGATGCCGGCGACGCGGGCGACGTCGGCCAGCACCTGCCCATTCGCCCACCGGTCGCCCCGCGTGACGATCGGCACCTGCCGCAGGCCGAAGCGCGCGAGCTCGGCGAACGCGCCGTCGTCGGCCAGCACGTCGCGCGACAGGAAGGGGACGCGATGCCGCGCCAGGAACTCCTTGGTGCGCAGGCAGGCGGTGCATCCGGTCTGCCAGTACACGCGGATCGCGTCGTCGGGGGGCGCTGCTGCGTCGCTTGCTCGTGCCGTCATGCCGGGCTCCCGGTAGCTTGCCGATGGTTGTCGCCGGCGGGCGTGGCGGAGGGCGACGCACCGGGCGCGCCGAGGAAGCGCGCCCGCGCATCGAGCCACCACCCGTATTGCTGCGGCCAAGTCGCGAAGCCGGGGTCGCACCCCAGCGCCTGCGACGCATGCGCCGCCCAGAACGGGTCGTACAACGCCTCGCGGCCGATGGCGACCAGGTCCGCGGCGCCGGCCTGCAGGATCTCCTCGGCATGCCGAGGATCGCGGATGAGGCCGACCGTCTGCGTGACCAGGCCGCTGTCCCGCCGCAGCGCAGCGGCGTACGGCACGTGGTACCCGGGCGTGCGCGCGATCCGCGCCGTGTTCGACGACGTTCCCTCGATGCCGCCCGACGACGTGTCGATGACGTCGACGCCGCGCGCCTTCAATGCCGCGGCAAGGGCGAGCGTGTCCTCGAGATCCCACCCTCCGTCGACGCCGTCGGTGACCGAGACGCGGAAGAACAGCGGTTTCGCGGCCGGCCAGCACGCGCGCACGCGCTCGACGGTCTCCAGCGCGAAGCGCATCCGCCGCTCGCGGCTGCCGCCGTAGCCATCGGTGCGCCGGTTCGCGATCGGGGACAGGAATGCGTGGACGAGATAGCCGTGCCCGCCGTGAATCTCCAGCGCGTCGAACCCGGCGCGGTCGGCGAGCGCCGCGGCACGGGCGAACGCAGCCTGCACCTCGTCGATCATCGCCGTCCTCATGGGCTGCGGGACCTGGCAGCCGTCGCGCGCCGCAACGGCACTCGGACCCCAGAGCGGCCACGGCGGTTCGCCGCGCGCGGCGTCGGCGTCGGTCAGCGGGCCCTTGCCGCCCCACGGCCGCTGCGCGGCGCCGCGCCGGCCGGCGTGGGCGATCTGGATGCCGGCGAGCGCACCGTGCGCCTGCAGGAATTCGACGATCGGTCGCAGCGCGTCGGCATGCGCGTCCGACCAGAGGCCGAGGTCGCCGTACGTGACGCGCCCGCGCGGGTCGACCGCCGCCGCTTCGGCGAACACGATGCCGGCGCCGCCCAAGGCGAACTTGGAGAGGTGCGCGAAATGCCAGGACTGGGCGAGCCCCGCGGCGTCCGCCGAGGACGTCGACATCGGCGAGATCACGACCCTGTTGCGCGCGACGCGATCGCGCAGCGCGAGCGGCGTGAACAGGAGCGGCGTCCCGCTCAACGTCGTGCGCTCCGCGACCGGTCCGGTGCGCGACATGTCACTCCAGCTTCAGGTTCGCGTTCTTGATCACCTGCGCGGTCTTCGACGAGTCCTTCTTGATGAATTCCGCGAACTCCGCCGGGGAGGAGGTGGCCGCCTCGAATCCGTTGTTGAGCATGTAGGCGACCATTTCCGGCGAGTTGATGACGCGCTTTGTGTCGGCCCCGATCTTGTCGATGATCGCCGCGGGGGTGCCCACGGGGACCCACAGCCCGTACCACGCGCCGGTGACGAAGCCGGGGATCGTTTCGCCGACCGTCTGCACGTCGGGGAACAGCTTCGACCGCTTCGCCGACGTGATGCCGACGAGCCGCAGCGTGCCGGCCTTCACGTGGGGCTGGGTGCCGGGAATCGTGAAGAAGCCGAACGGCAGGTGCCCGGCGATCACGTCGGACATCGCCGGCAGGCTGCTCTTGTAGGGGACCACCAGCATGTCGACGCCGGCCGCGACCCTGAACTGCTCGCCGGAAAGGTGATCGGCGCTGCCCAGCGCGGACGTGGCGAAGCTGAACGTCTCCTTCTTCGCGCCCTTGTCCTTCATCACCGCGATCAGTTCCGGGATGTTCTTGGCCGGCACCGCGGGGTTGACGACGATCAGGTACGACATCGTCGCGAGCTGCGTGATCGGCTGCAACTGCTTGATCGGGTCGTAGTCCGGACGCTTGTAGAGGATGGGCGTCGCGGTGATCACGCCGTCGTGGCTCATCAGGATCGTGTAGCCGTCCGGCGAGGAGCGCATCACCTGCTGGGCGGCGATGATGCCGCCGCCGCCCGACTTGTTGTCGACGACCACCGACTGGCCCCACAGCTCGGACAGCTGCTTCGCGAGCTGCCGCGCCAGGAGGTCGGTGCCGCCACCGACGCCGACCGGCAGCACCATCTGGATGGGCCGGTCCGGGTACTCCGCCGCGGCCGGCAGGGGCATCGCCAGCACGCCCAGCGCGATCCCTGCCGCGCAGAGGCGGCCACTCAGTGCGAATGTCTTCATCACTCCTCCTGGCGGGCATACGGCCCGGCTCGCCATGCATGGGCGAGCCCGTCTGCTTATACGTCGCTAATCAGGACTGCGTCGTCATGACTTCGCCGCGGCGTCGGCCACCGTCGCCGGCGGCTGCAGCGTCGGGGATAGTAACAGGACAATGAACCCTGAGTCAGCATTCCGCCGGCCGGCGTGGCGACGAAATTGCGCGAACCGCGACCACTGGGGTAGGCTAGGCGCCGGCATCCCGCCATCGCCGTTCACTCCGGAGCCGCACCACATGCGCCCCAGTCAATCCCTGAAGGAACGGATGGCCGACAAGGGCTATCTGCTGAACGGCTATTGCGGCATGCCCAGCCCGTTCGCGGCGGAAATCTACTCCCGGCAGGGCTGGGATGCGGTGACGCTCGACATGGAGCACGGCTCGATCGGTTTCGACTGCGCGGTGGCGATGCTGCAGGCGATGACGGCGTCGGGCGTCGTGCCGCTGGCGCGGATCCCGGCCGTGGACCCCGCGCTGATCGGGATGCTGCTCGACGCCGGCGCGCTCGGCATCACCTGCGCGATGATCGAGACCGCGGAACAGGCGCGCGCCCTGGTCCGCGCATGCAAGTACCCGCCGCGCGGCGGCCGCAGCCTGAGCCGCGTGTCGCGCGCCGCCCTCGTCTACGGCCCCGACTACAACAGTCGCGCCGACGAACTCGTCAATGTCTACGCGATGATCGAGACCGCGCAAGGCATGGAGAACCTCGACGCCATCACGGCGGTCGAGGGCATCGACGGTATCTACGTGGGATCGGTCGACCTCGCGATGTCGGTGCTGGGCCGCTTCCCTCCGGCCGTCGGGAAAGACCCCGAGCTCGAGGCCATGGTCGAGGCTGCCACTGCCCGGGTGGCGGCGAGCTGCGCGGCGCGCGGGCTCGTGGCCGGAATGAACGCGAATACCGTCGATGCGGCGACCCGGCTGATCGAGCGCGGCTTCCGCTTCATCACGCTGTCGTCCGACGTCCGCGCGATGGTCGTCCAGTCGAAGGCGTGGATCGACGGCGTGCGCGGCGCCGCCGCCGGCGCGCTCGCGAAATAGCGGGCGCCCAAAGCCGCCGGGACCGGCTTCAGGAGGGGACGGTGCCGCGGACGACGCAGCGCAGCAGCACGCGGCGGTACTGGGTCATCTCGTAATTCATCACCGCGCGGTGGACGAGGCACCGGTTGTCCCAGGCCACGAGGTCGCCCACATGCCACCGGTGGCGGAAGACGAACCGCTCCGCGGTCGCGAAGTCGATGAGCTCCTTGATCAGCGCCTTGCCTTCGGCGTCGGGCATGCCGACGATGGACTTGGCGTACATGCCGATGAACAGCGTCTTGCGTCCCGTCTCCGGATGGGTGCGCACCAGCGGGTGCACGACCGGCGGCACGGCCAGCCGCTCTTCCTCGGTGAGGACCTTGCCGGCATTGACCATCGCGTACGTGAAGTCATTTTCCACGCGCAGCCCGGCGATGCGGTCCTTCATCGCGGCCGGCAGTTCGGCATAGGCCATCTCGGTGTTCGCGAACTCGGTCTCGCCGCCGTTGGGCGGCACCTCGACCGCATAGAGCATCGTCAGCAGCGACGGCGTCGGGTAGTGCGCCTTGTCGCTGTGCCAGTAGTAGTTGGCGTTGATGTGCGGCTTCTTCGCCGGCTTGCCGTCGGCGTCGAGATTGGTCACCGCGTGGACGCCTTCCAGCACGTTGCCGTCCGGCTTGCGGATCGTGTGGCCCTCGATCGGGCCGAAGCGCTGCGCGAACGCCTCGATCTGCGCCGGGGACAGCGCCTGCCCGGGAAATACCAGCAGCTTGTGCTCGAGGAACGCGCGGGCGATCGGCGCGAACGCGGCGTCCGACAGCGGCGCCGCGAGATCGACATCGCGGATCTCGGCGCCCAGGATCGGCGACAGCGGTGCCGCTATGGGTGGCTTCGAGGTCAGGCCGCGCGCGGCCCCGTCGGCGGTCGCGGTGCGCTGTGTCTCCATGGCTTCCTCCAGAGTTCCGTGGCTGCGTGCGCCCGGAGTGTTTTCTTGGTCGAACCGTGCATCCCGCCGGCAAGTATGCCCGAAATTGCGCGACGGCCTGACGGTCGCGTCCCGCGGCGGCGCGGCCCGGCTCGTCAGTAGGCGATGGTGCGCGCCGCGCCGGCGTCGACCGCGATGGCCTGCCCGGTGATCGCGCCGGCCAGCTTTGATGCGAGGAACACGACGAGCGGCGCGATGTCGTCGACTTCGACGATCCGCCCCAGCGGGAACAGCCAGTCGATCTCCGCCTCTGCCGCCTCCGCAGTGATCCCGCGCTGCGCTGCCCGCGCGGCCACGCGTGCCGGGTGCCGGTCGGTGCGCGTCACGTGCGGGTGCACGACGTTGACGAGAATCCGGTCGCCGGCGACCTCGTCGGCGAGATGCTTGGAGAAGTTCGCGAGCGCCGCATTGCCGAGACCCTGCGGCAGCCCCGAGCCGTTGCCGGGGACCTCGCCGGCGCGGAACACGGCGCGCGCCGAGCTGCCACCGATGTGCACGATGCGGCCGCCGCCCGCGCGCCGCATGTGGGGCAGCGCCGCGCGCGCGCAGCGCACCGCCCCGAGCAGCTTGCCCTCCAGCCGTGCCATGACCTGCGCGTCGGTGGCTTCCTCCAGGGAGCGCGGCGCCCCGTCGACGTTGGAGGACGCGTTGTTCACCAGGACGTCCAGCCGGCCGAACCGCGCGGCGGCGTCGTCGATCACGCGCCGGCAGGCGTCGGCATCGGACAGGTCGGCCCGGATCGGCAGGCAGTCGGCGGCATGAGCGCCGATGGCTGCGGCCGCGTCCGCGAGCGCTGCGGTGTCGCGTCCGCAGATTGCCACCCGCGCCCCTTCGCGGGCGAAGGCCAGCGCGATCGCGCGGCCGATGCCCCGGCTGCCGCCCGTGACCACGACTGCAGCGTTGCGCAGCATCAGGTCCATTGTGAAATACCTCGTTCCATACCGGTGGGCGGTTCGATCTGAAGACGAGCGGCGAACCCGATCGGATCGCCGACTCGCGGATTGCAGCCAATCGTCGCGGCGGGACGGGCGCGCAGACGGCGCCGACCGCGCTTTGCAGTCGGGGCACGCGCCATGCGCTGTGGCCTCAAGCTGGCCTTCCCCTCACGCCGGCGCGCGGGGCCAGCGCGATGTCGTCGCGAGGCAACGCCTGTGACGACGTCGCTGCGTGGCGCAGGCGGTCGGCGAGCTGTGCCACCGTCGGCGCCTCGAACAGCGCGGATAGCGGGACGTCGGTGCCGGCAAGGTCCTTCAGCCGCGCGATGACCCGCGCGCCGCTCAACGAATCGCCGCCGGCCTGGAAGAAATGGTGGTGCGCGCCGACCTCCTCCAGCGCCAGCACCTCGGCGAAGATCTCGTCCACAAGTGCTTCCTCGTCGTTGCGCGGCGGCACGAACACGGTGCGCAGCGCGTCGGCAAGCGCGGCCGCGAGCCCCGCGCGGTTGACCTTGCCCGCGGCATTCCGCGGCAGGCCGTCGGCGATCACCACCCGGCTCGGCACCTTGAACGGCACGAGCTGCGCCATGACGAAGTCGCGCAGCGCCGTCGCCGTGGCACCGTCCTGCCGGTGCAGGATCACTGCGGTGGCGAGGTCCTCGCCAAGCGACGGATGCGGCACCGGAAACGTGACCGCCTCGCGCACCGCCGGATGGCGCTGGAAGACCGCGTCCACTTCCTGCGGCGAGATTTTCTGGCCGCCGCGATTGACGATCTCCTTGATCCGGCCGGTCAGGTACAGGTAGCCGTCGGCGTCGAAGCGGCCGAGGTCGCCGGTCCGGAACCAGCCGTCGGCAAACGCCTCGCGATTCGCCTGCGGATCGCCTTCGTAGCCGCGCATCACGCCCGGGCCGCGCACCGTCACTTCGCCGGTCGCGCCCGGCGCAACCGGCCGCCCGGCATCGTCGCGCAGCACGATTTCGATGCCCTGGGCCCTGCCGACCGACCCCGCGCGCTGCGTGCCGGGCAGCATCGGGTTGGCCGCGACCAGCCCGCATTCGGTCATGCCGTAGCCCTGCAGCACGGGAACGCCCAGCGTCGCCTCGATCCGCTGCTGCATCGCCGGCGAGAGCGCCCGGCTGCTGGAGCGCACGAAGCGCAGCGACGTCGGCCGGCGCTCGCCCGCGACATCGAGGATCGCCGCCTGGAGCGTCGGGCTGGCGCCGTAGAACGTTGGCCGGAAGGTCGCGAGCCAGTCGCGGAAGAGCCGTCCGTCGAAGCCGCCGGTGAACACGGCGCTCGCACCGGCAACGAGCGGCGAGAAGACGTTGATCGAAAGGGGGCCGTACCAGAACAGCGGTGATACGCAGAGCGCGCGGTCGTCGGGCCGCAGCGGAAGCAGTTCCGCGGTGAAGACGACCTGCGCATGGTCGACGGGCACGACCTTCGCTGCCGCCGTGGTTCCCGACGTCTGCAGCAGCAGCGCCACGTCCGTGCCATCTCCCGCGCGAGCCTGCACCGGGGCGCCTGCGGCTTCCGCGCGCAGCGTGAAGGTGCCGGCCGGCGCGGCGCTGTCGGCGACGAGGCGGATGACGCGCAGCCCGAGGGTCCGGGCCGCGGCAGCGATCGGTGGATCGTGCGACGCCGCGACGATCAGCGCGTCGATGCGCAACTGCGCAAGCAGCGACGCGCCGGCCCGCGCGTCCAGCGCCGGCGGAAGCGGCGCGCAAGCAGCGAAGCTCATCGCCGCCACGGTCGCGACGGCCGCCTCGGGGCCGTCGGGAAGCGCCAGCGCAACGCGACTGCCGCGACCCACGCCCATCGCCGCGAGCGTCGTTCCGGCCCGGCGCAGGCGCTGGTAGAGTGCGGCATAGGAAAGCGGCGCGCGCCCGGGCGCGAGGATGGCAGGTGCCGTGCCGCGTTCGTCGGCGTGCCGCGCCACCCAGTCGAGGAGTGTCTGCCTGCGATGCATCTGTCCCATCCCCAACCCGATGCGGCCGCGCGTGCCCGCCGCCAGTGCCGCCCCTGGTGGCGGCACGGTGTCCCGCTGCGATCCTACCTCAAGTCCGCGGTGCCGCTCGGCAGGTGCGTGGCCGCCGCGCTGGTTCTGGCGGGCGCCTGCGCTTTCGCTCACGCCGACGACTATCCGGTCCGGCCGGTTCGGATCATCGTGCCGTATGCGCCTGGCGGCCAGGCGGATGCCGCCGTGAGGATCCTCGCGCACGAGTTCAGTGTGCTGCTCCAGCAGCCCTTCACGGTCGAGAACGTTCCGGGCTCGAGCGGACTTGCGGCGATCAACGCGTTGATGCGGGCACCTGCGGACGGCTACACGCTTTCCTACGGCGATGCCGGACACTGGGCGATCAATTTCGCGGTGAATCCCGCGCTGCCCTTCGACCCGGAGCGGGACTTCGCAGCGGTCGGACTGTTTGGCCGGAGCGCCGGGCTGTTCATCGTCGTCAACGATGCCGTGCCGGCGCGCACGCTGACGGAACTGGTCGCGCTGGCCCGGGCCGGCCCCGGCACGCTGAGCTATGCCTCCGCCGGCATCGGCAGCATTCACCACCTGATCATGGAAGATTTCAAGGCGCGTCTCGGCCTCGACGTCGTGCACATCCCTTACAAGGGTTCCTCCCAGGCGATGCCGGCCGTCGTCGGCGGCCAGGTGCCAATCGCGATCGCCTCGCTCGCCAACGTGACCTCGTTCGCAAAGGATGGCCGCATCCGCGTCCTCGGCGTCAGCACGGCGACGAGGTCGCCGATGGCGCCGTCGGTGCCGCCGATGGCCGAGGCCGGCGTGGCGGGCTTCGATCACAACACCGAGGCCGGACTGATCGCGCGCGCCGGGACGCCGCACGCAATCATCAACCGGCTGTCGCAGGCGCTCGGCAGGATGGTGGCGATGCCCGAGGTCGCCGCAGGCTTCGCGAAGGCTGGCATGGAACCGGTGCCCGATACCACGCCGGCGCGGCTCGCGGAACGAATGCGCGACGACCGGCGCAAGTACGCCCGCATCGTGCGCGCGGCCGGCATCACGTCCGAATGAACAGATGCATCGGCCGCAGCGCCGCCCGCGCAGATGCGCATGGCCGACCTGCTAGGCCAGGAAACCGAGGTCGGTCGCGCTGCCGAAATTCTGCAGGTTGGGAAACACCGTGTTGAGGTCGGCCGCGTTCGCCCCCATCCACTTCGCCAGCGTCGCGCCGTACTGGTCGACCGAATAGCCGGGGATCAGGCGACCCTGTCCCGCGTCGGCGGGATTGCCTGCGCTCACCTGCATGTTGTGGATGCCGCCGTAGATCCGGCCGCCGCCCACCGCGCCGCCCAGCACGAGGTGGTGCGATCCCCAGCCGTGGTCGGAGCCCTTGCCGTTGGACGTCAGCGTGCGGCCGAAGTCGGATTCGGTGAACGTCGTCACGCTGTTCTGGACGCCGAGTTCCACCGTCGCGTCGTAGAAAGCCCTGAGCCCGGCGTCGACCTGGCCCAGCAGGTCGGCGTGCTTGCCGAACAGGATCGCGGGGTCGCCCGCGCCCGGCTGCAGCGCGCTGCCGCTGGCGTCGAACTGGTCGCTGTGGGTGTCGAAGCTGCCGCCCACCGACACGAAGAAGAGCTGCCGCTCGACGCCCAGCGCCTGGCGCGCGGCGATCATCATCGCGACGGAGCGGAACTGCGCCGCGAGCGGGTTGCCCGCCGGAAAGACGGTGGCGAGGGTGTTGCGCTCGGCATGCTTGCCGTTGGCGTCGGGGCCGGTATAGAGCGCGCCGGTGGCGACAGGCGGGGCCGCCGTTGCCGCAGCCGCGGTACCGGCCGACGTCGCTGCCAGCGACGCCAGTGCCGCGACTCCGAGCGCGTGCGCGACGATCAATGTGACCGGATAGCGCAGGAGGCGTGCTTGCGTCATGGGAGGCGCATTCGTGGCCGAGTCCCGGCAAGGAGCCGGCGGGCGGGCCGGAGAGGGTGCCGGAACCGGGGCCTCGCCGACCATTATGACATCATCATATCTACGTTGGCGCTTCGGGGCAACGCCGGCAATTCGTCCCGGTCCGGCGGCGGGAGTCGAGGCGTCGCGGCGGTCGATCCGGAGGGCCCGGGCGCATCCGGCAACGACAGGTCGCATGCGCGACGCGCGGCAGCGGTAGAATCGACGACCTACCTCTGGTTCCGCCATGCCCGACGATCCGCAGCTCGAAGCCCTGAAACTGCCGCCGCATTCACTCGAAGCCGAGCAGTCCGTGCTGGGCGGCCTGCTGCTCGACAACAACGCCGCCGACACCGTCGGCGACGCGATCTCCGAAACGGACTTCTACAGCGAGGCGCATCGACTCATCTATCACCATATCTTCGGCCTCATCGCCGAAAACCGGCCCGCGGACGTGGTGACCGTTGCCGAGGCACTCGCGTCGGCGCAGCGCCTCGACTATGTCGGGGGCCTGGCCTATCTTGGGGCGTTGGTCCAGAACGTCCCAACTGCTGCCAACATCCGGCATTATGCCCACATCGTCCGCGAGCGATCGATCCTGCGGCAGTTGGCGGCGACGGCCGGCGATATTGCCGATCTCGCCTACAACCCGTTGGGGCGCAGCGCCAAGGAAGTGCTGGACCAGGCCGAGGCCAAGGTGCTGCACATCGCCGAGCAGGGCTCCCGCGGCAATCGCTTTTTCGAAGGGATCGGGGACCTCCTCGCCGGGGTCGTCGAGCGCATCGAGACGCTGTTCAATCGCGACGACCCGTCGGCGGTGACCGGCGTGCCGACCGGCTTTTCCGACCTCGACGAGAGGACGTCGGGCCTCCAGCCGGGCGACCTCATCGTCGTCGCCGGCCGGCCGTCGATGGGCAAGACCGCCTTCGCGCTCAACATCGGCGAACACGTGGCGCTCGCGGCGGGCAAGCCCGTCGCCGTGTTCTCGATGGAAATGGGCGCGTCGCAGCTCGCGATGCGGATGATCGGCTCGGTGGGACGGCTCGACCAGCACATGCTGCGCACCGGGCGCCTCACCGCCGACGACTGGGAAAAGCTGTCCGGCGCGCTGGGCCGGCTGTCCACGGCGCCGATCATGATCGACGAGACGGCCGCGCTGACCTCGATCGAGGTGCGGTCGCGGGCGCGGCGGCTGCAGAAGCAGCACGGGCAGCTGGGGCTCGTGATCGTCGACTACCTGCAGCTGATGCAGGCGTCGTCGACCGGCGAAAACCGGGCCACCGAGATCTCCGAGATCTCGCGCTCGATGAAGGCGCTGGCGAAGGAACTCAAGGTGCCGGTGATGGCGCTGTCGCAGCTCAACCGGTCGCTGGAGCAGCGTCCCAACAAGCGCCCGGTGATGTCCGACCTGCGCGAGTCCGGCGCCATCGAGCAGGATGCCGACGTGATCCTGTTCATCTATCGCGACGAGGTCTACAACCCCGACACGCAGGACAAGGGCACCGCCGAGATCATCATCGGCAAGCAGCGCAACGGCCCGATCGGCACCGTGCGGCTCACGTTTCTCGGCGAGTACACGCGCTTCGAGAACTACGCCGGCTCCGGCGGCGGGTACTGAAGCCGCCGGCAGTGCCCGGGCTTTCCCGCATCAGCCGGGCGGCGCGAGCGTGACGACGTCCACCCGGTCGGGCGCGACCGACTCGATGTCGATGCGCCAGTTCACGTCGCCGTCGGCGCAGCTGCGGCACGCATAGACGGCGCTCACGGCGTCGCGCGCCAGCGGCGCCTGTGGCACGCCGTTGGCGGTGATCGCGATCGCGGGCGGCGGCATCCACAGCCCGTAGGGAAGCGAGACCACCAGCGCGTTGGCGCGGGGGACCGCGGCGTCGATGTGCAGCGCGAGTGAACGGGTCCGGTCGATCGCGTGCGGCGGATAGACGCTGCCGTCGGGGACGGGAAACCCCGCGAGCGGACTCAGCACGCGCGCCGCCGGCGCGACGCCCAGTCCACCGAGCACGGTGCGAGGCTGCCAGCCCAGCGCGGCCCACAGCGGCTTCGCCATGCCGACCAGATGCAATGCGCCCGCCGGCGTGGCGCCCAGCAGGCCGACGAAGATCGGGCGGGCACCGCGGCCGCCGCACGCGAGCCGGTGGTCGAGGCCCGAGTACATGTCCTCGAGGAACGCGTAGGTGCCGTGCACGATCACCGGCCGCTCTGCCGCGCACTGCAGGCGCCCGCTCGCGTCGACGGCGTAGGCGGGAAACCACGGCTCGCCGACGGGCGGCGCCGGATCGTCGGCCTTGACGTCGAAGCGCGACGCGACGGGAATCGCGACGTGGCCGGAGGCGATGGTGATTCCGATGCCTGCCACCATCGCGACGTGCAGCGCGAGGAGCAGCCCGACGGTGGCGGGTGCGACGGCGGGCACGCGCGCCGACAGCGCGGCAATGCCCAGCGCGGCGAGGCCGGCCAGCGGCGGCAGCAGCGTGAAGACGAGGTAGAACGGCGTCTGCGGCCGCACCCATGCAATCGCGAGCGTCACCAGCGCGACGGTCGCGAGCGCGATGGCCGTGAGCGTGCGCCGGTCGCGCCACGCGAACGCGAGCCCGGCCAGCGCGATCGCCTCGATCGCCAGCGTCAGCCCGAACACCGCGCCCGCGCCCCCCGGCAGCGCCGAGGCGAAGGCGTCGGCCACGAGCCGCGGGCCGCGCACGGCGATGCCGTGCAGCAGCGCGGGAACGTTGGCGAGGTTCGCCGCGTGCACCATGCTCTCGACGTACTCGCCCGACTGGCCGAGCAGCGCGGCCGGCGCGCGCAGGTGTCCGACGACGACCGGCGCAAACGGCAGGCACGCCACCGGGATGGCTGCGGCGCCCCAGCGGACGAGGACGGCGGGGTCGCGCACCGCGTACAGCGTCACGGCAAGCACCAACGGCGCGAAGGCGGCCGTCAGCGGGTGGGCGTTGATCGCCAGCGACAGCGCCCCGGCGGCCGCCACCATCCACGCGGGATGCCGGTCCTGCGCGAGCCGCACCAGTGCGTACAGCACCAGCATCACGCAGGCCGGCACGACGCTCGTGTGCGCGAAGCCGACCAGCAGGAAGCTCCCCCAGCCCGGCAGTGCCAGCAGCGCGCACCAAAGGAGGCCGAGGCGCGCGTCACCGAGCCGGCGGCCGGCGGCGTAGGCGAGCGGGAACTGCAGCGACGCGAGCGCGGGCACGAACAGCGCCATCGACAGCCACGATTCGTGAACGAACAGCGGCAGCGCCAGCACGTAGAACCACAGTGGCCCCAGGTGCAGCGCGTTCGCGAACTGCGGGCCCGCCATCGGGAAGGCGGCGAAGTGGCGGATCGCGTAGGCCTGCGCGACGTCGCGGACGGTGTCGAAGCCCGCGGCGCCGACGCAGCCGCTCGCGATTCCGACCAGCATGAACGCCGCGACGAGCGCGCGGTGGCCGGCCGGCAGGCGCGCGACGGCGCGGGCGGCAGGCTCGGCGAGGGGGACCTGCGTCGCCATTGCCGTCAGGCCGGCGGCCGGAAGACCCAGAGGTGGTTGAGTGCGAACGTCAGCGGCGGCATCAGCAGCAGGCCGATGACGAGTCCGACATAGGGTGACCACTGCAGCCCGTGCACGACCACGAACATGATCGCGCTGTTGACCGCGAGCCCGAACAGCGACGCGGCGACGTAGCGCGACAACTGGGTCGCTACCCCCCCGCTCGCGGCGAACGTCCAGCGGCGGTTGAGCGCATAGCCGACCAGGACGGCGACAGAGAACGCGAGCGCGTTCGCCGCGACCGCCTCGATGCGGCCGACCTCGACCGCCAGCGTGAAGACGGCGACGTGGGTGAGCGTCGCGATCACGCCGACGGCGGCGAACCGCATGAATTTCGGAAACAGGGTGGACATCGGAATGCGGGCGGTCGCCGCGCTACAGGATCTCCGCCGCGTGGTCGGCGAGCCGCGAGCGCTCGCCGCGCTGCAGCGTCACGTGGCCCGAATGCTGCCAGCCCTTGAAGCGGTCGACGACGTACGCGATGCCGGAGCTGCCCTCGGTCAGGTAAGGCGTGTCGATCTGGGCGATGTTGCCCAGGCAGACGACCTTGGTGCCGGGCCCGGCGCGCGTGATCAGCGTCTTCATCTGCTTCGGCGTGAGGTTCTGCGCCTCGTCGATGATGAGGAACTTGTTGATGAACGTGCGCCCGCGCATGAAGTTGAGGCTCTTGACCTTGATCCGCGAGCGGATGAGGTCGCGCGTCGCGGCGCGGCCCCATTCGCCGGCCTCGTCGTCGGTCTTGTTCAGCACGTCGAGGTTGTCCTCCAGCGCGCCCATCCAGGGGTTCATCTTCTCCTCCTCGGTGCCGGGCAGGAAGCCGATGTCCTCGCCCACCGGGACGGTGACGCGCGTCATGATGATCTCGGAGTAGACCTTGAACTCCAGCGTCAGCATCAGCCCGGCGGCCAGCGTCAGCAGCGTCTTGCCGGTGCCGGCCTGCCCCAGCAGCGAGACGAAGTCGATCTCGGGGTTCATCAGCAGGTTGAGGGCGAAGTTCTGCTCGCGGTTCCGCGCCGTGATTCCCCACACGTTGCTCTTCTGGTGCGTGTAGTCCTTGAGCGTGGACAGCACCGCGGTCTTGCCGGTGATCTCCTTCACCAGCGCGAACAACGGCGCCTCGCCGGGAACCTCCTGGTAGAGGAATTCGTTGGTCAGCAGCGAAGGCACCAGCGGGCCGGTGATCCGGTAGTACGTGTGCCCGCCCTGCTGCCACGACTCCATGCCCTTGCCGTTGCGGTCCCAGAAGTCGGCCGGCAGCTCGCGCATCCCGCTGTACAGGAGCTCGGTGTCTTCGAGCACCTTGTCGTTGGTGTAGTCCTCGGCGGCGATCCCCAGCGCGCGCGCCTTGATCCGCATGTTGATGTCCTTGCTCACCAGGATCACGCTGCGCTTGGGGTGCAGGTGGGCGAGGTGCATCACGACGGCGATGATCTGGTTGTCGGCCTTGCCGTTGGCGAGCGACGGCGGCAGCACCGTGGTGATCGTCTCCGTCTGCAGGTAGAGCCGGCCGGTCGCGGCGCCGCCGGACTTGGCCTCGAGCGAGATGCCGTCGGCGATCCCGCCGGTTGACAGGGTCACGAGCTCGTCGAGGAAGCGCGAGACCTGCCGCGCGTTGCGCGCGACCTCGGTGACTCCCTTCTTGTTGTTGTCGAGTTCCTCGAGCGTGAGGATCGGCAGGTAGATGTCGTGCTCCTCGAACCGGAAGAGGCTCGTCGGGTCGTGCATCAGCACGTTGGTGTCGAGGACGAACAGCTTGCTGGCTGTCGGGAGGCGCGTTGCCGGAACGGACCGTGCGGGCTTGGCGGACTTGCGGGCGACGAGGGCGAGCGGAGCGGGACGGGCCTTGCGTTCGACCATGAGCCTCCTCGGCGGGGCGGAAAGAACGGTGGGGATACGTGCGATACGCTGACGTCATGCTAGCCCCGGCCTTGCCCGAACACAAGGCGTGGTGTTTCGCAGGTGCCGGGACCCGCACCGGTTGTGGTGCCGATCAGACGTCATCGTATTGTCATGCGGCCCGCCGCCGGCCGCGGGGGGATCGCGGCGCTACTTCGGTTTCCAGGCCGCGGAGGCCTTCTGCGCCGCAGCGAGCTCATCCGGCGACAGGCGCGCCGCGACGCGATCGCGCGCCGCGGCGGCGCTGGCGCGCAGCTTCGGCTCGGCGCTCGTGTAGCGCGCCGCCGCGAGGTTGAGCCAGAGGTAAGCGGTCGCGGGCTCCTGCGGCACGGCCACGCCGCGCTCGTACATGAGGCCGAGGTTGAACTGCGCGTCCGCGTAGCCGCGCGCGGCCGCGCGCCGGTACCACTTCGCCGCTTCCGCGTAGTCCTGCTTCCCGCCGCGGCCGCCGTAGCGGAAGAGCCCGACGTTGAATTCCGCGACCGCGTTGCCCTGGTCGGCGGCCCGCCGGAACCACGCCAGCGCCTCGGCGTCGCTCTTCTTCACGCCTTGCCCTGCGGCGTACAGGTTGCCGATCGTGACCTGCGCCTCGGCGTTGCCCATCTCAGCGAGCGGCAGCAGGGTGCGCTGCGCCGCCGCGAAATCCGCCGGGACGCCCTCGCCCGTCGCGTACATGATGCCGAGGTGGAGCCGCGCCGCCGGGTTGCCCTGTTCGGCCGACTTGCGATACCACGCGAGCGCCGCCGCGTAGTCGCGGGGCACGCCCTGGCCCTTCGCGTACATCATCCCGAGCTGGTTCTGCGCGCTCGCGTCGCCCTGGTCCGCCGCCTTGCGGAACCATGTCGCCGCGATCGCGTAGTCGTGCGGCATGCCGCGGCCGGCGTAATACATCGTGCCGAGCGAGATCTGGGCGTAGACGTCGCCCTGGTCCGCCGCGAGGCGGTACCACTTCGCGGCCTCCGCGTGGTCCTGCGTCACGCCGCGGCCGCGGTCGTAGAGGGCGCCGAGGTTGTTCTGCGCCAGCGCGTTGCCCTGCGCCGCGGCGCGGCGGTACCACTTCGCCGCTTCTGCGTAGTCGCGCGGGACGCCCAGTCCGGCGGCGTGCATCGAGCCCAGGCCGAACTGCGCCGCGGGGTCGCCCGCCTCGGCAGCCGTCCGGAAGAGCGAGAGCGCGGTCGCGTAGTCGCCGCGCTGGTTGGCGAGCGCGGCGTCTTCCGCCGGGCCCGCGACGGCGGCCGCGGCGAACAGCGCGACGAGCAGCGCACAGGCGCCATACGGCCGCGGCGTGCGGCGCGAGGCGGGCGGCGTCGCGCCGGGCCGGAGAGCGGCCGGCGGCGGGCGGGAGCGCGGTGGCGCCGTGGCGCGCAATGGCACGCGGTCGGCCGGTGCGGGGCTGGCGGCGACCGCCGTCAGAGGGCCTTCACGGCGTCGAGCACTTCCTGCGCATGGCCATCGACCTTGACCTTGCGCCATTCGCGCGCGAGCTTGCCGTCCGGCCCGATCAGGAACGTCGAGCGCTCGATGCCGCGCACCTGCTTGCCGTACATGTTCTTCATCCGGATCACGTCGAACTGCGCGCACAGCTTCTCGTCGGCATCCGAGATGAGCTCGAACGGGAATGCCATCTTCGCCTTGAAGCCTTCGTGCGACTTGATGCTGTCGCGCGAGATTCCCGCCACCACGGCTCCCAGCTTGCGGAACGCGGCGTGGAGGTCGCGGAACTGCTCGCCCTCGGTGGTGCAGCCGGGCGTGTTGTCCTTCGGGTAGAAGTAGAGCACCACCGGATGGCCCTTGTGCGCGGACAGCGTGAAATCCGCGCCGCCGGTGGCGGACGCCGTGAAGTCGGCAACTTCGGTCGTGGTCATGCGTGCTTCTCCATCGTCGGTGATTGTGGTGGGAACGCGGGAGGGCACGGTGCCGCTGCCGCCCCGCGAACCGGTC
>CALQLA020000007.1 GCA_943331295.2 Bordetella parapertussis | reverse complement strand
GCGCGCGCCGCGCCGCGCTCCATCCGGCGGATCGCGAGCGGCATCGCGACGTTCTCCAGCGCCGTGAACTCCGGCAGCAGGTGGTGGAACTGGTAGATGAACCCGAGCGCGCGGTTGCGCACCTGCCCGCGTGCCGCCTCGGTCAGCGTCGCGAACGCCACGCCGTCGACGCTGATGTCGCCCGCGGTCGGCGAGTCGAGGCCGCCGAGGAGGTGCAACAGCGTGCTCTTGCCCGAGCCCGACGTGCCGACGATCGCGACCCGCTCGCCCTGCGCGACGGCGAAGTCGATGCCGAGCAGCACCGGCACTTCGAGCGGGCCGCTCCGGTAGGTCTTGGCGAGGCCGCGGCAGGCCAGCACCGGGACCGCGGCGGTCGCGACGGCGGAAGGCTCACTCATAGCGCAACGCGTCGGCCGGATTGACCTTCGCCGCCGACCACGCCGGGTAGACGGTGGCGACGAGCGCCAGCACCAGCGCGATGATCGCGATCGTCACCACGTCGGCCCGCTGCAGGTCCGACGGCAGCTCGCTGATGTAGTAGACGGTCTTGTCGAGGAACTGGACGTTGAAGAGTCGCTCGATGGCCGGCAGCACGGTGCCGACGTTGAGCGCCAGCAGCACGCCGAGGGCGACCCCTATCAGCGTGCCGATGATGCCGATCAGCGCCCCCTGCAGCATGAAGATCGCCATGATCGACGACGGCGACGCGCCGAGCGTGCGCAGGATCGCGATGTCGGCCTGCTTGTCGGTCACCGTCATCACCTGCGCCGAGACGATGTTGAACGCGGCCACGGCGATGATCAGCGTCAGGATGATGAACATCACGCGCTTCTCGATCTGCACCGCGCGGAAGAAGTTCGCGTGGCTCCTCGTCCAGTCGCGGACCTCGGCGTCGATCTTCAGCGAGTCGAGGAGCTCGCGCGCGATCGCCGGCGCAGCGTAGAGGTCGTCGACCTTGAGACGCACGCCGGACACGCCGGGGAGCCGGTAGAGCTTGCGCGCGTCGTCGATGTTGACGAGGGCGAGCCCGCTGTCGAACTCGTACATCCCGACCTCGAACACGCCGACGACCTTGAAGCTCTTGAGGCGCGGCAGCGTCCCCGCGGCCGTCACGTTGCCCTGCGGCGTGATCACGACCACGGTGTCGCCCATCCGCGCGCCGAGCCCCCGCGCGAGGTCGCCGCCCAGCACGATCCCGAAGCTGCCGGGCACGAGGTTCGCGAGCGCGCCCGAACGCATCGACCGCCCGATGTCGGCCACCGTGTCCTCGCGCGCCGGATCGATGCCGCGCACCAGCACGCCGCGGTTCACTTCCCCCGACGACAGCATCGCCTGCCCCAGCACGTACGGCGCCGCCCCCTTGACGTGGGGGTTCTTCATCGCTGCCTGCGCGACGGCGGCGTCGTCAGCCAGCGTGGGCATCCCGCGGATCTCGATGTGCGACGCGACCGACAGGATCCGCGTCCGCAGCTCGTCCTGGAACCCGTTCATCACCGACAGCACCACGATCAGCGCCGCCACCCCGAGCGCGATCCCGGCCATCGACGTCAGCGCGATGAACGAGATGAACGAGTTGCGGCCCGAGCCGCGCCGCGCGCGCGTGTAGCGCAGGCCTACCAGGATTTCGTACGGCAGCAAGTGGCGTCCGGGACGGGTCGGGTTGAAGGGGACGCAGCGCGGATGCGCTGCGCGTGGCGCCGCGCGACGGGCTCCTTGTCGCCGTGCCGCCACGCGCCGGACCGCGACGGGTGCGGAGTCGGCAGGCGTCGCGCCGCGAAACCGCATCGTCCACGTGCAGCGGACGCGCATTATCGCATGCTAGACTCCGCCGCCTCGGCCCTTGGCACACCCCCCGGCAATCCCGGTCCCGGACGCGACGGGGGCGGGAGCGCAGGACCGCCGCACTGTCCCCGCACTGTCCCCGCACTGTCCCGCATGCCGGGAGATGCTCATGGCTCCCCCCCGTCTCGTCATCAGCCTGCCCCAGTTGCTGCGCCTGCCCGCCGCGGACGACGCGCCGTCGCGTGCCCGGGGCCGTGCCGCCGCCGCGCCCGGCCCGGGCCGAAATGCCGCGCCGGGGCTCGCCCGGCTGCTCGCGGCCGCGGGCCGCCCGGCGCGGGAGGACGACGGCAGCGACGCCGCGCTGGCCGCCGTCTACGGCATCGCGCGCCAGCAGGACTGGCCGCTCGCCGCGATCGGCGCGGCGAGTCACGGGCTCGACCCGGGCCCCGGCTACTGGCTCTGCGCCGACCCGGTGACGCTCGTCGCCGGCCGCGACGACGTCCAACTCGTGGGCCGCGTCGCCGATCTCGAACCCGCCGACGTCGCGGCGCTCCTCGCCACGCTCAACGCCCATTTCGCCGCCGACGGCCTCGCGTTCGTCGCGCCCGCCGCCGACGCGTGGTTCGCGCGGGTGGAAGGCGCGCCGGCGATCGCCACCCGGCCGCTTGCCACGGTGCTGGGCGCAACGCTGCGAACGTCGTTGCCCGCCGGCGCCGACGCCGGCAAGTGGCGGCGCTGGCAGAACGAGATCCAGATGCTCCTGCACGACCATCCGGTCAACGCGGTGCGCGAGGCGACGGGGCGGCCGGTCGCCAACAGCCTCTGGTTCTGGGGCGGCGGCAGCGCGGTTGCCCCGGCGCCGGACGCGACGCGCATCCGCAGCTACGCCGACGGCGGCATGACATCGGCGCTTGCCCGTCATGCGGGCAGGCCCGCGCGCCCGCCGCCGGCGGCGCTGGACAGCGTGCTCGCGGACTGCGCCGGCGACGACACCGACGGCATCGTCGTCGCGCTCCCGCCACCCCTTGCACTTGCCGACCTCGAGCGCGACTGGACCGCGCCCGCGTGGTCGGCGCTTGCCTCGGGGGCGCTCGGCGCCGTGACGCTGATCGCCGACGGCGGTGGCGCCGCGATCGTCGCCACGGCCCGCCGGCCGGGCGCGTGGGCACGCCTCGCCGCGCGCCTTGCCGCGCCCGCGCTGGCGCCGCTCCTCGCCGCCGCGCGGAACGTGGCGGACGAGCGCTGATGGACATCGTCCGCCGGCCCGTTCCTGCCGCCGCGGGCGTGCTCGCTGCGGCGGGCGTGCATCCGGTGCTGGCGCGCGTCTACGCGGCGCGCGGCATCGAGAGCAACGACGAACTCGACACGGGCCTCGCGCACCTGCCCCCGTTTGCGTCGATGAAGGGCATCGCCGCCGCGGCCGGCCGGCTCGCCGATGCGATCCGCGACCGCGAGCGGGTGCTGATCGTCGCCGACTACGATGCCGACGGTGCGACTGCCTGTGCGGTCGGCATGCGCGGCCTCGCGGCACTGGGCGCCGACGTCGACTTCCTGGTCCCGAACCGCTTCGAGTACGGCTACGGGCTCACGCCGGAAATCGTGGCGATGGCCGCGACGCGCGCGCCCCGCCTGATCGTGACGGTCGACAACGGCATCGCGAGCCACGACGGCGTGACCGCCGCCGCGGGATTCGGCATCGACGTGCTGATCACCGATCACCACCTGCCGGCGGCCACGCTGCCGGCGCCGGCGCTGATCGTCAACCCGAACCAGCCGGGGTGCGCGTTCCCGAGCCGGAACCTGGCGGGGGTCGGCGTGATGTTCTACGTGCTGCTCGCGACGCGGGCGGCGCTGCGCGAGCGCGGCGCCTGGCGCGGGCGACCGGAACCCAAGCTCGGCACGCTGCTCGACCTGGTCGCGCTCGGCACCGTGGCCGACGTCGTCCGCCTCGACCGCGTCAACCGGACGCTGGTGGCGCAGGGACTCGCGCGGATCCGCGCCGGGCGCGCGCACCCGGGCGTGGCGGCGCTGTTCACCGCCGCCGGGCGCGACGCACGGCGCGCCACCGCCTTCGACCTGGGCTTCGTCGCCGGGCCGCGGCTCAACGCTGCCGGCCGACTCGCCGACATGACGATCGGCATCCGCTGCCTGCTGGCCGACACGCTCGCGGCCGCGCTGCCGCTCGCCAACGAGCTCGACCGCCTCAACCGCGCGCGGCGCGAGGTCGAGGCGACGATGCAGGAGGAAGCGCTGGCCGCGCTCGAATCGATGCCGGCCGCAACCGCCGGCGACGGCGCGTACACCGTATGCCTCTACCGGCCCGAGTGGCACCAGGGCGTCGTCGGCATCGTCGCGTCGCGCCTCAAGGACCGGTTCCACCGGCCGGCAATCGTCTTCGCGCAGGGGGGGGCCGGTGAACTGAAGGGCTCCGGCCGCTCGATCGCCGGCTTCCACCTGCGCGACGCGCTCGACGTCGTCGCCAAGCGCCTGCCCGGGACGCTGGCGAAGTTCGGCGGCCACGCGTTCGCCGCCGGGCTGACGCTGGCCGAGGCCGACCTGCCCCGCTTCGCCGCGGCGTTCGAGGCGGTGGCGCGAGAACAGCTGTCGCCGTCGGACCTGCAGCGCGCGCAGGACAGCGACGGCGCGCTCGCCGCGACCGAGCTCGATTTCGACCTCGCGGCAGCACTGCAGGCCGAGGTTTGGGGCCAGGGCTTCCCGGCGCCGGTGTTCGACGACGCGTTCGCCGTGGACGACCAGCGGATCGTCGGCGGGAAGCACCTGCGGCTCGTGCTGTCGCGCGACGGAATGCGGTATGCGGCGATCCTGTGGAATTCCGTCGACGCGCTGCCCGCGCGGGTTCGCGCCGCGTACCGGCCCGAGATCAACGAATGGAACGGCAGCGCGACGCTGCAGCTGGCGATCCTGCACTGGCAGCCGGAATAGTGCCGCCGCGGCCGCCGCCGGGCACGGCGCAGGTTTTGGCCTGTCGCGCGGCACCGCAATGGCGCGCTTGCAGCAAATCAGCCCCGCAGTCGTACCGGGACCGGCAGCGCCGCCAGGGGCTGCTCGCCTCAATTTCACAAGTATTTGATCTAAAACAATTTACAGGCGGCGGCAACGCCGATCGCGACTCGATTTCCATGCAACAATTGTGTTGTGCGATGCAGCATAACGACTATAATGCAGAGGTTTGGGTCCGACGGGTTTAGGGCCTCACGCAACACCGCACACTCAGAGAAAGGAATGCGCATGCGCCTCGTCGACAAGGTTTCCATCATCACCGGCGCCGGTTCAGGAATCGGCCACGCGACCGCCGCCAAGTTTGCGCGCGAGGGCGCGCGTGTCGCGGTCTGCGACATCAACGAAGCCGCGGCCCAAAAGGTGGCGAAGGAAATCAACGACGACGGCGGCGAGGCGATCCACTTCCACGTCGACGTCACCGACAAGGCGAGCATCGCGGCGATGGTCGAGGGCGTGATGGCCCGCTGGGGCCGGATCGATACCCTCGTCAACAACGCGGGCATCGTCCAGGACGCGCAGCTGAAGAAGATGACCGAGGAGCAGTTCGACTCCGTCATCGACGTGAACCTGAAGGGCGTCTACAACTGCACCCGCGCCGTCGTCGACATCATGCTGCAGCAGCACTCCGGCTGCATCCTCAACGCGTCGTCGATCGTCGGCATCCACGGCAATTTCGGCCAGACGAACTACGCTGCGAGCAAGTTCGCCGTCATCGGGATGATGAAGACCTGGGCGCGCGAGCTGGGCCGCAAGGGCATCCGTTCCAATGCCGTCTGCCCCGGGTTCATCGAGACGCCGATCCTGAAGACGATGCCCCACAAGGTCATCGAGATGATGGAAGACAGGGTGCCGATGGGCCGCCTGGGCCGCCCGGAAGAGATCGCCAACACGTACGCGTGGCTGGCCTCCGACGAGGCGAGCTACATCAACGGCGCGGTCATCGAAGTCTCCGGCGGCGTCACGATCTGACCGACGCGCCTGTCCGCGCCGGACGACGGCCGTCCTCGCGCGGGGGGTCATCCGTCCGGCCGGCTTGAGTCGGGACGCGGCGCGGGTTAGCATCCGCCTTTGCCCGATTCCCGGTTCCGCCATGCCACGCCTGCCGCTCGCCCCGCTCGCCACCGCCCTCCTGGCCGCCGTCGCGTTCGCCGCGTCGCCGGCCGCTTCCGCGCAGAAGGATTCCGCCGCGCCGAAGCCCGACACCTACCTCTGCCCCAACGCCGGCGGCACCCACGCCGTCGACTGCTTCCTGAACGCGGTCGAGCACCTGTACACCATGTGCCGGCAGGTGAAGAGCATCGAAATCATCGAGTTCGGCTACGAGAAGTCCGACGAGGGCACCAACTCGGCCAAGAGCGAATACTGCGTCGACAAGCACAAGGTCTCGATGACGCGGCCCTACCAGAGCGCGCTGAAGGAAGCCACCGGCAGCCGCGGCGCGGTCGACGGACTGCGCGCGCTGTACGACTCGTGGCTCAATTCGCTGCTGGGCCTCAAGTGGAAGGCCGGCGAATCCGACGAGGCGTACAAGGCGCGGATCACCAAGCCCTACGACACATTCCGCGAACAGGCCACGCTCGTCCAGGTGGCGCTGGACGAAAGCACGAGCAAGACCAAGGTGGCCGCCAAGCCCGCCCCGGCGAAGGGAACCGCCACCGCCGCCAGCAAGACAAGCGCCGCCGCGGCACCGGCCGCGGCCAAGAGCGCCAACTGATCGCGCCTGGCCGCCCCGGCGACCGGGAGCAGGACGGGACGCCCGAGACGCCGGCCGCCGACGCCGCGCTTGCGGCGGTCTTCGGCGCCGACGGACTGCTGGCCCGCGCGCACCCGGGCTACCGCTTCCGTCCACAGCAGCTCGCGATGGCCGACGCCGTCGCCGCGGCCATCGCCGCCCGCGCCCCGCTGATCGCGGAAGCCGGCACCGGAACCGGCAAGACGTTCGCCTACCTGGTCCCCGCGCTGCTCTACGGCGGCAAGGTGATCGTCTCCACCGGCACCAAGACGCTGCAGGACCAGCTGTTCCAGCGCGACCTGCCGCAGGTGCGCGACGCCCTCGGCGTGCCGGCGACGCTGGCGCTCCTCAAGGGCCGCGCGAACTACGTCTGCCACCATCACCTCGAGCGTGCCGGCGCCGAAGGGCGGCTGCCCTCGCGCGACGACGTCCGTTACCTGCCGAAGATCATCGCCTTCGCGCGCGCCTCCGACACCGGCGACAAGAGCCTCGTGCCCGACGTCCCCGAGAACGCGTCGATCTGGCCGCTCGTCACCTCCACCCGCGACAACTGCCTCGGCAGCAACTGCGCGCACCACAAGGACTGCTTCGTCCTGAAGGCGCGCAAGGACGCGCTCGACGCCGACGTCGTCGTCGTCAACCACCACCTTTTCTTCGCCGACATCATGCTGCGCGACGAGGGGCTGGCCGAGCTCCTGCCCGCGTGCAACACGATCATCCTCGACGAGGCGCACCAGCTGCCGGACACGGCGACGCTCTTCTTCGGCGAGCAACTGACGGCGGGGCAGCTCGCCGACCTGGCGCGCGACTCGGAGGTCGCGGCGCGGACGACGGCGCGCGAAGTCGAGGCGCTGCCCGATGCCGCCGCGGGCCTGGGACCCGCGATCCGCAAGCTGCGGCTCGCATTGGGCGAGGATCCCGGCAAGATCGCGCAGGCGATCGCCGCCGGCCGGCCCGGGTTCGCCGACGCGCTGGACGGGCTTGCCGCGGCGCTCGACCGGCTCGCCACCGAGCTCGGGCTCTTCGGCGAGCGCAGCGAGGAACTCGGGCTCTGCGCGCAGCGCGCCGCCGACGCGGCGGCGCTGCTCGCCCGCTGGCGGGGCCTGGCCGACGCGCCGCCCGCCGGACACGGCGCGGGCGACGACGCGTGGATCCGCTGGGTCGACGTCACGCCCTCGGGCTGGCAACTGCACGCATCGCCGCTGTCCATCGCCGGCCTGTTCCGGCGCCAGGTCGAGGCCTCGGGCCGGGCGTGGATCTTCACGTCGGCCACGCTGGCCGTCGGCGGCGACTTCTCGCTGTACCAGCGGGAGCTGGGGCTGGCCGACGCCGCCACCGGCTACTGGGAAAGCCCGTTCGACTACGCAAACCAGGCGCTCCTGTACCTGCCGTCGGGGCTGCCGGCCCCGAATTCGCGGGAGCACACCGAGGCGGTCGTCGCCGCCGCGCTGCCGGTGCTTAAGGCCAGCGGCGGCCGCGCCTTCCTGCTCTTCACGACACTGCGCGCGCTGCACGCGGCGCGCGAACTCCTCGCCGACGCGTTCGCGCGCGAAGGTCTCGCCTGGCCGCTGCTGGTGCAGGGCGAGGGCTCGCGCAGCGAGCTGCTGTCGCGCTTCCGCGAGCTCGGCAACGCAGTGCTGCTCGGCAGCCAGAGCTTCTGGGAAGGCGTGGACGTGGCGGGCGACGCGCTGTCGGTGGTGATCATCGACAAGCTGCCGTTCGCGCCACCGGACGATCCGCTGATGGCCGCGCGCCTCGAACGCCTCAAGGCAGACGGCGGCAACCCGTTCATGGACTACCAGCTGCCGCAGGCGGTGATCAGCCTGAAGCAGGGTGCGGGGCGGCTGATCCGCGCGGAAACCGACCGGGGGGTGCTGATGATCTGCGACCCGCGCCTCGTCGACAAGCCCTACGGGAAGCGGATCTGGCGCAGCCTGCCGCCGATGCTGCGCACACGCGACCTCGCGGCGGTCGAGGCGTTCTTCGCGCCGCAGGGCGACTGACGCGTCGCGGCCTGCCTGGCAGAAACTACCGGGCTACCAGAACTTCCACCAGGGCTTCGCCTGAAGGTCGGCGAGCTCGCTGTTCTTCGGGAAGGTCTGGTTCAGGATCCGGTTGGCATCGTCGGCCAGCTGCGGCATCGACAGCTTCTGGTAGCTGAGCACGATGATGCCGAGGGCGTCCTCGTTGGCCGGCGTGCGCGGGTAGTTGGTGATCGCGAGCTGCGCGCGGTTGACGGCGGCCACGTAGGCGCCGCGGTTGAAGTAGTAGCGCGCGACCTTCACCTCGTAGAGCGCGAGCGAGTTGGTGAGGTACTTCATCCGGTCCGTCGCGTCCTGCGCGTAGCGGCTCTCGGGGAACTTCGCAACCATTTCCTTGAACGCGGCGAACGACTCGCGCATCGCCTTGGGCTCGCGCTCGGAGAGGTCGAGCTCGTAGACGTAGCCCAGCACGCCCTGGTCCTCGCGGAAGTACACGAGCCCCTTCAGGTAGTACGCGTAGTCGACGTTCGGGTGGTTCGGATACGTGCGGATGAAGCGGTCGGCCGCCGCCACCGCCGCCGCGGTCTCGCCGGCGCGATAGCTCGAGTAGGCCGACTCGAGGATCGCCTGCTGCGCGTAGCGGCCGTAGGGGAAGCGCGACTCGAGCGTGTCGAACAGCTTGACGGCCCGCGTATAATTTCCCTCGACCATCGCGTCGTGCGCCGTGCGGTACAGGCGCTCGGCCGACCAGCTTGCCGTTTCGTCCTGCACCTCCGGGAACAATCCGCAGCCGCCCAGCGCGAATGCCAGGGCAAGCAGGAACGGCCACAGCCAGCGCCGCGCCGCGGTGCCCTGCCCGTTTCCCGATGGGGTGTTCTGCAATGCGAAGGACATGCGCCTGTTATCCCAAATGCGGTCCAAGATGCGGTCCGGAGCCCGACCCGACATGCGATGCGTTCCGTGAACTCCCCGGATTATAGCCGACCGGCATCCCCGCCGACGGAACCGGACGCCCTCGCCGCGACCGCCTCCCATCGACTGCGCCTCCCGGCAGGCGCCTCGGGGATGCGCTTCGACCAGGCACTGGCGCAGGCGCTGCCCGAGTATTCGCGCAGCCGGCTGAAGCAGTGGATCGACGCCGGGCGGGTGGTCGTCGACGGCCGCCCGGCGGAGCCGACGCGCAAGGTCCACGGCGGCGAGGACGTCGTCGTCCTGCCGCTCGCCGACCCCGCCACCACTCCCTATCTCGCGCAACCGATCGCGCTCGCCATCGTGCACGAGGACGACGCGATCATCGTCATCGACAAGCCGGCGGGGCTGGTGATGCATCCGGGCAGCGGCAACTGGGAGGGAACGCTGCTGAACGCGCTGCTGCACCACTGCCCGCCGCTCGCCGCCGTGCCCCGCGCCGGCATCGTGCACCGGCTGGACAAGGACACCAGCGGGCTCCTCGTCGTCGCGAAAACGCTGCAGGCGCAGACCGACCTGGTGCGCCAACTGCAGGCGCGCACGGTGCGGCGCGAATACATGGCGCTTGCTGCCGGCACCGTCGCCCGCGGCGGCACTGTCGATGCGCCGATCGGCCGGCACCCGGCGCACCGGACGACGATGGCGATCGTGGCGACCGGCCGGCCGGCGCGCACGCACTACGACGTGGTCGAGCGCTTCGCCGGCGCGACGCGGCTCTCCTGCCGCCTGGAGACCGGGCGCACGCACCAGATCCGCGTGCATCTCGCCTCGCTCGGGCACCCGCTGGTCGGCGACCCGGCCTACGGGCGCAAGGGCGGCATCGCATTCGGCCGGCAGGCGCTGCACGCATTCCGGCTGGGGCTCGTCCATCCGGCGACGGGCGAGGAGCGCGGCTGGGAATCGCCGCTGCCCGCCGACTTCGCCGCCCTGCTTGCCCGCCTGCGCGCCGTCGGCGCCGACGGCGCCGCGCGATGAGCGCCGGCGGCGCGACGACACCGGCCGGCGATCGCACCGACGGCGCCGCGGGGAAGCCCCGGCACGGCCTCGCGCCGGCGCTCGCCGCGGCCGGGCTCGACTGGATCCTGCCGGCATGGCCGGCGCCGCCCGGCGTCCTCGCGCTGTCAATGACGCGGGCCAGGAGCGCCGGCGGCACCGCTGCCGCGGCACCCCGCGACGCGGCGTCGCCGGCCATCGGCGCCGACCCGTTGACCGATCCGCTGCTGCTGTCGCTGCTGCCGTCGCCGCCGGTGCGGCTGCGGCAGGTCCACGGCCGCGTCGTCACGGTGCTCGAGCGGAGCACGCTCGCGACCGCGCGGGAAGCGCCGCCGGTCGCCGATGCGGTGGTGACCCGGGAGCGCGGCCTCGTCTGCGCGGTGCGCACCGCCGACTGCCTGCCCGTCGTGCTGGCCGACGGGCGAGGGGCGGTGGTGGGCGTCGCGCATGCCGGCTGGCGCGGCCTCGCTGCAGGCGTGCTCGAAGCGACGGTCGCGGCGATGGAGGGCCTGGGCGCACGCCGGGGCGATCTCGTCGCGTGGTTCGGGCCCGCGATCGGACCCGCGCATTTCGAGGTCGGCGCCGACGTGCTGGCCGCTTTCACGGCGGACGATGCCGGCGCCGCCGGCGCGTTCGCGCCGAAGGCGCAAGGCAAGTGGCTCGCCGACCTCGACGCCCTCGCCCGCCGGCGCCTCGCCGCGGCGGGCGTCGCGGCGGTGCACGGCGGGGGCATGTGCACCTACGCCGACCCGCTGCGCTTCTATTCGTACCGCCGCGCGCGCGACGAGGGCCGGATGGCCACGCTTGCCTGGCTCGCGTGAGATACCTTCCGGCACCCGGCCCCCCCGCAGCACGGCGCTATAATGCGCGCTGCCGCGCCCGCCGACTCAGCTCGAGGCGAGCGCGCCCGTCCGCAGGTCCTGCCGCAGCCTCCTCCGCCCCCGCCGCCACCGCGCCCTTGAGTACGCTTGCCCTCATCATCGCCGCCAGCGTCGCCGGCGGGGTCCTGTCGATCATCGCGGCGGCAGGAACGCTGACGCTGCACCCGTCGTGGATCTCGAAGCTGGTCAGCTTCGCCGTCGGCGCGCTCCTGGGCGCCGTGTTCCTCGAACTGCTGCCGCACGCGCTCGAGACCGGCAGCGCCGAGTCGGTGATGACGACGGTGCTGGTCGGCCTGCTCGTGTTCTTCCTGCTCGAGAAGCTCGTGCTGTGGCGCCACAGCCACGACCACGGCGCCGATGCCGCCGAGCGCGAGCACGACCTGCCCCAGGACCATGCCCACGACGGGCACGGCGACGGCGACCACGGCCGTTCCGGGCTGATGATCCTCATCGGCAACAGCGTCCACAACCTGTGCGACGGCATCGTGATCGCCGCGTCGTTCCTCGCCGACACGACGCTGGGGATCGCGACCACGCTCGCGATCGTAGCGCACGCGATACCGCAGCAGGTCGGTGATTTCGCGGTGCTGCTGCACTCGGGCTACGGGCGGCGCAAGGCGTTCGCGTTCAACCTCGCGACCGGTTGCGCGACCGTCGCCGGGGGCCTCGCCGGCTACTTCGCGCTCGCCGACATGGCGCGCATCCTGCCCACGGTGCTGGCGATCGCGGCGGCGAGCCTGCTCTATGTCGCGGTGGCCGACCTCATCCCCAGCCTGCACCGGCGGCCCGAGCCCCTCGAGACGCTGAAGCAACTGGCGCTGATCGGCCTCGGCATCGGAGTGATCGCGGCCGCGCATCTCTTCCTCAGCCACTGAACCATGACGCCGGGCGCCGCCGATCCGGACGCGCTCGCGGCGCTCCAGGCACGCTACGCCGCGCGCTGGCAGGCACTGTGGGCCGCCGCCCTGGACGCCACGCCGCGCGACGGCGGCGTGCACGCGACGCCGCTGCCGGCGATGGTCGACCCGACGCCCGGCGACCGCCGCTTCGCCGCCCGCGAGTGGAGCACCCTGCCCTGGTTCTCGCTGCTGAAGCAGAGCTACCTGCTGGCCGGCGAGTACGCGCAGGAAACGGTGGCACTCGCACCGCTGCCCGAAGGCGAGCGGCGGCGCCTTGCCTTCCTCACCCGGCAGGCGGTCGACGCGCTCGCCCCGACGAACTTCGCCGCGACCAATCCGGACGCGATCCGGCGGGCGCTCGAGACCGACGGCGCGAGCGTCGCGCGCGGCATGGCGAACCTCGCGGCGGATGCCGGCCGGGGCCGGATCTCGATGACCGACGAGTCCGCGTTCGAGGTCGGCCGCAACCTCGCCACGACGCCGGGTGCCGTCGTGTTCCGCAACGACCTGATCGAAGTGATCCAGTACAGCAGCGCCACGGCCACCGTCCATCGGCGGCCGCTGGTGATCGTGCCGCCGTGCATCAACAAGTTCTACATCCTCGACCTGCAGCCGGAGAACTCGTTCGTCCGCTGGGCCGTGCAGCAGGGCCACACGGTGTTCATGCTGTCGTGGCGCAGCATCCCCGCCGAGTTCGGCCACCTCGGCTGGGACGACTACGTCGAGATCGGCGTGCTCGCCGCGATCCGCGTGGCCCGCGAGATCACCGGCGCGCGCGGCGTCAACGCGCTGGGCTTCTGCGTCGGCGGCACGCTGCTCACCTGTGCGCTCGCGGTGCTGGCGGCGCGCGGCGACAGGAGCGTGGCGAGCCTCACGCTGCTGACCACGCTCGTCGACTTCGCCGAACCGGGCGAGATCGGCCATTACGTGTCGCGCGAGTTCCTGGCTGCCCGCGCGCCTGCGCTGCGCGGCGGCGCGCGCCTGCACGGCCGGGAGATCGCCGGCGCGTTCGCGACGCTTCGCGCCAACGACCTCATCTGGCACTACGTCGTCCGCAACTACCTGCGCGGCGAGACGCCGCCGCCGTTCGACCTGCTCCACTGGAACAGCGACGCGTCGAACCTGCCGGGGCCGATGTACGTCGACTACCTGCAGAACCTCTACCTCGACAACCGGCTGCGCGAGCCCGGGGCGCTGACGGTGGCGGGCGTGGCGATCGACCTCGCGCGCATCGACGCCCCCGCGTACGTGATGGCCGCGCGCGACGACCACATCGTGCCGTGGCGCGGCGCCTACCGGACCACCGGTCTCCTCGGGCGCCCGGCGACGTTCGTCCTCGGCGCGTCGGGGCACATCGCCGGCGTCGTCAACGCCCCCGCGCGGAACGCGCGCAACTTCTGGGTCAACGCCGGCCTCGCGGCGAACGCGGACGACTGGCTCGCGCGCGCCGAAAGCCGGGCCGGCAGCTGGTGGCCGCACTGGGCCGCGTGGCTCGCGCCGCACGCGGGCCGGCGCGTGAAGGCGCCGCGCGGCCCGGGCAGCGCGGCGCACCCGGCGCTGGAAGCCGCGCCGGGAACCTTCGTGCGGCAGCGCGCGGACTGAAGCAACGCCGCTCGCGGCGTGCGTGCCGCGGTGCGGCATCAGTACCGTCGATGCCGCCGTCGATGCCGCCGTCGATGCCGCCGTCGATGCCGCCGTCGATGCCGCCGTCGCGGTCGTAGCCCGGGTTTCGCTCGCGCTCAACCCGGGCTGCACCAGCGATCCTTTCGCAGCCCCGCAGGTGCCCGTCGCCGCGCGTACTGCGATAAGATTCAAGCGCTGGCGATCGAGCGCGGGCGGACGCTGTCCACGAACGCGCGCCGGCGCGCGCAACGCCAGCAGATGCGACGGCCCCCCGGCCGGCGCGAATCGTCGACGCAAGGAGGAGCAGGGTCATGACACAAGACAAACATCGGGTCGCGCTGGTCACGGGCGGCATGGGCGGGCTCGGCGAGGCGATCTGCATCAAGCTCGCGGCGCTGGGCTACACGGTCGTCACCACGCATTCCCCGGGCAACACCAAGGCGGCGGAATGGCTCGAAGCGATGAAGCGGGACGGCCACACGTTCTACGCGTACCCCTGCGACGTCGCCGACTTCGACTCGTGCACGGCCTGCGTGGCGAAGGTCGTGAAGGACCTCGGTCCCGTCGAAGTGCTGGTCAACAACGCAGGCATCACCCGCGACATGACCTTCAAGAAGATGGACAAGGCGAGCTGGGACGCGGTGATCAAGACGAACCTCGACAGCTGCTTCAACATGACGAAGCAGGTCTGCGACTCGATGGTCGACCGCGGCTGGGGCCGCATCATCAACATCTCGTCGGTGAACGGCCAGAAGGGCGCGTTCGGCCAGACCAACTACTCGGCGGCCAAGGCCGGCATGCACGGCTTCACCAAGGCGCTGGCGCTCGAAGTGGCGCGCAAGGGCGTCACGGTGAACACGATCTCGCCGGGCTACATCGGCACGAAAATGGTGATGGCGATCCCGCAGGAAGTCCTCGACAGCAAGATCATCCCGCAGATCCCGATGGGCCGTCTGGGCAAGCCCGACGAGGTGGCGGGGCTGGTCGCCTACCTGTCGAGCCAGGAAGCGGCCTTCCTCACCGGCGCCAACATCGCGATCAACGGCGGCCAGCACATGTTCTGACGCGCCGTCGATGCCATCAGCATGACCGACCGTCGCCGGCAATCCCGGGGCCTGCGCATCGTCCTTTGCTGCCTGTGGCTCGGGCTCGCCGGCGCGTCGGCGCCGGCCGTCGCGGCGGCGCCGGACAGTGGAACGTGGCCGCACACGGTCGCCGGCGAGGCCGGCAGCGCGACGATCTACCAGCCGCAGGTGATCTCGTGGCCGGAACGACAGGCGCTCAACGCGCGGGTCGCCATCGGCATCACGCCGAACGGCGCGAAGGCGCCGATCCTCGGCACGATCGACGTCGCCTTCGCGAGGCAGACCGATCTCGCGCGTCGCTCGGTGGCGCTCACCGACGCGAAACTGGTGGCCACGCGCTTCCCGTCGGCGGACACGGCCCAGGCCACGCGGTTCGAGGCGGCCATCAAGCGGGCACTCGCGAACATGGGCGAGAAGCGCTACCCGCTCGACACGGTCCTGCTCTGGCTGCCGCCACCGGCGGAAAAGCCGGCGGAATCCGCGGTGAAGAACGACCCGCCCGCGATCTTCTTCAGCGACCGGCCCGCGAGCCTCGTGGTGTTCGACGGCCGGCCGGTGCTCGCCCCGGTCGCCGGCACGCCGCTGTCGTTCGCCGTGAACACGAACTGGGATGTCTTCAACGACGCCGACGGCAAACGCTGGTACCTGCTCAACAACGGCATCTGGCTGACGGCGCCCGAAGCCAACGGGCCGTGGACGCCCACCGGCGTCCTGCCGCCGGCATTCGCGGCACTCCCGGCCGATGCGAGCTTCGCCGAGGTTCGCGCGCAGGTCCCGCCCAGGCCGTACGCGGGCCATGCCGTGCCGGCGATATTCGTCGCGACGACGCCCGCGGAGATCATCGTCACCGCGGGCCCGCCGAAGTTCGTCGCGGGCCCGGTCCCCGTCTACTACCCGTACCCGTACTCGTACGCCGGCGCCGTCTACTACGACCCGGCGAACGGGGCGTGGGCGCGCGGCGGCGCGGTCTACGGGCCGTACGGGGGCGTGGCCAAGGCCGGCACCGCGTACAACCCGGCAACCGGCGCGTGGGCGCACGGCGGCGCGGTCTACGGCCCCAACGGCGGCGCGGGCGCGGTCTCGGCGTACAACCCCGGCACCGGCAGCTACGTCCACGGCAGCGCGGCGTGAGGGCCGGACGGCGGCGCCGCGACGAGCGCCGGCGCGCGCGCCGGAGGAGCCTACGGCCAGCTCGACCAGGATCACCAGGCACGCACGATGGGCGCGCAGCGGCAGCAGCAATCGGGCGCCCAGCGCGAGGGCGGCGGCCGCGAATTCGCCGGCCGCGACGGGCGCCAATAGAGGAGGCACGACCATGCGCCACGTCCTTGTCCGCCCGGTGATGGCATCGCTGTGCGCCGTCCTGATGCTCACCTCCGGCATCGCCGACGCGCAGTGGGCACTCGTCGCCCGCCGCGCGATCGGCCGGGTCGAGCAGATGAGCCAGACGCAGCCGGGTCCCAACGGCGTCACCTACGACACGGCAGCCGTGATCCTCGATGCCCCGGCGGACAAGGTGTACGCCACCGCCGCGCGCGCGATCCGGGCGGCGCAGGGCGTGACCGTCACGCGCGAGGACGACGCGCGGCGCTCGATCGAGTTCACCGACGGCCAGCGCATCGCCGGCATGCAGGTGAGCCCGCTCGGCGACGACGTCGCGCACCTGATGATCTCGTCGGCGGCCTCGGGATCGATGCCGGCGGCGACGGCGCAGCTGCTGGAGCGCGTGCTGCGTGTCTGCAGGGAGATGAACGTCGAATGCCAGCGGGCGCAGCAGTAGCGACTGCCGCCGGACGCCGCCCCAAAAAAAACCCCGGCATCGCTGCCGGGGCGGAGTCTGTATCTCTTAGGAGGAGGAAAAAGATACAGTTGTGCTCGATTGCAGGTGGGGGCCGGGCTGCGCACTTCAACCCCCAGCCTCGGACGCCCCGGCCATCGGCCGAACCATCTTGGTTCAACGGTGCACCGCAAAGGTGCCTGCGGTGCGCCTGTTCAGTCGTTGCCTGCTACCTAATCCAACTGCGCCAACCGCATTCAGGCGGCCTTGCGACCCTTCGGGGCGGCAGCCTTGGCAGCGTTGTCCGCAGCGGCGCGAACGCTCGCATCGGCCAGGCTGACCACTTGCTTCGAGGCCTTCTGGAACTGGTCGAACGCGGCGCTGGTCGCGGCAACGGTCGACTTCATTGCATTGATAGCAACTTCCGAGCCAGCGGGCGCCGACGCGCTCGCCTTTTCGACCCACGACGCGAAACCCTTCGTGTAGCCGGCGGCGGCTTCTTCGGCGATCGCCGACATCTGCGCTTGCGCTTCGGCGGCGATTTCGTACAGGCTGCGCGAATAGCCCAGCACGGTCTGCACGTTGTTCTCGGCGTACTTGGTCGGCAGCGCCATCAGTTCCTGCACATCCTTTACCGACGCGGCAACCGTCGCGCCTTCGACGCTCTGGGCAAATGCCGACTTGGCGGTGGCCAGGTTCAGCTTCATCAGCTTCTCGACGTTTTCAACGGCGATGGCGGCGAGTCTCGACGCCTGGGCGACGTTGGCCTTGTTGAGTTCGGCGAACTGGAGCGAAGGGTTATACGTGGACATGGTCTTCCTTTGATGAGGTGGTAGAGAGGTTCTTGAATCGGCCCGAGTTGCGCGTCCCTCCCCGTGCGGCAGCGGCCTGGCACGGGCCGGGAGGCTCAGGCAACTCTCCCGAAAGCGGCAAATGCTGCACCGCACCAAACCAATTGTAGGGATGCCGGAAACGGGTGTCAAGGAGATTTTGCTGCAACGCAGCAATCGTTGATA
This sequence comes from Bordetella parapertussis, assembly GCA_943331295.2. GTDB lineage: Bacteria > Pseudomonadota > Gammaproteobacteria > Burkholderiales > Casimicrobiaceae > CAIWHR01. The sequence continues at coordinate 110,402 of CALQLA020000007.1, read as the reverse complement.
TCGACGCCATGCCGGATTTCCAAACATCCAATAAATCAAACGTTTATAATGTCGGCGTTCCATCCACGGAGTACGCAATGAGCGACTCGCCGCGCATCATCAAGAAATACCCGAACCGCCGCCTTTACGACACCGCCAACAGCGGCTACATCACGCTCGCGGATGTGAAGGTGATGGTGCTCGAGAACATCGAGTTCAAGGTCATCGATGCGAAGACCGGCGACGATCTGAGCCGCGCCATCCTGCTGCAGATCATCCTCGAGGAGGAGTCGGCCGGCATGCCGATGTTCTCGTCGGAAATGCTGGCGCAGATGATCCGCTTCTACGGCAGCGCCCAGCAGACGATCATGGGCAGCTACATCGAGCAGAACGTCTCCGCCTTCCTCGCCATCCAGAAGAAGCTGCAGGACCAGGCGCAGCAGATCTACGGCGACAAGATGATGATCACGCCGGACCTGTGGAAGCAGTTCATGCAGATGCAGGCGCCCGCGATGCAGGGCATGCTCGGCAACTACCTCGAGCAGAGCGCGAAGCTGTTCATGGACATGCAGCAGCGGATGCAGGACCAGACCCGCGGGCTCTTCACGGCCTTCCCGTTCCCGAACTTCAATGCTGCGCAGCAATCGGGGCCGGACGAGGAAAAGCCGCGCTAGAGCGGCCGGAGCACTGCAACAACCCGTCCGGCGGGCAGGCTTTTCCCGCGGCGCGAAAGACTCGCCCGGGCGCCCCGGCGGCGCCCGCGGCCCCCGACTGTCGCCGCATCGCAGCGAACGCGGCCGCGCCCGGGCTGTCGCGCCGCGCGACCGGCGCCCTCCTTCCGAAACCCGTCGTCGAAGCGAACCGCAGATGGCCAACGCCCGCAGCAAGACCTCCCCCGTCGCACGCAGCGCGCCGCCCGCCGCGCCGCGCGTGGGCTTCGTGTCGCTCGGCTGCCCGAAGGCGCTCGTCGACTCCGAGCAGATCCTGACGCAACTGCGCGCCGAGGGCTACGCGATCGCGCCCTCCTACGACGGCGCCGATCTTGTCGTCGTCAACACCTGCGGCTTCATCGACGCCGCCGTCGCCGAGTCGCTCGACGCAATCGGCGAAGCGCTGGCCGAGAACGGCAAGGTGATCGTCACCGGCTGCCTCGGCGCCAAGGGCGGCGGCGACTTCGTGCGCAGCGCGCATCCGAAGGTGCTGGCGGTGACCGGCCCGCACGCCACCGCCGAGGTGATGGGCGCCGTGCACGCGCACCTGCCCAAGCCGCACGATCCGTTCGTCGACCTCGTCCCGGCACAGGGCATCAAGCTCACGCCGCGGCATTACGCCTACCTCAAGATCAGCGAAGGCTGCAATCACCGCTGCACGTTCTGCATCATCCCGTCGATGCGCGGCGACCTCGTGTCGCGCCCGATCGGCGACGTGCTGGCCGAAGCCGGGCGCCTGCTGCAGGCCGGCGTGAAGGAGCTTCTCGTCATCTCGCAGGACACGAGTGCCTACGGCGTCGATGTCAAGTACCGGACCGGGTTCTGGGAAGGCCGGCCGGTGAAGACGAAGATGACCGCGCTCGCGACGGCGCTCGACGCGATGGCGCGCGCCCACGGCGCGTGGGTCCGGCTGCACTACGTGTACCCCTACCCGCACGTGGACGAGGCGATCGCGCTGATGACCGACGACCCCGCGGCAGGCGGGCTCCTGCCCTACCTCGACGTGCCGTTCCAGCACGCGAGCCCGCGCATCCTGAAGCTGATGAAGCGCCCCGCCAACGCCGAGGGCACGCTGAAGCGGATCGAGGCCTGGCGCGCCGCGCGCCCGGACCTCGTCATCCGCAGCACGTTCATCGCCGGCTTCCCCGGCGAGACCGAGGGCGAATTCGAGGAGCTGCTCGCGTTCCTCGAGGCCGCGCAGCTCGACCGCGTCGGCTGCTTCGCGTATTCGGCGGTGGAAGGCGCCACGGCCAACGCGCTGCCCGACCCCGTGCCCGAGGACGTGAAGGCCGACCGGCAGGCCCGCTTCATGGCGGTGCAGGCACGCATCAGCGCCGCGCGCCTCGCGCGCCGCGTCGGGCAGCAGATGACCGTGCTGGTCGATGCGCACGAGGGCCGGGTGGCGATCGCGCGCAGCGCGGCCGACGCGCCCGAGATCGACGGCACCGTGCGCATCGCGGGCGGCGCCACCCTGGTGCCGGGCACGTTCGCCCGCGTCGAGATCACCGGCGCCGGCCCGCACGACCTGAAGGCTCGGCTGCTGCGCTGACGCCCGGCGCGGGATGGCGCCCCTCTCCGACCGGGGGGGGCCGCCAGTGTCACAGTGTCAGTAACACGGGTACCCACCGGGAGACAGGGATGGTAGGGTTGCGCTCCCGTGCCTCCGGCTCCACTGCCATGATTCCAATGCCTGCCACCCCCCCCGGGCCGCGCCCCCGCCGGCACGTCGCCGCGCTCGCCGCCTGCGCCCTTGCGCTCGCCCTCGCCGGCTGCGGCAAGGACGCGCCCAAGGACACCGCGCGGCCGCCCGCCGAGGTGTCGGTGCTGACGATCGTGCCGAAGGACATGCCGGTGGCGCCCGTCTACGTGGCGCAGACCCAGAGCTCGCAGGCCGTCAACATCCAGGCCCGCGTCTCCGCGTTCCTCGACAAGCGCGTCTACACCGAGGGCTCCGTCGTCAAGGCCGGGCAGGTGCTGTTCCAGATGGACCAGAAGCCGTTCCAGACGCAGGTCGACGCGCAGGCCGCCGCGGTGCAGAGGAACCAGGCGGCGCTGCAGGTCGCGGCGCAGAACCTCGCGCGCACCCGGCCGCTCACCGCGCAGAACGCGCTGTCGCAGAAGGACCTGGACGACGCGACGGGCCAGTACGAGCAGTCGGCGGCCGCGGTGGAGCAGGCGAAGGCGCAGCTCGAGGAAGCGAAGCTCAACCTGTCCTATACGACGATCACGTCGCCGGTGACGGGGGTGACGAGCTTCGCCGTCGTCCCCGATGGCACCTACGTCAACGCGACCAACAGCCAGCTGACGACGGTGTCGGTGCTGACGCCGATGTGGGTCAACTTCAGCGTCTCGGAAAACGAGATGCAGCGGATCCGCGACGAGGTGGACCGCGGCGTGCTGCGGCTGCCGCCCGGGCGCCGGTTCGAGGTCGCGATCGAGCTGCCCGACGGCTCCGTGTTCCCCAACCGGGGCGTCATCACGTTCGCCGACCCGTCGTACAACCCGCAGACGGGCACCTTCCTGATCCGCGCGTCGGTGAATAACCCCGACGGCGTGCTGCGGCCCAACCAGTACGTGCGCGCGCGCCTCACCGGCGCGGTGCGCCCGGGCGCGATCCTCGTTCCGCAGCGGGCCGTGCAGCTGGGCGGCAAGGGTCACTTCGTCTGGGTCGTCAACAAGGACAACCAGGTCGAGCAGCGTCCCGTCGCGCTGGGCGAGTGGTACCAGGAATCCTGGTTCGTCGCGCAGGGGCTCGCCGCGAGCGAGACGATCGTCGTCGACGGCGCGCTGCGGCTCGTGCCCGGCGCGACGGTCAGGACCCGCCCGTTCGTCGCGGCGGCCGCTTCGCGCACCGCAGGCACCGCGGGCGCCGCGGCCGGGACGGCGGCCAAGGCGCCGGCCGACATCGTGCTGACGCCCGAAGCGACGGTGCGCTTCGCCGCCGGCAGCGCGGCGCTCGACGCACAGGCGGCGGCGGCGGTGCGCAAGGCCGCGGCGTCGCTGCTGCCGCGCCCGTCGTTCGTCTACGTCACGGGCTACCCCGACGGACCCGCGGCGGACGGCGCCGCGCTCGCGCAGCAGCGCGCGACCGCCGTGCGCGACGCGCTGCTGGCCGCGGGCCTGCCCGCGGACCGGGTGCGCCTGCGCCCGCCCGCCAGCGCCGGCGCCGGCGACGCCGCGCGGCGCGTCGACATCGCCAGCGGCATCTAGCGCCCCCCGCCCATGTTCTCGCGCTTCTTCATCGAGCGACCGATCTTCGCGGCGGTCGTCGCAATCCTCCTGACGCTGGCCGGCGCCGTGACGATGATGGTGCTGCCCGTGCAGCAGTACCCGACGATCACGCCGGTGCAGGTGACCGTGTCGACGAGCTACCCCGGCGCCGACTCGACGACCATCGCCGAATCGGTGGCGGCGCCGATCGAGGCCCAGATCAACGGCATCGACAACATGCTGTACATGTCGTCGGCGAGCTCGTCGAACGGGCAGATGACGCTCACCGTGTACTTCTCGCTCGACACCGATCCCGACATCGCGCAGGTGCAGGTGCAGAACCGGGTCAACCTCGCGCTGCCGCAGCTGCCGAGCGCGGTGACGCAGCAGGGCGTGTCGGTGCAGAAGAAGTCGTCGTCGATCATGATGCTCATCGCCGTGTACGCGAAGGACAACCGCTACACGGCCGACTACGTCGCCAACTACGCGAACGTCTACGTGCTCGACGCGCTGAAGCGCGTCAACGGCGCGGGCCAGGCGCAGGTGATGGGCGTGGCCGACCAGGCGATGCGGATCTGGATGAATCCCGACCGGATGGCGTCGCTGCAGATCACCACGTCCGACATCGCCAACGCGGTCAACCAGCAGAACCAGCTGTTCGGCGCCGGCCAGATCGGCCAGCAGCCGTACGGCAGCTCGCCGGTCGAGCTCACGTTCCCGGTGATCACCCAGGGCCAGTTCAGCGACCCGCGCGAGTACGAGAAGATCATCCTGCGGGCCAGCCAGGACGGCAGCGCCATCGTGCGCCTGGGCGACGTCGCCCGCGTGGCCGTGGGGCTGCGGCAGTACATCGTCGAGTCGCGGTTCAACGGCGCCCCCACGACGCTGATCGCCGTCTACCAGCAGCCGGGCGCGAACGGGCTCGTGGTGAGCAGCGCGGTCAAGAAGACGCTGGAGGACATGAAGGCGCAGTTCCCCGCGGGCATGGAATACACGATCTCGCTCGACACCAACGACTTCGTCCGGCTGTCGATCAAGGAGGTGATCAAGACGCTGTTCGAGGCGGTCGTCCTGGTCGTGCTGATCGTCTTCCTTTTCCTGCAGAGCATCCGCACCACGCTGATCTGCACGGTGGCCATCGTGGTCGCGCTCGTCACCACGTTCGCCGGCATGCTGGCGCTGGGCTTCTCGATCAACCTGCTGACGCTGTTCGGGCTGGTGCTCGCGATCGGCATGGTGGTCGACGACGCGATCGTCGTCGTCGAGAACGTCGAGCGCAACATGGCGCAGCACCACCTGTCGCCCCGGGAGGCGACGATCCGCTCGATGGACGAGATCGCGAGCTCGCTGGTCGCGGTGGTGCTGGTGATGTGCTCGGTGTTCATCCCGGCGGCGTTCCTGCCGGGCACCACGGGCCAGCTCTACAAGCAGTTCGCGATCACGATCGTGATCTCGGTCTCGGTGTCCGGCTTCATCGCCCTGACGCTCACACCCGCGATGTGCGCGACGATGCTGAAGCACACTCCGCCGGCGCAGCGCGGGTTCTTCGCGTGGTTCAACCGGCAGGTCGACGCCGTGACCCGCGGCTTCGGGCACGCGGTCGAGTTCGTCATCCGCCGGATGTTCGTGGCGCTCGCGCTGCTGGCGTTCTTCCTCTGGTCGATCTACCACCTGTTCGCGATCCTGCCGACGAGCTTCGTGCCGAACGAGGACCAGGGCTACGTGATGACGGCGATCATCATGCCGGAGGCCGCGAGCCTCGAGCGGGTGCAGTCCGTCGCCAACAAGGTCGACGCGATCTTCGCGAAGCTCCCCGGCGTCGAGAACCGCTCGATGATCACCGGCTACAGCCTGCTCGACTCCGGCTTCAAGACCAACGCCGGCACGTTCTTCGTCACGCTGAAGCCGTTCGACGAGCGCTACGCGTCGATCGACAGCACGAAGGCGCAGAACCCGCGCGCGATCCTCACCGGGATGTTCAAGGAGGCGCAGCTGATCGACGAGGGCGTCGCGATTCCGATCGCGCCGCCGCCGATCCCCGGCATCGGGACCACCGGCGGCTTCGAGTTCTGGATCCAGGACAAGGGCAGCGGCGACCCCAAGGCGCTCGACGAGGTGCTGCAGGCGTTCCTGAAGAAGGCGAAGGAGCAGCCGGAGCTCACCGGCCTCGTGTCGACCTACCGCGGCAACACGCAGCAGCTGCGCGCCAACGTCGACCGCGAGAAGGCGATGCTGCTGGGCGTTCCCGTGCAGGACGTCTACAGCGCGATCCAGGCGCAGTTCGGGTCGATCGCGACGAGCCAGTTCAGCCAGTTCAGCCGCGTCTGGTGGGTGATCATCCAGTCCGACGCGCCGTACCGGCAGGCGCCCGGCGACCTCACCCGCCTCTACACGCGCTCGCAGACCGGCCAGATGGTGCCGCTGACGGCGGTCGTGTCCACCGAGTGGATCTCCGGCCCCGACCTGCTGCCCCATTTCAACGGCTTCCCGGCCGCCAAGATCAACGGCAGCGCCGCGGCCGCGTACAGCTCGGGCGACGCCATCGCGGCGATGGAGGCGGTGGCGAGGGAAACGCTGCCGCCGGGCTACACGTTCGCCTGGTCCGGCCTCGCCTTCGAGGAGAAGAAATCCGGCGGCACGTCGGCGATCGCGTTCGTGTTCGGGCTCCTCATCGTCTTCCTGGTGCTCGCCGCCCAGTACGAGTCGTGGACGCTGCCCGGCGCGGTGATGTCCGCGGTGCCGTTCGGAATCCTGGGTGCGCTGATCACCAACCACCTGCGCGGGCTCCAGAACGACGTGTACTTCCAGATCGGCCTGCTGGTGCTGATCGGGCTCGGCGCGAAGAACGCGGTGCTGCGGGTGTCGGCCGCGGTCGATTTTCGCCGGCAGGGCAAGACGATCATGGAAGCGACCGTGCTGGCCGGCGAGCAGCGGCTGCGGCCGATCATCATGACGTCGCTCGCGTTCGCGGCGGGCTGCCTGCCGCTGGCGTTCGCGGTTGGCGCCGGCGCCAACGCGCGGCATTCGATCGGCACCGGCATCATCGGCGGCATGATCGGCGAGACGACGCTCGCGATGTTGTACGTGCCGCTGCTGTTCTACATCTTCGACCGCTGGGCGGACCGGAAGAAGGACGCCCCCGCGATCGCACCGCCCGCCGCGCCGCCGCCGGCGGATGCCTCCGGCGAGCCCGCCGCGGACATCCCGCCGGCGCCGGCCGCACCGGCGGCCCCGAGGGAGGGCGCCTGACGTGCGCGCCCCCGTCGCCTGCGCGATCGTCGCGGCGCTCGTCGCCGGCTGCACGCTCGGCCCCGACTACCGGCGTCCGGCGGTCGACGCGCCGGCGGCGTTCCAGTACCTGCCGCGCGACGCCGCCGAGACCGCGAACACCGACTGGTGGAAGCAGTTCCAGGACCCGGTTCTCGACGCGCTGATCGTCGAGGCGCTGGCGAACAACCTGAACGTGAGGGTCGCCTACGCCAACCTCGAGCAGGCGGCCGGCATCTTCACGCAGACGCGGTCCGGCCTCTTCCCGCAGGTGGGCTACGGCGGCAGCGGGCAGCGCGAGCGCTCGCCCGAGTCGGGCTCGGCGCGCGTCAACGCGCTGGTGCCGAACCCGCAGACCGCCTACCAGGCGGCGCTGTCGGCGAGCTGGGAGATCGACCTGTGGGGCCGCGTGCAGCGGCTGTCCGAGTCGGCGCGCGCCAACGTGCTCGCCACCGACGAGGCGCGGCGCGGCGTGATCCTGACGCTGGTCGCGACCGTGGCGACCAGCTACATCAACCTGCGCGGCTACGACGAGCAGCTCGTCATTGCACGGCGCACCCTCGCCACCTATGCCGAGTCGGTGCGGCTGTTCGAGCTGCAATTCAAGTACGGCCAGATCTCGCAGATGAACGTCGCGCAGGCGCAGTCGCAGTACGAGACCGCGGCGGCGCAGATCCCGGTGCTCGAGACGCAGATCGCGCAGACGCAGAACGTGCTCGCCGTGCTGGTCGGCAGGAATCCCGGCGCGATCGCGCGCGGGAAGTCGATCGACCAGTTCGCGCTGCCCGCCATCCCCTCGGGGGTGCCGTCGTCGCTGCTCGAGCGCCGGCCCGATCTGCTGCAGGCGGAGGAGACGCTGGTCGCCGCCAACGCGCAGATCGGCGCGGCGAAGGCGCTCTACTTCCCGACGATTTCGCTCACCGGCATGTACGGCAGCGCGAGCTCGGACCTGTCGAAGCTGTTCACGGGGCCGGCGCGGGTCTGGAACTATGCCGGTCAGTTCACCGGCCCGATCTTCACGTTCGGCGCCGTCAGCGGCCAGGTCGCGCAGGCCGAGGGCGCGCAGCAGGCGGCGCTCTACAGCTACCGGCTGGCGATCCAGAACGCGTTCGCCGACGTCGACAACGCGCTGGTCGCCAACCGCAACCTGCACGAGCAGCTGTCGGCGCAGGGACGCCTCGTCGACGCGCTGCGCGACTACGCGCGGCTCGCCAAGCTGCAGTACGACGCCGGCTACGCGCCCTACTCCACCGTGCTGCAGGCGGAGCAGGCGCTGTTCCCGGCCGAGCTCACCTATGCGTCGGTACGCGCCTCGCTGTTCGCGTCGGCGGCGACGGTCTACAGGGCGATGGGCGGGGGTTGGATCGCGAAGGCGGATGCGATGACGTCCGGCGGCACCGCGGTGACCCCGGAGTCGCTGCTCGACAAACAACCCGTGTTCTGAGGGGGATATCCCGCGGCCCCCGCTGGGTCGTAGCCCGGGTTGAGCGACGCGAAATCCGGGTGGGTCGTGCCCCATTGCGCCTTCCCCCGGGTTTCGCTCGCGCTCAACCCGGGCCACGGCCGGTATCGCATGGCCGGTATTGCATGGCCGGTATTGCACGGCCCGGTATTGCACGGCTCGACATTCCGTCGGCCGGCGTGGCACACTCCGGCGCGATATCGCACTCCCGGCCGGGAAGCGGCGATCCACCGACCGCAACGATCGCCCGCGCCGATGTCCCGCTCCCACTCCCCCGTATCCCGAGGTTCCCGATGAGCCACCGATTCGTCCCGCGCGCCGCGCGGCGGCCGCGCGCGGTCGCGTTCGCCGGCGCGCTCGTCGTCGCCGCGGCGCTGGCCGGCTGCGTCAAGGAAGCGGCACCGCCGGCGCGCCAGGCGCCCCAGGTCAGCGTGCTGACGGTGGCGCCGACGACGATTCCGTTCACGCCGACCTTCGTCGCGCAGACCGAATCCTCGCGCCAGGTGAACATCGTCGCCCGCGTCTCGGGCTTCCTCGACCGGATCGAATACCAGGAAGGCGACCTGATCCGGCAGGGACAACCGATGTTCCGGCTGGACCCCAAGCCCTTCGTCGCGCAGCTCAACGCCGCGCAGGGCGAGCTGCAGTCGCAGCAGGCGCGGCTCGCCACCGCGGAGGCGACGATCGCGCGCGTGAAGCCGCTGGCCGAGCAGGACGCGCTGCCGCAATCCGACCTCGACCGCGCCAGGGGCGAGCTCGACGCCGCGAAGGCCGCCGTGTTCTCGGCGCGGGCCAAGGTCGAGAGCGCGGAACTGAATCTCAGCTACGCGACGATCAACTCGCCGGTCACCGGGCTCGCCAGCCGCTCGCTGCAGCGCCAGGGCGCGTTCGTCAACGCGACGGCCGAGAGCGCCAACCTCACGTACGTCGCCGCGGTCGACCCGATCTGGGTCAACTTCAGCGTGTCGCAGAACCAGATGGCCAAGTGGTCCGAAGCCGCCGGCAAGGGCATGGTGCTGACGCCGAAGGACAACGCGTTCACCGTCGAGCTGCAGCTTCCGGGCGGGGCCATCTACCCCTACCGCGGCCGGATCAATTTCGCCGACCCGTCGTTCAGCTCGGACACGGGCTCGTTCCTGGTGCGGGCGGTGCTGCCGAACCCGAAGTCGGAGCTCCGCCCCGGAATGTTCGTGACGGCGATCGTGAAGGGCGCGATGCGGCCGAACGCGATCGTCGTCCCGCAGCTCGCCGTGCAGCAGGGCAGCAACGGCCACCTCGTCTACGTCGTCAACGACAAGGGCTTCGCCGAGATCCGCCCCGTCGTCGTCGGCGACTACTACGGCGAGACGGATATCGTGATCATGGGCGGCCTCGTCGCCGGCGACCGCGTCGTCGTCGAAGGCGTGATGAAGACCGTGCCCGGACAGCCGGTGACCGTCGTCCCCGCCGGCGCCGAGGCGCCGGCAACGGGCACCGCGGCGAAACCCGCGGCACCGGCCGCCCCGGCGAAGTCCGCCGACGCGCCGAAGAAATAGCGGCGCCGCGCCTCCATGTTCACCCACTTCTTCATCGATCGCCCGGTCCTGTCGTCGGTCATCTCGATCCTGTTCGTGCTGGGCGGGCTGCTCGCGATGCGCGAGGCGCCGATCGAGCAGTATCCGGAGCTGGCGCCGCCGTCGGTGTCGATCTCGGCGCGCTTTCCCGGCGCCACCGCCGACGTGATCGCCAACACCGTGGCGGCGCCCATCGAGGCGCAGTTGAACGGCATCGACAACCTGCTCTACTTCGAGTCGACGAGCGCGTCGTCGGGCAACGTCTCGATCAACGTCGTGTTCAAGCCCGGCAGCGACCCCGACATCAACCAGGTCAACGTCCAGAACCGTGTCAGCCAGGCCACGGCGCAGCTGCCGCAGACCGTCGTCCAGCAGGGCGTGAGCGTCGCCAAGCAGTCGTCCAGCATCATGCTGGTGGTGTCGATCTATTCGCCGGACAACCGCTACAGCTCGACCTACATCGACAACTACACCAACCTGTACGTGCTGGACGAGCTGAAGCGCGTGCCCGGCGCCAACCGCGCGTCGGTGTTCGGGATGCCCGACATCGCGATGCGGGTGTGGCTGCAGCCGGACCGGATGGCGCAGCTGGGCATCACCGTGCAGGAGGTCTCGGCGGCGATCCAGAGCCAGAACCAGACCTTCGGCATCGGCTCGATCGGCGCGGCGCCGTCCGTCCCGGGCACGCAGCAGACGTTCGTGGTGACCGCGCAGGGCCTGCTCACCAAGCCCGAGCAGTTCGAGAACATCATCGTCCGCGCGGCGAAGGAAGGCGCGGCCATCGTCCGGCTGAAGGATATCGGGCGCGTCGACCTCGACAAGCTCGACTACTCGGTCGTCGGCAAGATGAACGGCAAGATCGCCACGACGATCGGGATCAACGGGCAGCCCGGCGCCAACGCGGTGGCGACCGCCACGGCGGTGAGGAAGCGCCTCGAAGAGCTGAAGACGCAGTTCCCGACCGGCCTCGACTACCGCGTCGCGCTCGACACCAGCCTGTTCACGCTGAACTCGATCGACAAGGTGCTCCACACGTTCTTCGAGGCCGTCGTCCTGGTCGTGCTCGTGGTGTTCGTGTTCCTGCAGTCGCTGCGGGCGACGATCATCCCGATCCTCGCGGTGCCCGTGTCGATCATCGGCACCTTCATCGGGCTGCACTTCCTCGGCTTCTCGATCAACATGCTGACGATGTTCGGCCTGATCCTCGCCATCGGCCTCGTCGTCGACGACGCGATCGTCGTGGTCGAGGACGTCGAGGCCAACATGACGAAGGGCCTGCCGCCGCTGGAGGCCGCCAAGGCGGCGATGACGCAGATCGCGGGCGCGCTGATCTCGATCGTGCTGGTGCTGGTCGCCGTGTTCCTGCCCGTCGCGTTCCTCGGCGGCGTCACCGGCACGCTGTACAAGCAGTTCGCGATCACGATCTCGATCTCGATGGTGATCTCCGGCGTGATGGCGCTGACGCTGTCGCCCGCGCTGGCGGCGATCATCCTGCGCGCGCATCACGGCGAGAAGAAGGGGTTCTTCCGCGGGTTCGAGCGCGGGTTCGCCGCGCTGTCGCGCGGCTACGTCGGCGTCGTCGCGCGCGCGATCCAGGCCTGGCCGCTGTCGCTCGCCGTGTTCGTCGGCCTCCTCGCCGGCATCCTGTTCATGTTCCGGCTCGTCCCGTCGAGCTTCGTCCCCGAGGAGGACCAGGGCTATTTCTTCGTCGCCATCGTCGCGCCCGACACGGCGAGCCTCGACATCGTCACGGCAATCACCGAGCGCGCGCAGCGGATCGTCTCGGCCGATCCCGGCGTGCAGGACGTCGCGTCGGTGGCGGGATTCAACCTGCTCGACGGCTCGATCCAGAGCAACGCCGGGATCATCTTCGCGTCGCTGAAGCCGTTCGAGGAGCGCACCAGGCCGTCGCTCTCCTCGTTCGCGGTGCTCGACCGGCTGAACGGCCAGTTCGCCGGCGTCAAGGACGCGTTCGTCTTCGCGATCAACCCGCCGTCGATCCCGGGCCTCGGCGCCGTCGGCGGCTTCGAGTTCTACCTGCAGAACCGCGGCGCGGGCGACATTTGGGTGACGGGCCAGATGCTCAACGCGTTCCTCGAGAAGGCGCGCCAGCGGCCCGAGCTGGCCGGCGTGTCGACGACGTTCCGCGCGTCGACGCAGCAGCTCTTCGTCGACCTCGACCGCAACAAGGCCGAGGTGCTCGGCGTGCCGGTGCAGGAGGTGTTCCAGACGATGCAGGCGTTCTTCGGCTCGCAGGTCGTCGGCCAGTTCTCGCAGTTCAGCCGCATCTGGTGGGTGGTGCTGCAGGCCGACGCCAGCTACCGGATGAACCCGTCGGATTTCGACAAGGTCTTCATCCGCTCGAAGTCGGGCGCCAACGTCCCGCTCTCGGCGCTGATCACCACCCGCTACGTCGCGTCGCCGAAGCTCATCAGCCGCTTCAACGGCTTTCCCGCCGTCAAGATCACGGGCTCGCAGGCGGAAGGCTACAGTTCCGGCCAGGCGCTCGCCGCGATGGAGGCCGTGGCGAAGGAGGTCCTCACCAACGACTTCTCGTACGCGTGGGCCGGGCAGGCGCTGCAGGAGCGCGAATCGGGCAGCACGTCGTCGTCGGCTTTCCTGTTCGGCATCATCGTCGTGTTCCTGCTGCTCGCCGCGCAGTTCGAGAAGTGGACGCTGCCGGTGGCGGTGGTGCTGACGGTGCCGGTCGCCGTGTTCGGCGCGCTGGTGCTGACGTGGGCCGTGGGCCTCGAGAACGACGTCTACTTCCAGGTCGGCCTCGTGACGCTGGTCGGCCTCTCGGCGAAGAACGCGATCCTGATCTGCGAGTTCGCGATCGCCCGGGTGCGCAAGGGCATGGCCCCGCGCGAGGCCGCGATCGAGGCGGCCGGGCTGCGGCTGCGCGCGATCGTGATGACGTCGCTGGCGTTCGGCCTGGGCTGCGTGCCGCTCGCGATCGCGACCGGCCCCGGCGCCAACAGCCTGCGCGCGATCGGCACCGGGGTGATCGGCGGCATCGTCGCGTCGACGCTGATCGGCATCATCTTCGCGCCGGTGTTCTTCTGGATCCTGGAGTCGATGTCGGCGCGGGTCGCGCGCAAGGCCCCCGCCGCGGCGGCAACGCCGCCCGCGCCCGCCGCGCCCCCGCCGGACGGGGGGCGCTGACGATGGACGCATTTCGCCGCCTGCTCGTCACCGTCGTCGTCGTCGCCGCCGCCGGCTGCACGGTTGGCCCCGACTACGTGAAGCCGGTCGTCGACACGCCGCCGGCCTGGCGGATCGATTTGGCACAGGCCGCCGACGTCGCCAACACGCGGTGGTGGGAAGCATTTGGCGATCCCGTGCTCACCGGCCTGATCGACGCCGCACTGCAGGAAAACCGCGACCTGATCATCGCAGCGGCGCGCGTCGAGGGCTTCCTCGGCAAGCTCAACACGACGCGCGCGCAGTTCTACCCGCAGGCCGACTACAACCTCAGCGCCGGGCGCAACCGGATTACCGCGGTCGGCGCGTCGCCGCTGCCGCCGGGCGCCGACCCGTATTACACGCTCTACCAGGGGGCGCTGGGTGCCAACTGGCAGATCGACCTCTTCGGCCGCATCCGCCGCCAGACCGAGGCGACGCAGGCGGCCGTCTATGCGTCGGAGCAGGGGCGGCGCGGCGTCGTGCTGTCGGTCGTGACCAGCGTGGCCGCCAGCTACATCGGCCTGCGCGCGCTCGACAAGCAACTGGAGATCTCGCAGCGGACGGCGCAGAACTACGCCAACACGCAGCGCCTGTTCGAGCTTCAGCACAAGGGCGGCGTCGTGTCCCGGCTCGAGGTGGCGCAGGTCGACTCGCAGTACCAGCAGGCGCTCGCCGCGATTCCCGCGCTGGAGCAGCAGATCGCTGCGCAGGAGAACCTGATCGCATTGCTGCTCGGCCGGAATCCGTACCCGATCCCGCGTGGGCTGCCGGTGGACCAGCTGAACGTGCCGGGCATCCCGGCGGGGCTGCCGTCGGCGCTGCTCGAACGCCGTCCCGACATCCTGCAGGCCGAGCAGGACCTCATCGCGGCGAATGCCAATATCGGCGCCGCCAAGGCGCTGTACTACCCACAGCTGAACCTCACCGGGTCGCTCGGCTCGGTCAGCGCGGCGTTCGGCGACTTCCTGTCCGGCCCCGCCACCGCGTGGACGATCGCCGCGGGGCTCGCCGGTCCCATCTTCAACGCCGGCGCGATTGCCGGCCAGGTGCGAACTGCCGAGGCCGACAAGGCCGCGGCGCTCGCCGGCTACCAGCAGACGATCCTGTTCGCTTTCCGCGAGACGAACGACGCGCTGGTGGGCACGGTCAAGAAGCGGCGCGAAGCGGCGGCGCAGGCGCAGCGCGTCGCCGCGCTGCGCGACTACGCGCGGCTGTCGCGCGCCCGCTTCAGCAACGGCTACGCGAGCTACCTCGACGTGCTGTTCGCGGAGAACGAGCTCTTCTCGGCCGAGTTGACCGCGGTGCGCACCTACGCCGACGGCTACATCCAGGTCGTCAGCGTGTACAAGGCGATGGGCGGCGGCTGGATCGACGAGGCCGCGCGATTGGCGCCGGCAGGCAACGCGCCGCCGATCGCCGAACGCGCCGCCAGCCAGCCGCTGTTCTGACTATTTCGCCGGCAATTGCGCGGCCGACAGGTCGCGCGCGAGCTCGCCGAGGATCTCCGAAAGGCCCGTGTTCAGCGCAGCGGCGTACGCGGCCTGCGAGCCGCCGGTGAACGGCACGCGGCGCGCATAGTCACGCGTCCAGAACGGCAAGCCGGAGCCCCCGTCCGCCTTCGAAAGGTAGTACGAGATCGCGATCTCCGCGGCCGGCTTGACAGGATTCCGCATGTCGGCGTAGAGCGTCGGCACGAAGCCGTCGAGCACCCAGTCCGACTCGACCGGCGCCCCCGACTCCAGCACGCGGTCGAACACCTTCGCGCGCTGCAGGCTGCGGGCGGTGGCGTCGGCGATGTTCGCCCCCGGCGCCACGACGAACTCGGTGTAGAAATCCGACTCGTACTTGAGGTCGGTCTCGCGGACGACGAAGGTCCGGGTGCGGTACGGTGCGGCGACGTTGACCACGCCGACGCGCAGCGTGCCGGGCTGCGTGCGCGCGACGGCCGCCGCCGGCGCCGGATCGAGCAGGTACGTCTCCTTGACGACCGGCGGACGCGTGACCGAGCAGCCGCCCAGCACGAGCGCGACCGCGGCACCCGCCGCGAGGCGGCGCACGAGCCGCGGGCGGTTGAAAGCGGGCATTCGGACGTTCATTGCTTGCGCTCCAGCGGTAGCGGCGGTGCGCCGAAGAACACGTTCGCGGGATAGCGCTTGGTGTCCTCGGTCAGGTCGCGCAGGTTGTCGGTGATCTGCCGCAGGTTCTCGATGGTCCGCGTGAGGTCGGCCTCGCCGCCGCCGAGTATCCGGTCGACGCGGGAGAGCGTCCGCTCGAGGTTGCCGATCGTCTTCGGCAGCCTCGGGTCTGACACCAGCTGGTTGACCTTCGCGAAGGCAGCCGCGGCGTCGTCGGGAAGTTTCTGCAGCGCGGGGTTGGCGAGCGTCTTCCGCAGGTCCGCGTTGGATTGCCGGAGCTCGGCCAGGAGGGCGACGGCTTCGCCCGACAGATTCTTCAGCGCGACGCTGTCGAGCGCGGTCTCGGCCTTCGTCAGCAGCCGCTCGGTCCGCTGCGAGATCGCCTTGGTGTCGATGTCGGCGATCCGCTTGTTGGTGGTGACCATCAGCGTGTTGAGGTTGGCGACCGTGCCCTCGACGTCGAGCTTGTGCAGCCGGTCCATGATCTCGGATGCCGAGTTGATCAGCGCCGTCACGGTCGATGCCGCGCTCGGGATGTAGGCATTGTCGGGTGTCCAGTCGAACGGCAGCAGCGGCGGCGGCGGCTCGACGTAGTCGATCTCCAGGTAGTTGGTGCCGGTGATCCCCTGCGGCGCGCTGCGCACGCGCAATCCCTTCTCGACCTCGGCCGGCATGCTCTCCGGCCCCGTGATCTCGGTGGCCACGCGGCCGCCCAGCAGCTTCGGCTGCAGCTGGGCCTCGATCAGCACGTAGCGCAGCCGCTCGCTCATCGGCTTGTCCTGCTGGTACCTGACGTAGGTGAAGGTGATCTTGGTGACCTCGCCGATCACCACGCCGCGATACTTCACCTTGGAGCCGATGTCGAGGCCCTGCACCGACTCGTTGAAGTAGGTCTCGATCGTGATCTTCTGCTGCAGCACGCGGCCCGAGCCGACGATGACCAGCAGCAGCAGCATCACGAACGCGGCGCCGATGACGAAGAGTCCCAGCTTGAAGTAGTTGGCTTTCATGCGTGTCCGGGTATCTCGTCGCGGCGGCCGTCAGGCCCCCACCGGCTCGGCTTCGCGACGGAAGAATGCGCGCACGCGCGGATCGGCGCTGTCGTCGCGCAGCTTGCGCGGGTCGTCGTCGGCGATGATGCCGCGGGCGCGGCGGTCGAGCAGGATCACGCGGTCGGCGGCGACGAACACGCTGCCGAGGTCGTGGGTGACGATCACGAACGTGACGCCGAGGCTGTCGGCCAGCCGCCGGATCGTCGCGTCGAGCGAGGCCGCGGTGACCGGGTCGAGGCCCGACGACGGCTCGTCCATGAACAGGATCGACGGGTCGAGCGCCATCGCGCGGGCGATGCCGGCGCGCTTCTGCATCCCGCCCGAAAGCTCGGCCGGCAGGTGCCCCGTGAACGCTTCCAGCCCCACCAGCTCCAGCTTCATCCGCGCGATGAGGTCGATCGTGTCGTCGGACAGGTCGGTGTACTCCTCGAGCGGCAGCCGGACGTTCTCCAGCGTCGTCATCGAACCGAACAGCGCGCCCGACTGGTACATCACGCCGAACCGGCGGCGTATCTTCGCCATCGTCGCGTCGTCCGCGGTGATGATGTCGTCGCCGTCGATCCAGACGCTGCCGGTCACCGGCGGGATCAGCCCGATCATGTGCTTCAGCAGCGTGCTCTTGCCGCAGCCGGAGCCGCCCAGGATGCCGAAGACCTCGCCGCGGCGAACCTCGAAGTTGAGGTTGTCCAGGATGGCGACGTCGTCGTAGCCCGCGGACAGGTTCTCGACGCGAATGATGGCTTCGGCGGTGGCGTCCGGGTTCATATGTTGAGCAGGTAGTAGGCGACGGCGAACAGGCCGTCGACGACGACGAGCAGGATGATGCCCGAAACGACGGCGCGTGTCGCCGACTCGCCGACCGCGGACGCGCCGGCCCCGGTCTGCAGCCCGCGCAGGCAGCCGATCCCGGCAATGAGCAGCGCGAACACGAACGACTTCACGAAGCCCGCGAGGAAGTCGGTGAGCGTCACCGCGCTGTCGACCTCCTTCATGAAGGTGCTGAACGGGATCGAGAACGACTGCATCGTGATCGCCCCGCCGATGAGCCCGACGAGATCCGCGTAGACGACGAGGAGCGGCGTCATCAGCAGCGCCGCGATGATCCGCGGCGTGACCAGGAAGCGCACCGGGTCGAGCCCCATCGTCGTCAGTGCATCGACTTCCTGGTTGACGCGCATGGTGCCGATCTCGGCGGCGAAAGCGGCGCCGGAGCGGCCGGCGATCAGGATCGCCGTCATCAGCGGGCCCAGTTCGCGCAGCATGGACAGTCCGATCAGGTCGGCGACGAAGATCTCGGCGCCGAAGCGCTTCATCGGCACCGCCGACTGGAACGCGAGGATCATGCCCAGCAGGAACGAGATCAGCGTGACGATCGGCAGCGCGTCGGCGCCGACGCGCTCGCAGATGTGCCAGACGTCGCGCCAGCGCACCGAGGACGGGCGCAGCGCCGCGTGCACGAGCGCGGCGGCCGTCTCGCCGATGAAGGCGACCTGCCCGCGCATGTCGCGCCAGACCACGTACGCCGCGCGGCCCACTTCCTCGACCGCCGGGCCGCGGGGCGGCGCCGGGTCGAGGTCGTGCTCGAGCAGCTTCGGGTCGAACTGCTTCAGCAGGGCGGCGAAGGGCGGCTTGAGGTTGACGACGTCGAGGCTGCCTTCGCGCGGGTGGCGCAGCAACTCGACGAACAGCGCGACGCCGGCACCGTCGCAGTAGTCGACGGCGGCCGCGTCGACCACGATCGGCCGGGACGGCAGCACGTCGGCCACCGCGCGCCGCGCCGGCTCCCAGACGCTCTCGAGCGTCGTCGCGTCGAGCCGGCCCGACAGCGTCAGCACACACCGGCCGTCCGGAGCGTCATCGACGGCGAGCGCCGCCACGGCCGGGGCGAGCCCCGTCGCGACGACCGCCGGGGTCACTTGGAACTCCCGCGCGCGGAGCGGCCCGCGGTCATCGGCGTAGGGCTCCTCGGGTCCGGGCGCAGCGACGGGTTACTTCTTCGGCGTCACGACCTCGACGACCACGGCCTCGGTGTACGTCACCTCGACGTTGTCGCCGGCCTTCAGTTCCTTGAACACGGCGGGGTCCTTGACCTTGACCTCGACGTAGCGGCCGTTCGGGCCTTCGAGCAGCGCGACCTGGCGCGACGCGTCGACCTTGTCGATCTTCGCCACGATCTTCGTCTGCTGCGCGGCCGCCACGCCCGGCTTGGCGCCGGCGGGCGCGGTCACCGGCGGCTGGGACGTCACCGTCTCGCTGCGCCCGGCGCCGCCCTTGGTCAGCGCGACGGACACGGCTTCGGCGTACTTCAGCACGATCTCGTCGCCGGCTTTCACCTGCGCCAGGTTCTTGACGCGGTCGTCGACCTTGATCGCGACCACGCGCCCCAGCGGGCCCTTGACCGTGACCACGCGGCTCGCCATGTCGATCGACTCGATCTTCGCCGTGAGCGTGCTGACCTCGACTGCGCCCTTGGCGGCCTCGACCTTCGGTTGCTGCGCGGCGGCGTTCAGCGCGAATGCCGCGACGAGGAGCGCGAGGCTCCGGAGGAAGTTCTTCGTCATTGCGGTTTCCTGTTCATGGTTTCAACGACTTTCTTCCGCGCGCGGGGGCGCGTTCTGCGCGGGCAGCCACTTGCCGGGACGGCGCAGCTTTCGCGCTGCGGCCGGGTGGACTAATCGGCGAGTTCAAGGCTGTTGCCGGAAACGCGGACGTGATCGCCTTCCTGGACGTACGGCTCGTAGGAAAGGCTGAGGATGCGCATGCCGCCCGCATCCATCCTGACCGTCACCTCCCACCGCCTCTGCTCGAACGAATTCGGGGTCTTCTTGTAGGCCGCGCCGCCGGCCGAGCCGAGGACGACCATGCCCTGGTTCGAGAGCCCCGGGCCGATCTTGTACGAGGTGATGCCCGCCGGCGTGTCGCCCAGGCTCGGGACGCCACCGACGCCGACGCCGGTGCCCAGCGGCGTCCACTGCTGGTTCGCGGTAGCGACGCGGATCGACTCGACCTTGCCGCAGGCGCCACACTCGGCGGCGGCGGCGGCGGCGGCGGTCTGCGCGAGGCCCGGCGCCGCGGCCGCGAGGGCGAGCGCGGCGACCAGCACGGTGCACAGCAGGCGACCGGCGCGCGCGGCCGGCAACGAAGCGTTCGTCATCGGCTCACTCCGGCAACGTGTTGAGATAGAACATCGAATGCAGCAGCGGGCCGGGCCGTCCGAGGCCGCCCAGCCATTGCTGGAAGATCCCGTCGATCTCGCCGCTCCGGTAGAGGCCCACCAGCGCGCGGTTCACCGCGAGCCGGAAATCGGGGTCGGTGCGCGACATCATCAGCGCGTACGGCTCGAACGAGAAGTCGCCTTCCATCAGTTCGAGCCCGCTGGATTCGGGGAGGCTGTTCCGGATGCCGGCCAGCACGATGCGATCGCCGGCGTAGCCGTCGACCTTGCCCTGCTGGAGCAGCGCGAGGCCCGCCTCGCCATCCTTGACCGTGACCAGCGTGGCCGACGCGTCCACCTGGTCGAGCGCGCGCTTCAAGGCCTGCTCCGTCGTCGTGTTGCCGATGACGGCCACGCGCTTGCCCTTGAGGTCCGCGAGCCGCTTCAGCTGCGCCTTGCCGGCGACCAGCACGCTGCCGCCGTCGACGAAGATCGGCACGCTGAAGTCCACGCTCTGCATGCGGGTCAGCGTGATCGTCGTCGTGCCGCACTCGAGGTCGGCCGTGCCGCCGGTGATCGCGCCGATCCGCCGGGCCGCGTCGACCGGGAGCCACTCGACCTTGAGGGCGGGCAGCCGCAGGTCCTTCTGCAGGGCCGCCGCGATGCGGTTGCAGAGCTCGACGCTGTAGCCGTGCACCTTGCCGCGCCTGTCCTTGAACGAGAATGGCGCGGCGCCCTCGCGGTAGGCGAAGGTCACGGTGCCCGAACTCCGGATGCGTTCGAGCACAGGCCCGTCGGCGGCGAGTGCCGGAAGGGCCGTTGCGGCGACGGCGAGGAAAGCGATCGGAAGCGCAGCGAAAAATGCAGGACGAATCATGGATATGACCGTGAAAATTGGCCTTTCGAGTTTAGCACGCAGCCCCGGGGCCTGCCCCCCCGCCGCCCGTCGCGGCGCGGGAGGCACGGCCGTGGCCGCGGCCGGTGAATCCACGGCAAGCGGAACCGGCAGGCCGCGCCCTGCGATAGAATGCGCGGCCGCCCGCCCCGTCCACGCAACTCGCACGGGCCGCCGCGACGCGATCCCTTCATTATTCGACAGAGGCAGCCCCATGCAACGCATCTTCCTCGGACTCCTGGTCGCGGCGCTCGCCGCCACCCTCGTGCCGGCGCCCGCCGCCGCCCAGGCCGCGCCCGACACGCTCGGACGGATCAAGGCGGCAAAGCAGATCACCGTCGCGTTTTCCGGCGACTCGATGCCGTTCTCGTACATCGAGAAGGATGACAAGCCGGCGGGCTACTCGATCGACATCTGCAACAGGGTCATCGCGCTGATCGGCCGGACGGTCGGCGTGCCGGACCTCAAGGTCAACTGGCGGGTCGGCACGGCCGCCGAGCGGGTGCAGATGGTCGCCACCGGCAAGGCCGACCTCGAGTGCGCGAACACGACGGCGTCGCAGACCCGGATGGAGGTCGTCGATTTCTCCGGGCTCATCTTCGTCGAGAGCGGCGGCTTCCTGGTCGGGGCGACGGGCCCGATACAGAAGCTGGCCGACCTCGGGGGCAAGCGCATCGGCGTGATCGCCGGCACGACGACCGAGACGCGGCTCGACCAGATGCTGAAGGAGAAGCTCCTCACCGCCAAGGTCACCCGGCTGAAGGACGGCAACGAAGGCGTGGCCATGCTCGAATCGGGGTCGCTCGACGCCTTCGCCAGCGACAAGATCAAGCTGGTCGGCCTCGCCGGGCAGGCCAAGGATCCGTCGAAGCTGGCGCTGCTGGGCGAGGACCTGTCCTATGAGCCCCTCGCGTTCGCGGTGCCGCGCGGCGATTCGAACTTCCGGCTGGAGGTGAACCGCGCGCTGACCCGGATCTACGCAGGCGGCGAGATCGAGCCGATCTTCACCCGCTGGTTCGGGGCATTCGGCCGGCCCACGGCGCTGCTGGCGGCGATGTTCGTGCTGAACTCCGTGCCCCAGTAGCACGGTACCGGCGCGGCTGCGTCGGCCCGGGATTCCATGTAAAATGGCGGGCTGGGATCCTAAGCCCCTGAAAAGGAGAAATAATGAACATGAATACCCTTCGCAGCACCGTCGTCGCCATGGTGGCCGCCGTCGCCACTGTTGCGTTCGCGCCGGTCGCGAGCGCCCAGAGCGAACAGCAGAAGCTGATCAGCAGCGCCGAGACCACTTTCTCCAACTTCGTCCGCGATCCGGAAATGACGTGGATCCAGCAGAACCTGGGCCGCGCCAAGGCCGTGCTGATCGCGCCGGAAATCGTCAAGGCCGGCTTCATCTTCGGCGGATCGGGTGGCCGTGCCGTGCTGGTCGTGCACGATGCGAAGACCGGCAAGTGGGTCGGCCCGGCGTTCTACACGCTGGCCACGGCCAGCGTCGGCTTCCAGGCCGGTGTCGCCGTGTCGGAAACCATCACGCTGGTGATGACCGAAAAGGGCCTCAACTCGCTGCTGTCGAGCTCGTTCAAGATGGGCGGCGATGCCAGCGTCGCTGCGGGCCCGGTCGGCGCCGGCGCCAAGTCGGACGTGGTTGCCGACCTGATCGCCTTCAGCCGCTCC
Source organism: Bordetella parapertussis (assembly GCA_943331295.2). Taxonomy (GTDB): domain Bacteria; phylum Pseudomonadota; class Gammaproteobacteria; order Burkholderiales; family Casimicrobiaceae; genus CAIWHR01. Next base: position 88,122 of record CALQLA020000007.1, on the reverse strand, counting down.
AAGGGCGTCTACGGCGGCCTCAACCTCGACGGCACCGTCGTCAAGACCTCCGACGACTGGAACGAGGCCTTCTTCGGCAAGAAAGTGCTGCCGCCGGACATCCTCGTCCGCATGACGGTGTCGAACAAGGCCGCCGATCCGCTGCTCGCGCAAGTCGCGAAGGCCGCCGGCAAGTAACCGCCGCGCCGCAACGGCAAGTCGACGAGGGCCCGTTCGCGGGCCCTCGTTTTTTTCGCCCGGTCGTTGTGCTATCGTCGCCCGACGCTTCCCCCTGGCATCATGAGTGCGCCGGGCCGTCGCAAGCGCGAATACCGGAGTGCGAAGCACGAAGGCAGCCCAGTGAACGATCCGGTCCGCTTCCTGCTCAACGGCCACCTCGTCGCAGCCTCGGGGCTGTCGCCGCAGACGACGCTGCTCGAGTACCTGCGCGAGCGCGCGCACCTCACCGGCACCAAGGAGGGCTGCGCCGAGGGCGACTGCGGGGCGTGCACCGTCGCGATCCTCGAACGCGACGCGGACGGCGCGCCCGCCTGGCGGGCGGTCAATGCCTGCATCCGGCTGCTGCCCACCGTCGACGGCAAGGCCGTCCACACGGTCGAGAGCCTCCGCGGCGACGACGGGACACCGCACCCGGTGCAGCAGGCGCTGATCGCGTGCCATGCGTCGCAGTGCGGGTTCTGCACGCCCGGGTTCGCGATGAGCCTCTTCGCGCTCTACAAGAACGTGCACCGGCCGTCGCGCGACGCGGTGCACGACGCGCTGTCGGGCAACCTGTGCCGGTGCACCGGCTACCGGCCCATCGCCGACGCGGCCCAGGCGATGTACGACCTCCCGGCGCCGGACGGGTGGCGGGGGCCGGGCGTGGATGCCGACGGCACGCGCCGCGCGAGCGACGCCGAGGCGGCGACGATCGCGACGCTGGCTGCGCTCGCGCGCACGGACACCTTCGAGTACACCGACGGCGCGCAGCGCTTCCTCGCCCCCGTCACGCTCGCCGCGCTGGCCCAGCTCGTCGCGGCGAATCCCGGTGCGCAGATCGTAGCCGGCGGCACCGACGTCGGCCTGTGGGTGACCAAGGAGCGGCGCGTGCTGCCCGACATCATCCACGTCGGGCAGGTGCGCGAGCTGGCGGCGATACGCGCGACAGCCGGCGCCGCCGGGCCCATGCTGGAGATCGGCGCCGCCGCCACGCTCGCCGACGCGTTCGCCGCGCTCGACGCCGAGTGGCCGGAACTCGCCGAGGCGTGGCAGCGGTTCGCGTCGGTGCCCATCCGCAACTCGGGCACGCTGGGCGGCAACGTCGCGAACGGCTCGCCGATCGGCGACTCGATGCCCGCGCTGATCGCGCTCGGTGCCGCCGTCGTGCTGTGCGGCGCCGACGGCCGGGGCGGCTGCACGTCGCGCGAACTGCCGCTCGAGGCGTTCTACGTCGCGTACCGGCGGACGGCGCGCGCGGCGGACGAGTTCGTCGCCGCGATCCGGGTTCCGAAGCGGCCGGCGGCTGCAGGCCGCGGCCCGGTCGTGCGCGCCTACAAGGTCAGCCGGCGATTCGACCAGGACATCTCGGCGGTGTTCGTCGGCGTGCGCCTCGATCTCGACGGCGAGCGCATCGTCGCGGCACGGATAGGTTGCGGGGGCGTCGCGGCGACGCCCTCCCGGGCGCCCGTCACCGAGGCGCTCCTGGCCGGCCGCCTCTGGAACCGCGCGACCGCGGATGCCGCCGCCGCCGCGCTCGCAGCTGAATTTTCGCCGCTCACCGACATGCGCGCCACCGCCGGCTACCGGCGCGCGATGCTGGGCGCGCTGCTGCTGCGCTGCTGGCACGAGACGGCCGCCGACGCCGGCCCCGTCCGCGCGGTGACGCGGGTCGGCGAGGTCGCCGCGTGAGCGACGGCCACGCGGTGCCGGCTGGCGGTTCGCGCGTCATCGGCGCCGGCCTCGCCCACGACTCGGCGCACCTGCACGTCGCGGGCGAGGCGACCTACACCGACGACATCGCCGAGCCGCGCGGGATGCTCCACGCGGCGGTCGGCACGAGCCCCGTCGCGCACGGACGGATCGCCACGGTCGACCTCGAACGCGTGCGGCGCGCGCCGGGCGTGATCGCCGTCATCACCGCAGCCGACATCCCGGGCGTCAACGACGTGGGGCCGATCGCGAGCGACGATCCGATCCTCGCCGACGGCACCGTGCAGTTCGTCGGCCAGCCGGTGTTCGCCGTCGCCGCCACGTCGGCGACCGCCGCGCGCCGCGCGGCCAAGGCAGGCGTCGTCGCGATCGACCCGCTGCCGGCGATCCTGACCATCGACGACGCGCTGGCCGCGCAATCGTGGGTGCTGCCGCCCGCGCACCTCGTCCGCGGCGACCCCGCCGCCGCGCTCGCCTCGGCGCCGCACCGGCTGCGCGGCGCCTGTGCCAGCGGCGGCCAGGACCACTTCTACCTCGAAGGCCAGATCGCGCTCGCGCTGCCGCAGGAAGACGGCGGCATGCGGGTTCACTGCTCGACGCAGCACCCCGGCGAAGTCCAGCATATGGTCGCCGGCGCGCTCGGCGTCGCCGCGCACGACGTGACGGTGCTGTGCCGGCGAATGGGCGGCGGCTTCGGCGGCAAGGAGACGCAGATGTCGCAGTTCGCGTGCCTCGCCGCGATCCTCGCGCGCCGGACCGGGCGGCCCGTGAAGTTCCGGCTCGACCGCGACGACGACATGATCATGACGGGCAAGCGGCACGCGTTCCGCTACACCTACGACGTGGGCTTCGACGCCGCCGGCCGCATCGTCGGCCTCGACCTCACGCTCGCGTCCCGCTGCGGGTTCTCGGCCGACCTGTCGGGGCCGATCAACGACCGCGCCATGTTCCACGCCGACAACTGCTACTGGCTGTCCGACGTGGCGCTGCACTCGTACCGCTGCCGCACCAACACCGTCTCGGACACGGCATTCCGCGGCTTCGGCGGTCCGCAGGGCATGTTCGCGATCGAGTACGTCATCGACGAGATCGCGCGCAGCCTCGGCCGCGATCCGCTCGACGTCCGCCGGATCAACCTCTACGGCACCGGCACGCGCAACGTCACGCCGTACGGGATGACCGTGGACGACAACATCGCCCCCGCGCTGCTCGCGCAGATCGAGGTGACGTCGCGCTACCGCGAGCGCCGGCGCGAGATCCGCGAGTGGAACCGCGCGCAGCCGGTGGTGAAGCGCGGCATCGCGCTGACGCCGGTGAAGTTCGGCATCTCGTTCACCGCGACGCACTACAACCAGGCGGGCGCGCTGCTCCACCTGTACAGCGACGGCACGCTGCTCGTGAACCACGGCGGCACCGAGATGGGCCAGGGCCTGTTCACCAAGGTCGCGCAGGTCGTCGCCCACGAGCTCGGCGTCGGCGTCGCGCGCGTCCGCGTCAGCGCGGCGGACACGAGCAAGGTGCCGAACGCAGCGCCGACCGCCGCGTCGTCGGGCAGCGATCTCAACGGCATGGCCGCGCGCGACGCGGCGCGCCGGCTGAAGGCCGCGCTCGTCGCCCACGCGGCGCGGACGTTCGACGTGGCTCCCGACGCGGTGCGCTTCGAGGGCGACGCGGTGCACGCCGGGGAACGGACGATCGCGTTCGCCGATTTCGCGCGCAGCGCCTACATGGCGCGCGTGCCGCTCTCGGCCACCGGCTTCTACGCGACGCCCGACATCCACTACGACCGGCAGACGCGCACCGGCCGGCCGTTCCACTATTTCGCGTACGGCGCCGCGGTCAGCGAAGTGGCGATCGATACGCTGACCGGCGAGTGCCGGCTCGTCGCCGTGGACATCCTGCACGACGCGGGCAGCTCGCTCAACCCGGCGCTCGACCGCGGACAGGTCGAGGGCGGCTACCTGCAGGGCTACGGCTGGCTGACGATGGAGGCGCTGTGGTGGAACGACGACGGCGCGCTGAAGACGCATTCGCCGTCGACGTACAAGATCCCGACCGCGCGCGAATGCCCTGCCGCCTTTCGCGTCGACTTCCACGACGCGCCGAACCGCGTGGACACGATCCACCGGTCGAAGGCGGTCGGCGAGCCGCCGCTGATGCTCGCGCTGTCCGCGTTCCACGCGATTCGCGACGCGATCGCGAGCGCGGGCGATGGCCGGCGGTCGCCCGCACTCGACGCGCCGGCGACCGCCGAGGCGATCTACGACGCCGTCGTCGCGCAGCGCGGCGCGCCATGACGGACGCGACGCCCGTGCCCGCGCGTCGCGGCGGCTGGCCCGATGCGCTCGCCGCGGCGCTCGCGCGCTGCGAGCGCGCCGTCGTGGTCACGGTGGCCGACACGCGCGGCTCGGCGCCGCGCGAGTCGGGCGCGGCGATGATCGTCACGCCCGGTGCGGCGGCTGGAACCATCGGCGGCGGCCATCTCGAATTCGAGGCGACGCGTCTCGCGCGCGAGGCGCTGTCCGGCACCGGCGACGACGCCACGCCGGCGGCGACGTGGCTGGTCCGCTTCCCGCTCGCCGCGCGGCTCGGCCAGTGCTGCGGCGGCGTGGCGACGCTCGCGTTCCAGACCGTCGCCCGGGACGACGCCGCGTGGCTCGCCGCGGTGCGCGCCTGCGAGCGGACCGCCGCGCCGTTCGCGCTGGTGGCGGTGGTCGGCGGCGGCCCGGCCGCCTCGCTGCGCCTCGTCGTCACCGCCGACGACGTCCGCGGCACGCTCGGCGCCGGGCCGCTCGATTCGGCGGCGATCGTCGCGGCGCGCGCGCGCCTCGCCGCGGTCCGCGACACGCGCGGCGGCGACGCCGGCGGCACGGGCCTCGCCGCCGCCGGCGACGCCACGCTGCTGGTCCACGTCGTGCGTCCCGCCGGCTTCGACGTGCTCGTGTTCGGCAACGGCCACGTCGGCCGCGCGCTGGTCCAGGTGCTGGGCGCGCTGCCGGCGCGCGTCACCTGGATCGACGAGCGCGCGGCAGACTTTCCGCCCGCCGTGCCCCCCAACGTCGAGATCGTCGCGACCGACGTCCCCGAGGCCGAGCTCTCCGCGGCGCCGCCCGGCAGCTACGTGGTGATCACCACGCACAGCCACGCGCTCGACTTCGACCTCGCGCTGGCCGCGCTGGCGCGCGACGACTGGCGCTACCTCGGGATGATCGGCTCGCGGCCGAAGCGGGCGCAGTTCGAGCGCCGCGCCGCGCAGCGCGGGTTCGGCGCCGACGCGACGGCGCGCCTCACCTGTCCGATCGGCACCGCGTTCGCACCAATACGAAGCAAGGAGCCCGGCACGATCGCGGTGGCGGTCGCCGGCGAGATCCTGATGCACCGCGAGCGTGCACAGTCGGAGCCGGATGACGCGGCGGCGTCGACCGGGCCCGAGGCAATCGGCATGATCGCGCCGGAGTTGCGGCGCTGAGGCCGGCCTTCTGCGGTGTCGTGGCGCGGCGGGCGAAACAATTCGCATCCAGTCCACGTGGGATCGGCGGCATAATCGCGGCATGAACGCCGCGCCGACTGCGCCCCCCCGCCTGCGGCTTGCCGGCATCTCCAAGCACTATCCGTCGGTCGTCGCCAACGACGGCATCGACCTCGACGTGCGGCCCGGCGAGATTCACGCGGTGCTGGGCGAGAACGGCGCCGGCAAGTCGACGCTGATGAAGATCATCTACGGCGTCGTGAAGCCCGACGCGGGCACGATCCGCTGGAACAGCAAGGCCGTGCACATCGCGAACCCCGCGCGGGCGCGGAAGCTCGGCATCGGGATGGTGTTCCAGCACTTCTCGCTGTTCGAGACGCTCACCGTCGCGGAGAACATCGCGCTGGCGCTCGATCCCGGCCGCGCCGGCGCGAACCTCGCGCAGCGCATCCGCGACGTCTCGGCGAAGTACGGCCTCCCGCTCGACCCCGACCGGCACGTGCACTCGATGTCGGTCGGCGAGCGGCAGCGCGTCGAGATCGTCCGCTGCCTGCTCCAGGACCCGCAGCTCCTGATCATGGACGAGCCCACGTCCGTGCTGACGCCACAGGCCGTGGAGAAGCTGTTCGAGACGCTGCGCCGGCTCGCCGGCGAAGGCTGCAGCATCCTGTACATCAGCCACAAGCTGGACGAGATCCGCGCGCTGTGCCACCGCGCCACCGTGCTGCGCAGCGGTCGCGTGACCGGCGAATGCGACCCGCGTCGCGAATCGTCGGCGCACCTCGCGCGGATGATGATCGGCGGCGACCTGCCGCACCCGAAGCACCGCGAGGCGAGGCCCGGCGGCGACGCGACGCTCGTCGTCGCCGGCCTGTCGGTCGCCTCGGACGACCCGTTCGGCACCGCGCTCTCCGACGTGAACCTGACGGTGCATGCCGGGGAGATCGTCGGCATCGCGGGCATCTCGGGCAACGGGCAGAAGGAACTGATGGCCGCGCTGTCCGGCGAGCGGCGCGTGCGCGATGCGGACACGATCGTCATCGGCGGCAAGCCCGCCGGGCACCAGGACGCCGGGCAGCGGCGCGCGAACGGGCTCTCGTTCGTGCCCGAGGAGCGGCTGGGTCGCGGCGCCGTGCCCGAGATGTCGCTCGCGGAGAATGCGCTGCTGACCGGCTGGCGGCAGGGCCTCGTCCGGAAGGGATTCGTGCTGGCGGATGCGGTGCGCGCCTACGCGGCCACCGTGATCGGCGAGTACAAGGTCAAGGCCGGCGGGCCGGCGGCGGTCGCGCGTAGCCTCTCCGGCGGCAACCTGCAGAAGTTCATCGTCGGCCGCGAGATACGGCAGCGGCCCAGGCTGATGCTCGCCGCGCAGCCGACCTGGGGCGTGGACGTCGGTGCCGCGGCGCAGATCCGGCAGGCGCTGCTCGACCTGCGCGACGCCGGTGTCGCGGTGCTCGTCGTGTCGGAGGAACTGGACGAGCTGTTCGAGATCTGCGACCGGATCGCGGTGATCGCGCAGGGCCGGCTGTCGCCGCCGCGGCCGACCGGGCAGACCAACGCGGCCGAGATCGGCATGCTGATGAGCGGCGCGTTCATCGCCGACGGCGCGCGCGCCGCGCGCGAGTTCTCGCCGGCCGGGGTGATCGGTGTCGATTAGGCTGGAGCCGCGGCCCGAGCCGTCGCGGCTCGCGGGCTGGCTCTCGCCGCTGATCGCGGCAGTGGCCACGCTGGTGGTCGGCTTCGCGCTGTTCTCCGCGCTGGGCAAGGACCCCTGGGCCGCTTTCGTCGTGTTCTTCATCAAGCCGGTGGCGACGCTCTACGGCGTCGCCGAGCTGCTGCTGAAGGCCGGACCGCTGATGCTGTGCGCGGTCGGGCTCGCCATCGGCTACCGCGCCAACGTCTGGAACATCGGCGCCGAGGGCCAGCTCACGATGGGCGCGATCTTCGGCGGCGGCTTGGCACTCGCGTTCCACGACTCGACGTCGCCGCTGCTGCTGCCGGCGATGATCGTCGCCGGCGCGGTCGGCGGGATGCTGTGGGCCGCGATTCCCGCCGTGCTTCGAGTGCGCTTCAACGCCAACGAAATCCTGGTGTCGCTGATGCTCGTGTACGTCGCCGCCTACACGCTGTCCTTACTCGTGCACGGGCCCTGGCGCGACCCCGAGGGCTTCAACTTCCCGCAGTCGAAGATGTTCAACGACGTCGCGCTGCTGCCCAGCCTGCTGCCTGAGACGCGGCTCAACTGGGGCTTCCTGCTGGCATTGGCGGCGGTCGCGGGCGGCTGGGTATTCATGAGCCGCAGCCTCGCCGGCTACCAGATGCGCGTCGCCGGGCTCGCGCCGGCCGCCGCCAACTACGCCGGCATCTCGTCGGCGCGGACGATCTGGATCGGCATGCTGACCGGCGGCGCCTGCGCCGGCATCGCGGGCGTCAACGAAATCGCGGGCCCGCTGGGGCAACTGCAACCGACCGTGTCGCCGGGCTACGGCTTCGCGGCGATCATCGTCGCCTTCGTCGGCCGGCTGCACCCCGTCGGCATCCTGTTCGCGAGCCTCCTGATGTCGCTGCTGTACCTCGGCGGCGAGGCGGCGCAGATGGGACTCGCCCTGCCGGCGGCGGTGACCGGCCTGTTCCAGGGGACACTGCTCTTCTTCCTGCTGGCGTCCGACGTGTTCATCAACTACCGGCTGCGCATCGGCGGCCGCGTCGGCCGCCCGCGCCGCGCGACGCTGGCCTCGCCGCCATGAGCGCCGCGTCGACCGCGATGGCGCACCGCTAGCATGGACCACGTCGCCGAACTGCTGGTGCTCACCCTCGCCGCCGGCACGCCGCTGGTGTTCGCAGCGCTGGGCGAGCTCGTCACCGAGAAATCCGGCGTGCTGAACCTCGGCGTCGAGGGCATGATGCTGGCCGGCGCCATCACGTCGTTCATCGTCGCCGCGACGACCAAGAGCCCGTGGCTGGGCGTGGGCGCGGGGATCGCCGCAGGGTCCGCGCTGTCGATGGTGTTCGCGGTGCTCACGCTGTCGCTGATGGCCAACCAGGTGGCCACCGGCCTCGCGCTCACGCTGTTCGGCATCGGGCTCTCGGCGTTCGCCGGCCTCAACTACGTGAGCGTGGTGATCGACGGCATCAAGCCGCTGGCGGTGCACGGCCTCACCGACCTGCCCTTCGTCGGCAAGCTGCTGTTCGGGCACAACCCGCTCGTCTACCTGTCGCTGGCGCTGTTCGCGGCGATCCAGTGGTTCCTGTACCGGACACGCGCGGGCCTCATCGTCCGCGCCGTTGGCGAGAGCCCGCAGTCGGCGCATGCGATCGGGTGCCCGGTCGTCCGCATCCGCTACCTCACGGTGCTGTTCGGCGGCGCCTGCTCGGGGCTCGCCGGCGCGTACCTCGCGATGGCGTACACGCCGCTGTGGACCGAGGGCATGACGGCCGGCCGCGGCTGGATCGCGCTGGCGCTGGTGGTGTTCGCGACCTGGCGACCATGGCGCGTGCTGGCCGGCGCATACCTGTTCGGCGGCGTCACGCTGGCGACGTTCCAGGCGCAGGCGCTCGGCGTCACCGTGCCGTCGCAACTCCTGTCGATGCTGCCCTACGTCGCGACGATCGTGGTGCTCGCGATCATCTCGCGCGACGCGATCACCATTCGCCTCAACGCGCCCGCCTCGCTCGGCAAGCCGTTCCATCCGGGTGCGTAGCCCGGGTTTCGCTGGCGCTCGACCCGGGCTACGGACACGGCGACGGATGACCGGTTGCTGCCCAACACCCGCCGGCGCAGGTAAGATTCGCTGTCCGTATTCCGCCAACCCGACGACCCAGGAGCACACCGATGACCGACATCCACCGCAGGAACGCGCTGTTCGCCACGCTGGCGCTCGGCGCCGCCGTCATGGCCGCCGGCCTGCCCGCCGCCGCGCAGGCGCCCGCCGCCGCCGCGCCGTACAAGATCGGATTCGTCTATGTGAGCCCCATCGGCGACGCCGGCTGGACCTACCAGCACGACCTCGGCCGCAAGGAAATGGAGAAGGCGCTCGCCGGCAAGGTCGTCAGCAAGTACGTCGAGAGCGTGCCCGAGGGCGCCGACGCCGAGCGCGTGATCCGCGAGCTCGCGCAGAGCGGCAACCAGATCATCTTCACGACCTCGTTCGGCTACATGAACCCGACGCTGAAGGTCGCCAAGTCGTACCCGAAGACGAACTTCGAGCACGCGACCGGCTACAAGACCGACGCCAACGTGGGCATCTACAACGCACGGTTCTACGAAGGGCGCTACCTCGCCGGCCAGGTCGCCGGCAAGATGACCAAGAGCAACGTCGCCGGCTACGTCGCCGCGTTCCCGATTCCCGAGGTGGTGATGGGGATCAACGCCTTCGCGCGCGGGATGCGCAGCGTCAACCCGAAGGCCGAGGTCAAGGTGATCTGGGTCAACTCGTGGTTCGACCCGGGCCGCGAGCGCGAGGCCGCCGAGACGCTCGTCTCGCAGGGCGCCGACGTGCTGACCCACCACACCGACTCCACCGCGACGGTCCAGGCCGCCGAGGCCAAGAAGGTGTACGCCGTCGCCTATCACTCCGACATGTCCAAGTACGGCCCGAACGCGCACCTCACCGCGGTCACGCACCAGTGGGGCGCGTACTACACCAAGGCGGTGTCGGACGCGATGAGCGGCAAGTGGAAGCCGGGCAACACCTGGGGCGGCATCAAGGAAGGCATGATCAAGATGGCGCCGTTCAACCCGGTGGTGCCGAAGGAAACGCAGGACCTCGTCAACAAGACGGCGGCCGACATCGGCAGCGGCAAGTTCCATCCGTTCACCGGCCCCGTCAAGGACAACGAAGGCAAGGAGCGCCTCGCCGCCGGCAAGGTGATCACCGACGCCGACCTGTCGAAGATGGATTACTACGTCGAAGGCGTGCAGGGCAAGCTGACCACATCCAAGTAGCCGGGTTCCGCGTCGGCGGAACCCGGGTGAACCCCACCCGTTGGTGCAATCCGTGCCGATCGTCGCGCCCACCCGGTTGAGGACGGTGTCACGGCGCGGGTTTCGCTCCCAGGTCGCGCAAGAGCCGCTGGAAATCCGATGATTCGCGGATCGCCGCGCCGGCCGCGGCGCGCAGCCGGTCGACCTGCTCGTCGGACAGCACGAACGACGTCGGCATGTCGTTGAGGTAGGCGCGCTCCGCTCTGCTCGGGTTCGCGTCGAAACTGACGTCGATCGCGTACAGGTCGATCTCGGGCACGCTCGCCGCGCGCGCCAGCACCGGGTTGCCGGCGTTGGCGAACGCGCCGGACGCGCGCAGGGAACTCGCGGCCTGCCAGCGCGCGATCATGTCCTTCAGCAGTTCGACCGCCTCGTACGAATAGCGGTCGATCGGCACGCCGGTCGCCTTCAGCAGGATCACGAGGTCGTTGGGCGGCCGCTCGTTCCGGTCCCAGTCGGTCGCCGGCACCGACAGCGAATTCACGACGAACACCACGATCCGCCGCACCTTGTCGAAGCGCGAGCGGCCGCCGACCGAGCGCGTCATCTCGATCTGCTCCAGGCCTTCCAGCACAGCCCGCATGCCGAGGTTGTCCGACAGGCCGCCGTCGACGAGATGCAGGTAGGGGCGGTTGACGCTGTCCTGAAACGAGCGCATCTCCTTGTAGCGCTGCAGCGCGCGGCCGGCGGGACGCGCGCGGTTGGCCGGGTCGCCGACCGCGCGCACCCAGGGCGGCTCGGTGTAGCCGCAGGTGCCGCCGTAGTTGTCGATCGTGACCGGCGACAGCGCCAGCGGCACCGCCGACGAGGCCGCCGCCGCGCGCGACAGCGGCACCGCGGTAAGGTCCGAGCAGATGAGGTCCCAGTCCGACTGCGTGAACCCCAGCCGCGAGCCGGTCGAGATGTCGGTGGCCGTCGCGATGACGATCGGCCCGGGCTTCTTCATCAGGTCGCCGAAGGTCGCGCCCTGGAACAGGATCTCGTCGTAGTACGCGGCGGCCATCTCCGACCGCCCGTAGCTGTTCGACATCAGGCTCGGCCACTGCGCGGGGGAGAGGAACCGCGCGATCAGCGCGCCCTGCACGTCGCGCTTCAGGAACCGCGTCTCGTAGTCGTCGAACAGCTTCTCGCCATAGAGCCCGTAGGCGAGCGCGGTGAAGCTGCCGCCGGAGACGCCGGTGATGACGTCGACCTCGTCGAGCAGCCACGTGCGGCGCCCGCCGATGATCACCTCGGTCCGGCGCAACTCCTCCAGCACGCCGTAGGAAAACGCCGCCGCGCGCGTGCCGCCCCCCGAAAACGCGAGCACGACAAACGTGTCGTCCGCCGTGCCGCGGATCGCGCGGCTCTCGTTGCGGTAGCCGACCCTCGGGTCGGCCTGGCCGAGCGGCGGGTTGACGGGCCGCGTCGCGCAACCGGCGAGCACGACGAGGGCGAGCGCCAGCGCACAGGCGGCGAGCGGGCGATTTTTCATCGCCCGAAGTCTAGAGAAGAAAGGTGCCCGGGGCAACCGCGGCCCGGCACTATCGCGGGTGCGCCCGATGCGGGGCCGGGCGCGCGACGAGCCCGATTCCGCCGACGATCAATGCGCAGCCGGCCAGCATGGGCGGCGTGACGCTCTCGCCCAGGAACAGCACGCTCCAGAGCATGCCGAAGACCGGCAGCAGGAACGTCACGCTCATCGCGCGCGTCGGCCCCACGTCGACCATCAGGCGGAAATAGAGCATGTAGGCGACCGCGCTGCACAGGAGCCCCAGCGCGAGCAGGTTCGCGGCGACCACGACGGTGAGGCTGCCGGGCGGCGGCGCGAACGGCACGAGCGGGAGCAGCACCACGGCGGCCATCAGCTGGCTCCAGCCGGCGATGGCCATCGGCTTCACCCCCTTGACGCGCCGCCGGATGTAGATGCCGGCGAGCGCGTAGCAGAGCGCCGCCGCAAGCGCGGCCGCGATCGCCCAGCCGAACATCGCGTCGGGCACGACAGGCCCCGCGCGGGTAACGAGCGCGACACCGGCGATCCCCAGCACGAGGCCGACCGCGCGCGGCAGCGTGAGCCGCTCGTCCTCGCTCAGCGCGGACAGCACCGCGGCGAACAGCGGCGTCGCGGCGTTGAGGATCACGAGGTACGACGCCGGCAGGTGAATCGCCGCGAACGCGAACAGCGAGAACGGCAGCGCCGAATTGACGATGCCGATCACGAGGAAGTGGCGCCAGTGCCGCGCCGCTTCCGCGTCGAATCCGATCCAGCGGAAGTACGCAAGCAGCGCGCCGGCGGCGAGCAGCGTGCGCGCCGCGGCCGTGACCACCGGCCCCAGCGCCGGCGCCACCGTGCGCATGAAGATGAAGCTGGCACCCCAGATGGCCGCCAGCGCGACAAGTCGCGCGAGGTCCGCGGCACGCATCAGCGCGCGCCCGCACACCCGGCGAACGTGGGTGCCGTCACCTCACGCCGCCAGCGAACACGATGCTTCGCTGCCCTGCCGCTCCAGCGCGAGCAGCGCGGCCTTGCGCGACAGCCCGCCCGCATAGCCCGTCAGCGCGCCTTGGGCACCGACGATCCGGTGGCACGGGACCACGATCGACCAGGGATTGCGGCCCGTCGCCGTGCCGGCCGCGCGCACGCTGCCCGGCGCGCCTGCCCGCGCGGCGAGGTCGCGATAGGCGATCGTCGCGCCGAACGGCACGGCTGCGATCGCCTGCCAGACGGCGCGCTGGAACGGCGTGCCCGTCGCCGCCAGCGGCAGCTCGAAGCGCGTGCGCCGCTGCGCGAAGTACTCGGCGAGTTGCACACGCGCCGCGCGCAGCACGGGATGTGCCGCGTCGCGCCGCCAGTCGTCGCCGACGACCGGGTGGTAGCGCTGGCCGTCGAACCAGACGCCGGCGAGCGCGTCGCCGGCAGCGGCGAGCAGCAGCGAGCCCAGCGGGCTCGCGATGCGCTGGTAGCAGATCGCTGTCTTCATTTCGCATTGCTCCACAAGTGCATGACGGCGTATGCGCGCCATGGGCGCCAGGCCTCGCTCTTCGCGATGGCGCGGGCCGGGCGGGTTTCGCCGAGCGCCCTCAGCACGACGAGGTCGCCGGCGGGAAAGGCGTCGGGCCAGCCGAGCGCCCGCATCGCGACGTACTGCGCGGTCCAGCTGCCGATGCCCGGCAACGCCATCAGCGCTTCAAGCGTGGCGTCGACGTCGACTCCCGGCGCCAGCGTGATCTCGCCGGCGGCGACGGCACGCGCGAGCGCGACCAGCGTGCAGGCGCGGGCACCGGTCAAACCGATGCGCGCCAGTGCCGCCGGCTCGCACTGCGCGACGCGCGCCGCCGTCGGGAACAGGCGCGCGACCTCGGGCCCGGCACCCGTGTCGGCGTCCTCGCCCAGCGCCGTCGCCAGCCGCCCGAGCATCGTCCGCGCGCCGGCGACCGAGACCTGCTGGCCCACCACCGCGCGCACCGCGAGTTCGAAGCCGTCGAACGCGCCGGGCACCCGCAGCCCCGGGCGCGCGAGCGCCAGGTCGCCCAGCGCGGCAGCGACCCGCGTCGGGTCGCAGGCCAGGTCGAACGCATGCTTGACGCGGGCCAGCACGACAGGCACGACCCGCGCAAACGATGCCGACAGGGCGACCTCCAGCGCGGACTTCCGCGGCAGCCGCCGCACGTCGATCCAGCCGACGTGCCGCGCGCCGCGATGTTCGATCGCGAGCGTCCGCCGGTAGCGGTCGGCGCCGACGTGCTCGACGCCGGCCACCGCCCGCGCGCGCAGGAACGCGAGCATCGCGTCCCAGTCGTAGGGTGGGCGGTAGCCGAGCTCGAACGCGAACCGGGCCGGCCCGGCGTCGCCGGCGCCGACCCGGCGGCGCAGGTCGGACGGCAGCATCCGGTAGCGCGCCTTCCACAGCGTATTGAAGCGGCGCACGCTGGCAAAGCCGCTCGCCAGCGCCACCTCGGTGACCGGCAGCGTCGTGTCGGTGAGCAGCCGCTTCGCGAGCAGCAACCGCTGCGTCTGCGCATACGCGACCGGCGTGACGCCGAACTCGTGCGCGAAGATCCGGCGCAGGTGCCGGCCGGTGACACCGATTCGCGCCGCCACGCCCTCCATCCCGTCGCCGTCGGGGACGCCGTTCTCGATCAGGTCGACGGCGGCCTGCGCGAGCCGCGCGGTCGCGTCGATGCCGGCATTGCCGGGGGCGAGCTCGGGTCGGCAGCGCAGGCACGGGCGATAGCCTTGCGCCTCGGCCGCGGCCGCGCTCGCGTGGAAGCTGCAGTTCGCGCGGCGCGGCGTGCGCGCCGTGCACACCGGCCGGCAATAGATGCCGGTCGACGACACGGCGACGAAGAACTTGCCGTCGAAGCGCGGGTCGTGCGCCTCGAGGGCGCGATAGCAGCTGTCGGGATCGAGGTGCATGGCCGGATTATGGGCGCGCCGGCGGGCCGGCGCCCGCCGTTTTCGGACATGGAAGCAGGCGATAGGCGGACCGTGGCCCGGGACTGCCGTAGCCCGGGTTGAGCGCGAGCGAAACCCGGGAGGATGTTGCGCATCGCCGCACCCACCCGGGTTTCGCGTTCGCTCAACCCGGGCTACACAACGGCGCGCGCCTCCCGGATCGCGTCGAGCAGCGCGTCGGCCTCCTGCGCGCCGGAGACGGCGACGCGCTCACCGAAAATGAAGAACGGCACGCCGGTGACCCCCAGCTCGCGCACCCGCCGCTCCATCGCGTCGACGGTGTCGCCGCCCTGCCCGGAGTCGAGGAACGCGCGGGCCGCGGCGGAATCCTCGCCTGCCTCGCCCGCGAGCGCCGCCAGCACGTCGCGGTCGCCGATGAAGCGTCCCTCGAGGAAGCAGGCGCGGAACAGCCGCTCGACCAGCGGGTCGGCGTCGCCGCGGGACTGGGCCCACGAAATGAGCCGGTGCGCGTCGCGGGTGTTGGCCTGCCGCTCGATCCGCTCGAACGCGAACGGGATGTCGACGCTGCGGCCGGCGGCGCGGACGTTGTCGTAGATGGATGCCGCGCGCGCCGGGCCGCCGAACTTGGCCTCGAGGTACGCGCTGCGGGCGATGCCTTCCGCCGGCAGGTCGGGGTTGAGCTCGAACGGATGCCAGCTGACGATTGGACGGACGTGCGGCGCGTCGATCGCGAGTTGGAGGAGCGCCCGCTCGAGCCGCCGCTTGCCGACGTAGCACCAGGGGCAGACGACGTCCGAGATGACGTCGATGTTCAGTTTTTCGGTGGCTTGGCCGGTCATCGTGCGCGCCTCTCGAACGGGGAGTTGAATGCGGGGTGAATCGAGCGTCGAAGCGCGATTATCCTCCGGCGACGCGACCCGGCGCGCGATAATGCGCGCCGGAGCCCCCGCCCCATGACCGCCAGCCCCGCCCGTTGGGACATTTTCTGCAAGGTCGTCGACAACTACGGCGACGCCGGCATCTCGTGGCGCCTCGCGCGCGAGCTGGCGGCGGCGCACGGCCTCGACGTCACGCTGTGGCTCGACCTGGTGGCGCCGCTCGCGGCGATCGCGCCCGGGGTCGCGGCCGACCGCGCGGAGCAGCGCGTGCAGGGCGTGACGATCCGCCGCTGGACGCACCCGCTGCCCCTCGCGCCGCTGCCCGCCGTCGTCGTCGAGGCTTTCGGTTGTGGTCTGCCGGAGGCCTACGTTGCGGCGATGGCGGCGGCGGTGCCCGCGCCGTCGTGGTTCGTGCTGGAGTACCTGTCGGCCGAGCCCTGGGTCGACGGCAGTCATGGGCTCGCGTCGCCGCATCCGCGGCTGCCGCTCGCGCGCCACTTCTGGTTTCCCGGCTTCACCGCCCGCACCGGCGGCCTGCTGCGGGAGCGCGGCCTGTTCGCGGCACGCGACGCCTTCCGTGCCGACCCCGTCGCGCAGCGCGCGCTGTGGGCGGCGCTCGGGGCGCCACCGCCGGCCGCCGGCGCGGTGAAGATCTCGCTGTTCTGCTACGACAACCCGGCGCTGCCGGCGCTCCTCGACGCGTTCGCGGGCGGCGAGGACGACGTCGCGTGCTTCATTCCTCAGGGTGTCGCCGGCGCGCTCGTCGATGGCTGGGCGGGGCGGCCGGTATCGGGCACGCCCGGCGCCTCGGTGACGCGCGGCCGCCTCGCGCTCCGGATCCATCCGTTCGTGTCGCAGGACGCGTACGACCGCCTGCTGTGGGCCTGCGACGTCAATTTCGTCCGCGGCGAGGATTCCGTCGTCCGCGCCCAGTGGGCGGCGCGCCCGTTCGTCTGGCAGATCTACCGGCAGGCCGACGCGGCGCACCTGCCGAAGCTCGACGCGCTGGCCGACCGCTACACCGCCGGCCTCGACCCCGCGCCGCAGGCGGCCGTGCAGCGAATGTGGCGCGCCTGGAACGGCGGACCCGGCGCGCCCCCCGCGGGCCCGGCGTGGGCGGCCTATGCCCACGCCCGCCCCGCGCTCGCGACGCACGGGCCGGTTTGGGCGGCCGCGCTGGCCGCGATGCCCGACTTGGCAACGGGACTGGTCAAGGCGGCCCGAAACGGAGTATGATTTCCGGTTTCCCAATTTGCCCCATTGACCGCTTTCAAGCCAGGTACCGCAATGAAAACCGCACAGGAAATTCGCGCCGGCAACGTGATCATGGTCGGAACCGATCCGATGGTCGTGCAGAAGGCCGAGTTCAACAAGTCCGGCCGCAACGCGTCGGTCGTCAAGATGAAGCTCAAGAACCTCCTTTCGGGCTCCGGCACCGAAACGGTTTACCGCGCCGACGAGAAGTTCGACGTGGTGCAACTCGAGCGCAAGGACGTCACCTACTCGTACTTCGCCGACCCCATGTACGTGTTCATGGACACCGAGTACAACCAGCACGAAGTCGAGCGCGACAACATGGGCGACGCCCTGTTCTACCTCGACGACGGGCTGCCCTGCGAACTGACGTTCTACGACGGCAAGGCCATCTCGGTCGAACTGCCGACGTCCGTCGTCCGCGAGGTCGAGTACACCGAGCCCGCCGTCCGGGGCGACACCTCCGGCAAGGTGCTGAAGCCCGCCAAGATCACCGGCGGCCATTCGGTCCAGGTGCCGCTGTTCGTGGCCACCGGCGACCGGATCGAAATCGACACCCGCACCGGCGAGTACCGCCGCCGGGTCTAGTCGCCGTGCCCGCACGCTTTCGCGGGCCCGCATCGCAAGCCCGGCCACGATGACCGCCAGCGGCGCCGTCGTGGTCCGCCGTCGCGCCCCGGGCGCGCGAACCGCGCTCGCCTGCGACGTCTGCGTCGTGGGCTCCGGTGCCGCCGGGTCGGCCGCGGCCATCGAGGCCGCACGGCTCGGCCGCAAGGTCGTCCTGCTCGACGGCGCCCCCGCCGTCGGCGGCCAGGCCACCGGCGCGCTGATCGAGACGTTCTGCGGGTTCTACGGCAACGGCCCGCAGCCCGAACTCCTCGCCTACGGCGTCGCCGAGGAAATCGTCCGCGACCTCACGGCCGCCGGCGCGATGGCCCGGATCGAGGGCCGCCGCAACACGATCATCCTGTACTACAGCCACTCGGCGCTGCAGCGCTGGATCGAGGAGGCGCTCGACCGCGCCGGCGTCACCGTCGTCACCGGCGCGCTGCTGCATGCGGTCGACCGCGACGGTCCGCGGCTCGCCGGCGTCACCGCGATGACGCGCCACGGCGAGGTCGACGTCCGGGCCGGCGCCTTCGTCGACGCCTCCGGCGACGCCGCGCTCGCGTGGCTCGCCGGTCTCGCGGTGCACGAGCCCGCGCACGGCACCGTCTACGGCTCGCAGAACGCCATCGTCCGCGGCATCGACCTCGCGGCGCTCGCCGCGGCCGGCGGACCGGAGATCGTCAAGCGGCGCGTCGTCGAAATGGCGGCGCAGCACGGGCTCGAGCGCCGCGACGCGTTCGTCTACGTGCTGCCGGGCACCGATCGCGCGCTGGTCAACATGACGCACATCGCGACGCCGCTCGATCCCCTGGGCGCGTCGCGGATGGTCGTCGAAGGCCACCGCCGGATGGACGCGGCGATGGCGTTCCTGCGGCACGAGTTCCCGGCGATCTTCGGCCGTGCCGAAGTCGACAGCTACGGCCAGCCGGGCATCCGGCAGACGCGCTGGATCCGGGGCGACTACCAGCTGACCGCCGACGACGTGAGGAGCGGCGTGCGCTTTCCCGATGCGGTCGCCCGCTGCGCGTGGGGCATCGAACTGCACAACGACCTCGCCGACGTGCACTGGGAAGGCTTCGGCGACGACCACGTCCACTACATCCCCTACCGCAGCATGCTGCACGCCGAGGCCGACAACCTGCTGGCCGCCGGCCGCTGCATCGACGGCGACGTGCTGGCGCTGGCATCGGTGCGCGTGATGGGGCCCTGCATCGCGATGGGCACGGCCGCCGCGCACGCGATCGACCTCGCGGATGGCGGCTCGCTGCGCGCCGTCGACACCGGCGCGCTGGCGCGGCGCCTGGCGCGGAACCTGGGCGACGCCTGACGGGGCGGACGACCGCCTCGCGGCCGGCGCGACCGGCCTGCCTCAATCGCCGAGCAGCGCGGCGTGCAGCACGCGCCAGCTGGCGCGATCCGGCGCGCAGAGCAGGCCGCCGGAGTGGACCGTCGGCAGGTACGGCTCGCCGTTGAAGCGCGCCGAGTACCCGCCGGCCTCCGCGTGCAGCAGCACGCCGGCCGCGTGGTCCCACGGCAGCAGCTTGCTGAACATCACGAAGTCGAAATGCCCGGCGGCGACCAGCCGGTACTCGTGCGCGGCCGTGCGGTAGTCCGACGCGCCGGCCACCCGCGCCAGGTTCCGCGTGACCGTGCTGCGCATCGGCTCGGGCATGAACATCCACGACACGATGCCCAGCATCTGCGCGAGCGGCGGCGCCTTCGAGACGTGGAGGTCGATCCGCCTGCCGTCGCGATGCTCGAGCCACGCGCCCTCGCCGCGAATGGCGTAGGCGCAGTCGTCGGAAATAGGATCGTGGATGATGGCGGCCACGACCGTGTTGGCCGACACGACGGCCGCCATCACGCCGAACAGCGGCAGGCCGGACGCGAAGTTCTTGGTGCCGTCGATCGGGTCGACGAGGATCGCGAAGGGGGCGGCGCCGAGCTGGTCGGGCAGCGACGGGTCGCGGGCGGTCGCCTCCTCGCCGATGATCACGGCGCGCGGGAACGCCCTCGCGAGCCGCGCGGTGATCATCCGCTCGGCGGCTTCGTCGGCATCGGTGACGAGGTCGAGCGGCGACGACTTGTGGCGGATCGCCGCGTCGTCGAGGCGCCGGAAGCACGGCAGGATCTCGGCCTGCGCGGCGTCGCGCAGGATTTCGCCGATCGCATGGGCGTCGGCGGTGGAAAAGCGCAGCGTGGAAGGCATCGGCGGGGAAGTGGGGGGGGGTGAGCCCCGATGATACCCAAATGCCGGGCCGCGATGGCGGCGGTACCGGCCGCCGCCCGCCCCCGTTGCCGCCGCGGGTTCCCGGCGTAGAATCGCCGGCGGCATCCGCATCGGGACGCCACGACCAACCGGAGGAATCCGCCATGCCGATCGCAGGAAAGCTGGTCCTGTTCGCCGCCGTCGCATCGTTCGCCGTGGTCGCGCCGCCGGCCGCCGCCGAGGACGTCGCGGCGACGATCCGCGCCGGCACCGAGAAATGGGTCAAGGCATTCAACGCGGGCGATGCCAACACCCTCGTCGCCCTCTATGCGGAAAACGCCGTCGTGATGCCGCCGGGCTCCCCGTCGCTGAAGGGCCACGTCCAGCTGCGGCAGGCGATGACGAAGGAAATCGCGGGCGCGCAGTCGGCCGGCATCTCGTTCGCGTTCGGCACGATGAACGACGTCGGCGTCGCGGGCAACACGGCGTGGCACGCCGGCACTTACCTGCTGAAGGACAAGGCCGGCGCCACCGTCGACACCGGCAAGTACGTCGAGCTGTGGCAGAAGTCGGGAGGCAGGTGGCTGATGATCCGCAACATCTGGAACTCGGACACGCCTGCCCCCGATCCCGCGCCATCGCCGGCCAAGCCGGCCGCGGCCGCGCCCAAGTAGCGGCCCCGGGGCGAATCTACCGCCCCGGTGTATTTTTCGCTCCGGCGCGGACTCTGTACGGTGCCGGAGCCGCGCCGTCCCTGCGTCGCCAGCGCGACGCAGGGACACGTATCCCCCGGCCAATCCAGGAATCCAACCGTCGGGAGAGTTGCACCGTGTCGAAAATGACGAAGCTGTTGCTGGCGTCGCTTACCGTCGCCGGCATCGCCGCGCCGGTCGTCGCGCGGTCCGAGGTGACGGAGACGCGCTCGGCGATCGCGCGGCCGCAGTCGCTCGCAGCGCTCGTCATCGGCATCGCGATCCACCGGCTGTCGGTGCTCGCGGTGCTGCTGCTCGCGCAGGCGCTCGGCTACAGCCAGCGCTTGTGCCGGAAGTAGTAGAGCATGCCGATCACGATCGCGATCATCCCGGCCAGCGCGATCCAGAAGCCGTCGGCCCGATGCAGGCCCGGGATGAAGTCGAAGTTCATCCCGAACACGCCGGTGAGCAGCGTCAGCGGCATGAACACCGCGGTGATCAGCGTGAGCAGCCGCATGATCTCCGTCGTCCGGTGGCTCATCGCGGCGAAGTAGAGTTGCACCGCCGACTCGGCCTGGCTCTCGACGGTGCGCGCGTGGTTCCGCACGCGCTCGATGTGCTCGATGATGTCGGCGAAGCGCGCGTGCATCGAGGGCGAGAGGTCGGCGATCCGGTAGTCGCGCCACTCCTGGACCGCGTCGCGCTGCTCGTCGGAAAGCTCCTCCAGCTTCCTGATCTGCTGCCGGCTCGCGAGCAGCTTCGGCCAGTCGTGGAAGGGCACGCGCGGATCGAGCAGCGCCTGCTGCCAGCCGTCGAGCCGCTGGGTCAGCGGCGCGCGCAGGTCGAGGTAGTGGTCGACCATCGCCGAGAGCAGGCGCTGCATCAGGTCGTCCGGGTTCTGCGGCATCTTGCCCGGCATGTTGAGGTAGCGCGCCCGAGTCTGCGCCACCGAGCGGCTATCGGGCGCGCGGACGGTGACGAGCAGCCGGTCGAAATTGAAGAACGTCATCGGCCGCGTAATGATCAAATCGACGGTCGACTCGGGCGACAGCCCCGCGAACACGACGATCTCGTAGGTGTCCGTGTTGTCGAACGACGACGGGTGCGTGAGGTTCGCCGCGTCGCCCAGGTGGACGTCGACGATGCGCACGCCAGTCAATCGCTCGACCTCGGCCTGCAGCCGGTCCGCCTCGTCGTACACGAGGTCGAGCCACGCAAATCCCGCCGCGGGCAGCGGATCGCCGGCCGCCATCGGCACGGCTGCCTTGCCCGGTTCGATCCGCCACAGTTCCATTGTTTGCGTTCCCCTGTTAGCGCCGCGCGGGCGTGACGGCCGATCGCTTCCGCCGCTACTCTACAGTGCCACGCGCGGCCTCGGCCGGATTCCCGCGCGCGCTTGCCGGCGGCGTGAGCGCCACGTATTCTCGCAGATGACCCAAACACGACAGGTTCCCATGCGCGACTTCTGGCATTCCTGCCGGGCGCTCGTCCCCGGCCTCTTCGCCGCCCTCGCCGTGCTCGGACTCGCCGCCTGCGCGACGACCGCGCCGCCGCCGCCGAACGAAAGCCTGCTCGCGGCCGCCGGCTTCAAGCGCATCGAGGCGACGAGGCGAGAGCAGCAGTTGCACCTGCAGGCGCTGGCGCCGGGCAGGGTCTCGGCGATGCAGCGCAACGGCCGCGAGTTCTACGTCTACCCGGACCCTTCCGGCAAGGCGCTCTATGTCGGCACGCCGAAGGAATTCGCGGCCTACCAGCAGGGTCGCACGCAGGGCGGGCCCGGGCTCTCGGCGCAGGCCAACGCCGACATGGCGTCGTACGCGAAGCAGGACGTCGCGATGCAGCAGGCGACCACGCGCGACATGTCCGACCCGTGGCTGTGGTGGCCGGATTTCGGCGCGATGAACTGGTAAGGCCTCCCGCCGGGCCGCCCCAAGGGAGGCCTTGCCCCCTTGAGGGGGGTGCGCGAACGAAGTGAGCCTGGGGGGATCGTCAACCGTCAGCCGCGCCGCGACACCTCGGCCCCGGCGTCCTTCGGCAGCCGCAGCGCCAGCAGCGCGCCGACCGCCATCAGCGCCGCCGCCGCGAACAGCGCGTGGCGGAAATCCGCCAGCACGAGATCGCTCCCGCCGCGCAGGTCGACGAACAGCGCCAGCGCCGTCGCGGCGAACGCGACCGCCACCGCCATCGCCACCTGCTGCATCGTGCTGACGAGCGCGCTCGCGCCGGCCCGCTGCCCCGGCGAGATGTCGGCGAACGCGAGCGTGGCGAGCGACGTGAAATGCATCGACCGCGTGAGGCCGGCCGCGAGCAGCACGGCGTACACCGCCGGCATCGCGACGTCGGGCGACAGCAGGCCGCAGCCGGCGATTGCCGCCGCACCGACGAGGCCGTTGCCCACCAGCACGCGGCGGAAGCCGAACCGGCGCAGGATCGGCGTCGTGACGCTCTTCGCGGCGAGGTTGCCCAGCATGTACACGAACAGCATCCCGCCGGCCTCGAACGCGCTGCGGCCAAAGCCGATCTGGAACATCAGCGGCAGCAGGAACGGGCCGGTGTTGATCGCGATCCGCGACAGCACGCCGCCCGTCACCGTGCAGAACGCGAACGTGCGCACGGCGACTGCGGAGAGGTCGAGCATCGGCGACGGATGGGAGCGCGCATGGCGGACGGCGGCGATGCCCGCGACGGCGCCCAGCGCGACCAGCGAGGCGCCCGCGTAGCGGTCGGCCCCGCCCTCGCCCAGCGACAGCAGGCCCTGGATCGACGCCGCGAGCGCCACCGCGGTCAACAGGAAGCCGACGGCGTCGAACGGCGTCTTCACTGTCTCGTCGTGCCGCGGCACGAACCGCAGCACCAGCAGCACGCCCAGCACGCCCAGCGGCAGGTTGATGAGGAAGATCCAGCGCCACGACGCATAGGTGGTGATGAAGCCGCCCAGCGGCGGGCCCAGCACGGGCGCGATCAGCGCGGGCCAGGTGATCATCGCGATGGCGTCGATGATCCGGTGCTTCGGCGTTTCGCGCAGCACGATGAGCCGGCCCACCGGTGCCATGAACGCGGCGGCGATTCCCTGCAGCGCCCGCGCGGCGATCAGCGCTTCCACCGACGGGCTCAGGCCGCACAGCAGCGACGCGAGCGTGAACACGGTCACCGCCCCCGCGAACAGCCGGCGCGCGCCAAAGCGCTCGCTGGCCCAGCCGGCGGTGGGCACGAACACGGCCATCGCGACCAGGTAGACCGAGATGCTGGCGGCGAGCGTCAGCGGCGGCTCGCCGAACGTCGCGGCGATCGCCGGCAGCGACGTGGTCACGATCGACCCGTCCAGCAGTTCCATGAAGAACGTGGCGGCGACGATCAGCGGAATCGTCCGCGAAAAGGCGGCGGGCGGCGCGTCGTCCGGTACCGGTTGCGACAACGGGGATCCTCGAAACGAAAGCGCGGGGCGCGGGCGCCGGACGGAAGCCCTGGCCGGGCAAGCAGGCGAACGGGGGCGGACGGCACGCAATCCCGCCCGGACACGATTCTAGCCTCGTCCCGGGG
Source organism: Bordetella parapertussis (assembly GCA_943331295.2). GTDB lineage: Bacteria > Pseudomonadota > Gammaproteobacteria > Burkholderiales > Casimicrobiaceae > CAIWHR01. The sequence goes on along the minus strand of CALQLA020000007.1, from coordinate 64,183 downwards.
AAACGGTTGTCGTCGGGCGCCGCCGGCGCGTCTGGGGGCGCACCCGGGTGTTGCATTTGACCCTCCTGCAACAAATGTTGATCCCCGTCAATAGCAGCAATTCTCATTATCATTTAAGATCGACCATGGAGGGCAGGGAAACACCCTGCTGCGTTTACGGACTTGATGAAGCTTCCCGCCACGCTCGATGCCCTGCCCGTCGGCCGCCCGGCCACGGTCGCGCGCGTCCTCGGCGCGGGCGCCGGTGCAGGCGCCGACGGCGTGGACCTGACGGCGCGGCTGCAGGAACTGGGATTCCTGCCCGGCGAAGCCGTCCGCGTGCTGCACCGCGCGTTCCCGTCCGGCGACCCGCTCGCCGTGCGCATCGGCAACTCGACGTTCGCGCTGCGCCGCCACGAAGCCGCCCTCGTGGCATTGGACGACCCCCGCGCTTGCGGCGTTCGCCGCGGCGCTGCCCCCCAAGGGGGTGCAATTCGCGCCTTGGGACGGCCCGGCGGCGCGAATGACAGCCCGGACCCCGAACCATCGTGACCACCGGCATCGCCCCGCCGCTGCTCGCGCTGATCGGCAACCCCAACTGCGGCAAGACCGCGCTCTTCAACCGCCTCACCGGTGCCCGGCAGAAGGTCGCCAACTATGCGGGCGTGACGGTCGAGCGCAAGGAGGGCAGCTTCGCGTCGCGCGGCGGGCGCCACTGGCGCATCCTCGACCTGCCCGGCGCCTACAGCCTGCAGGCCACGACACCCGACGAGGCGATCACGCGCGACGTGATCATGGGCCGGCGGCGCGACGAACGGGCGCCCGACGGCGTCGTGTGCGTCGTCAACGCGACCAACCTGCGGCTCAACCTGCGCCTCGTCCTCGAGGTGCGGCGACTCGGGCTGCCGATGGTGGTCGCGCTCAACATGATGGACGTCGCGAAGAGCCGCGGCATGGTCATCGACAGCGGCGCGCTGTCGCGGCTGCTCGGCGTGCCGGTGGTGGAGACCGTCGCCGTCCGCCACGGCGGCGATGCGCCGCTGGTCGAGGCACTCGACGCGCTGCACTTTCCGCCCGCCACCCCGGCCACGCCCGGCGCGGCCGCGGGCGACGCCGACCCGAGCATCGAGGACACGCACCGCGAGGTCCGCCGCATCCTCGACGCCTGCATCACGCGGGATGCCGCCGGCCTGCGCGCGACCGAGCGCGTCGACCGCGTGGTGCTGCATCCGCTGGCCGGCCCGCTGCTGCTCGCGGTGCTGATGTTCCTCGTCTTCCAGGCCGTGTTCAGCTGGGCGCAGGCGCCGATGAACGCGATCAAGGACGGCGCCGCATGGTTCGGCAGCGTCATCGCGACGAACCTGCCCGAGGGCCTGCTGCGCGGCCTCCTCGTCGACGGCATCGTCGCCGGCGTCGGCTCGGTGCTCGTGTTCCTGCCGCAGATCCTGATCCTCTTCTTCTTCATCCTCGTGCTCGAGGAATCGGGCTACCTGCCGCGCGCGGCGTTCCTGCTCGACCGGCTGATGGGCACCGCGGGGCTGTCGGGCCGCGCGTTCATGCCGCTGCTCTCGAGCTTCGCCTGCGCCATCCCCGGCATCATGGCCACGCGGACGATCCAGAATCCGCGCGACCGGCTGGTGACGATCATGATCGCGCCGCTGATGACGTGCTCGGCGCGGCTGCCCGTCTACGCGGTGATCATCGCCGCGTTCATCCCGGATCGGGTGGTCGCCGGCATCTTCAACCTGCAAGGCGTCGTGCTGTTCGCGCTGTACGTCGCCGGCGTGCTGTCGGCGATGGGCGTCGCGTTCTTGGCCAAGCGGGCGCGCGGCCGCGCGCTGCCGCCGGCGCTGCTGATGGAGCTGCCCGACTACCACTGGCCGAACCTGCCCAACCTCGCGCTCGGCCTGTGGGAGCGAACGCGGATCTTCCTGTCCCGCGTCGGGACGATCATCCTGTCGCTGATGATCGTGCTGTGGTTCCTCAGCACGTTCCCCGCGCCGCCGCCGGGCAGCGTGCAGCCGGCGATCAACTACAGCTTCGCCGGCATGCTGGGCCACCTGCTGGAGCACGTGTTCGCGCCGATCGGATTCAACTGGCAGATCTGCATCGCGCTGGTGCCGGGGCTCGCCGCGCGCGAGGTCGCGGTCGGCGCGCTCGGCACCGTCTACGCGCTGTCGCAGACCGGCGAGCAGCTGTCGCAGACGCTGATCCCGGTGATCGCCGCGCAGTGGTCGCTCGCCACCGCGCTGTCGCTGCTCGCGTGGTACGTGTTCGCGCCGCAGTGCATCTCGACGCTCTCCGTGGTGAAGCGCGAGACCAATTCGTGGCGCTACCCGCTGCTGATGGCGGGATACCTGTTCGCACTGGCCTACGGCGCGTCGTTCGTCACGTACCGCGCGGCGCTGGCACTCGGGGCCGGATGATGGTCGACGCGATCGTCGTCGGTCTGATCGTCGGCGCCGCGCTGCTCTACGTTGCGGGCCGCTGGCTGCCGGCGGCGCTGCGCCATCCGGTCGCCCGCGCTGCCGCCCGCGCGGCGCGGCGCGCGGGACTGCCTGGGCTCGCGGCGCGGATGGAGCCGAAGGCCGGGTCGTCCGGGTGCGGCAGCGGCTGCGCGAACTGCGGCGATTGCCCGCAGCCGATTGCCGGCGGCGCGCCGGCTCCCGTCGCGCCGCCGGCCCCCGCGGGCAGCTCCGAGCGGCGCGAAATCCGCGTCAGGCCGGTGTAGGCGGCTTCGCCGCCAGCCGCCACAGCGTCGTCATCTCGGCGGCGCGCGCCGCGTGCAGCGGGTCGGCGTTCTCCCTTGTCTTCGGGTGGTCGGGGCGCACGTCGAGGCGGCCGACGACGACGAGTCCCGCCGCATCGATCCAGCCCATCAGGTCAGCCCGGGTCCGCAAGCCAAGCTGCTCGGCAAAATCGGACAGCAGCAGCCAGCCTTCGCCCTTCGGCTCCAGATGCGCCGCCAGCCCGAACAGGAAACCCTTCAGCATCCGGCAGTCGGGATCGAAAATCGCCCGCTCCAGCGCCGACGAGGGGTTCGCCGGCACCCACGGCGGATTGCAGACGATCAGCGGCGCGCGTCCGCCCGGGAACAGGTCGGCTTCGACGACGGTCACCCGGTCGGCGACGCCGAGGCGCGCGATGTTGTCGCGGGCGCAGGCCAGCGCGCGCGGATCCGTCTCCGTCGCGACGACCCGCAGCACGCCGCGGCGGGCGAGCACCGCCGCCAGCACGCCGGTGCCGGTGCCGATGTCCCAGGCCAGCGTCGTCGTCGTCAGCGGCGCGCGCGCGAGGAGGCCCACGTACTCGCTGCGGATCGGCGCGAACACGCCGTAGTGCGGATGGATGCGGCCCTTCAGCGCCGGCACCTCGACGCCCTTCTTGCGCCACTCGTGCGCGCCGATCAGCCCCTGCAGTTCGCGCAGCGACATCACCATCGCGCCGGTGCCGCGGCCGAGCGCCTCCTCGAGCGCCGTGCGCGCGTCGGGCGCGCGCCGCAGCGGGATGCCGTAGTCGGCGTCCACCGGGATCAGCAGCATGCCGAGGATGCGCGCGCGCTGCGCCTGCGCGTGCCGGTTGGCGCGAAACGCGGCGCCCGGCACCGTCGAGGGAACCGGCGGATTGCGCGGCTTGCGCTCCGCGCGGCGCGTCAGCGCCTGCAGCAGCTGCCGCGCGTTCTGGAAATCGCCGCGCCAGACGAAGGCGGTGCCTTCACAGGCAAGGCGATAGGCAGTGTCGGCGGTCAGCGTGTCGTCGGCCGGCTGGATGCGCTTGGGCGGCGGCAGGCCCGCCTCCGACTGCCAGCGCGCCGTCATCGCGACGCCGGCTTCCGTCCATTGCAGGAGGGCCGGCACGGCGGCTGCCGCGTGTTCAGCGCGCATCGCGGCTTTCCTTCCGGCGCAGTATCATTACGGCGCCCGCGCCGCGCGCCGGTGCGCCGGTGGCGTTGGCTTCATGCCTCTGTTTCATCGTGGTTTCCCTGGTGCCGGTATCGAACCTACAGGAGTTTTCCGGATGCTCCCGCGCCCAATGTACGCTACGTTGCTGCTTCTCGCCGGATTCGCCTGCGCGTGGAGCGCGGCGGCCGCCGATTACCTCGCGCCGACGAGCGAGCGCCAGAAGGCCCGCGCCTACTCGCCCGCGGTCGTCACCGAGGGCGGGCGCACGGTCTGGCTCGCCGGCCAGACCGCGCTGCGCGACGACACTGGCCGCGATCTCTCCGGCAACTTCGAGGCGCAGGCGCGGCAGGTGTTCCGCGCGCTCGACGCCCCGCTGAAGCGAGCCGGCGGCAGCCTCGGCAACATGGTCACGATGACGGTGTTCATCAACGACGTGCGCAACGGGGACAAGCTGGTCGAGATCCGCAAGGAGATGTTCCCGGAGGGCAGCTACCCCGCGAGCGCGCTGATCACCGTGAGCGGCTTCGCGCAGCCCGGGATGCTGATCGAAGTCCAGGGCGTCGCGGTGATCGGCGACCGCTGCACGAAGGACGCGCCCTGCGCGCCACGCTGAACGGATGCAGGTGTCGCCGGCGTAGCCCGGGTTGCCGGACAACGCGCGACCGAATCGCACGCGCAGCGCCGGGTCCGAACACAGGTAGAAGACATGCGGGCGAAACCGCAGCGCCGACATGGCCCTACGCCTGCCGGGCGCGCCGCCCGCGCCGCGGCCGCGTCATTGCAGTTCGATGCCGGCCTTCTTCACGAGCTTCGCGTACTTCACGAGCTCGCTGCGGAAGAACTGCGCCGCGTACTCCGGCGTGCTGACGTTGATCGTGTTGCCCTGCTTCGCCATCGCCTCGCGCACCTCGGGCGACGCGAACGCGGCGACGAACGCCTCGTTGATCCGCTTCACGTCGGCCGGCGCCATCTTCGCCGGCCCGATCGCGGCGAACCAGCCCTCGACGAGATAGCCGGGCATTCCCTGCTCCGTCATCGTCGGGATATCGGGCGCGGCGGCCAGCCGGGTCGCGGTGCCGGTGCCGATCGCGCGCAGCGCACCGCTCTTCAGGTGCTGCTGGATCGACGGCAGCGACAGCGTTCCCATCTCGACCTGCCCGCCGATCAGGTCGGTCAGCATCGGGCCCACGCCCTTGTAGGGCACGTGCGTCGCCTTGACGCCTGCCTCGTCCATGAACATCTCGGCGGCGAGATGCAGGATGGTGCCGTTGCCCGACGAGCCGTAGTTGTACTTGCCCGGGTTGGCCTTCAAGAGCGCGATCAGCTCCTGCGCGTTCTTCGCCGGGATGCGGTTCGGATTGACGACGAGGACGATCGGCGTCGATCCGATCACGGCGATCGGCGTGATGTCGGCGATCGGGTCGAACGGCACCGACTTGTAGACACCGGGATAGATGACGTGGTTGTTGGACACGACCGACAGCGTCATGCCATCGGGCGGCGAGCGCACCAGCGCGGAGGTGCCGACGATGCCGCCGGCGCCCGCCTGGTTGTCGATCACGATCGGATGCCCCAGCGCCTTCGTGAGCGCCGGCGCCGCGGCGCGCGTGATCGTGTCCACCCCTGACGCCGTGGCCACCGGCAGGATGATGCGGATGGTCTTCTCGCCGACCTGCGCGCGGACGGCGCCGATCCCCGGGAGCATGCCGAGCGTCGCACCGGCCATCGCCCGCAGCAGCGAGCGGCGCGAACGGACCAGGGGGTTGCGTGTCATGGCGCGGTTCGCCTTCGTGGACGCGAGGGCGCCGCCGTTCAGGCGACCGCCGCCTGCGCGAACAGCGCGTCGATTTCGGGGGCGGCATAGCCGACGGTGCCCAGCAGCTCCCGCGTGTGCGCGCCGAGCGTTGGCGGGTCGAGGCGCACGCCGAGGCGCTCGCCGTCGAGCGCGAGCGGGAACAGCGGCGCCTTCACCGTCTGCCCCGCCTTGTCGCCGTCGGGCAGCCGGACATCGGCGAGTCCCCCGGTCGCAGCGAGATGCGGGTCGGCGTACAGGTCCTCGGGCTTGCGGATCGGCGCGAACGGGAGCCCGGCCGCCTCGAACAGCGCCGCGAGCTCGTCGGCGCCGCGCCCTGCGAGGCGCTCGCGCAGCGTCGCAAGCAGCGCGGGCCGGACCTGCACCCGCTGGTTGTTGGTCGCGAGCGACGGATCAGCCTTGAGGTCCGCGAAGCCCAGCGCGTCGCAGAACACCAGCCACTGCGCGTCGCTGACCGCGCAGAGGAAGATCTGCTCGCCGCCGCGCACCGTGAACACGTCGTAGATCGCCCAGGGGTTGTCGCGCGCCGGCATCGGCGCCGGGTGCCGGCCCGTCATCGCGAACTGCAGCATGTGCTGGCCCATCAGGAACACGTTGTTCTCGAACAGCGCCGACTGCACCTCCATCCCGCGGCCGGTGATGCCGCGCTGGATCAGCGCGCCCAGCGCGCCGATCGCGCCGAACATGCCGCCCATGATGTCGTTGACGCTGGTGCCGGCGCGCAGCGGATCGCCGGGACGGCCGGTCATGTACGCGAGGCCGCCCATCATCTGCACCACCTCGTCCAGCGCCGTGCGGTGGTCGTAGGGCCCGGGGAGGAAGCCCTTGTGCGCGACGTAGATCAGGCGCGGGTTCGCCGCCGACAGCGCCGCGTAGTCGAGGCCGTACTTCGCCATCGTCCCCGGCTTGAAGTTCTCCGCGACGACGTCGGCGCTCGCGGCGAGGCGCCGCGCGGCCCCGGCGCCCGCGGGATGGCGCAGGTCGATCGCGATGCTCTTCTTGTTGCGGTTGAACATCGGGAAGAAGCCGGCGCCGGCGCCCAGCAGCGTTCGCGTGCGGTCGCCGTCGATCGGCTCGATCTTGATCACCTCGGCGCCCAGGTCGGCGAGGATCATCCCGCAGGTCGGGCCCATCACCATGTGCGTGAACTCGACGACGCGCAGGCCCGAAAGCGGCTGCGGTGCGGCCGGTGCGACGGAAGGGGAGGCTTCGTTCATGCCCGTCACGCCGCGAGCGCCGCCGCGCGCATCGTCTTCGGCAGTCCCGCGCGCCACAGCGTGCCGTGCAGCGTCTCGCCGTCGAGCCAGCCCGCCACCCTGGCGCGCAACGCGATGAGCCGGTCGAAGTCGAGGCCGGTGGACACGCCCATGCTCGCGAACAGGTAGGCGACGTCCTCGGTCGCGACGTTGCCGCTGGCGCCCGGCGCGTGCGGACAGCCGCCGATGCCGGCGAGGCAAGCGTCGAAGCGGCGGATGCCCGCCTCCCACGCCGCATAGACGTTGGCCATGCCGAGCCCGCGCGTGTCGTGGAAGTGGGCGCACGCGAGGCGCGGGCCGGCGACGCGCGCGGCCCGCTCGAAGAGCTCGCGCACCATCGCCGGGTCGGCGTAGCCGACGGTATCGGCGAGCCCGACCGCGTCGGCGCCGGCGTCGATCGCCGCCTGCACGAGGCGCAGCACCTCGGCGGGTTCCACGCGCCCCTGGATCGTGCAGCCGAACGCCGTGCTGATGCCGACCTCGACCAGGCACTTCGACCCGGCGGCGTCGCGCGCGGCGCGGATGCGCGCGATCTCCGCAACGACGTCGTCCGGCGCGCGGCGCAGGTTCGCGAGGCTGGGGGCATGGCTCGCCGACAACGGCACCAGCAGCGCATCGGCGCCGGACGCGAGCGCGCGCTCGGCGCCTTTCAGGTTCGGCACGAGCACCGAGACGACAAGCCCCGGCAGCGTCTTCGCGTAGGCGACGATCTCACCGGTGTCCGCGAGCTGCGGCAGCAGGTGCGCCGGCACGAACGACCCGACCTCGATCTCGCGCTGGCCGGCGGCGTAGGCGTCGGCGATCCATTCCTGCTTGTGCGCAGTCGGCAGCACGCGGGCGAGGCTCTGCAGGCCGTCGCGCAGGCCCACTTCGCGGACGACGACGGGATCGTTGAGTGTGGACATGAGGAACCGATGCGGGCGAGGGAAGAGGCGGGACGAACCGCGCCCGGGCCGTCATTGTAAGCCGGCGGCGGGGGCCCGGTCGGCGGGCAATTGAACGGCCGCCCCGGCCGCATCCGGTCAGGGCGTCGGCATCATGCATCGGCACGGCGGCCGTCCGGCCGTCGCCGGATCGCGACCAGGAACAGCACGAACGACGCAGCCGCGAGCGCCAGCAGCAGCGCGAGCGACCCCCCCGGCGCCACGTGCGGCGCCGCGAGCGACGCGAGCATGACGGGGGCCGCGGCTTTGGCGGCGAACGCGGGCGCGGCGAGGCGGCCCAGCAGGCTGCCGTACGCATCGCGGCCGAACAGCGCCGCGGGAATGGTGCCGCGCACGATCGTCATCACGCCGTTGGCAAGCCCGTAGAGCACGGCGAACGCGAGCGCCATGCCCGCGCGCGGCCCGGACACAGCGGCAAGCGCCAGCAGGCCGATGAAGAACAGCGAGAAGGCGGCGACGGCCGTGGTGACCGGGCGCAGGTTGCGGCCCGCCGTGATCTCGAGCACGCGCCCGGCGACCTGCATCGGGCCGATCAGTGCCGCAATCCAGACGACATCCACCGGCGCGACGCCGCTGCCCGTCAGCAGGCCGATCAGATGCGCCGACACTGCGGAGATGATGAACGCGTTGAGCGCGAACGCCGCCGCCAGCGCGACGAAACGGCCGGACAGCGGCGCGACCCGGGCCCGCGGCGGCGCCGCGCCGCCGACCGCGGGCGCGGCCGGCGCCGGTCCGCATCCGGGCGGGATCAGCCACGCGTGGAGCGGCAGGCACACGGCGACCTGCAGCGCCGCGAAGGCCAGCAGCGTGTCGCGCCATCCGAGCTGGGCGAGGCCCAGCTGCGACAGCGGCCAGAACACCGTGCTCGCGAAGCCGCCGAACAGCGTCAGCGCCGTCAGCGCCTTGCGGTACGACGTGCCGAAGTGATGGGAAAGCGTCGCGAACGCCGCGTCGTAGAGCGTCATCGCCATCGCGACGCCGCCGACGCACCACGCGAGATAGTATTCGACCGCCGACGCGGCGCGCGACATCCACCACAGCGCGACGGCGGCGACGACCGAGCCCGCCGCGAGCACCCGCCGCCCGCCAAACCGGTCGATCGCGCGCCCCGCTGCCGGCGCGGCGACGCCCGACATCGCAAGGCCCAGCGAGAACGCACCGAAGACGCCGGAAGGCGACAGCGCGAGTTCGGCGCCGATCGCGGCGGCGAGGACCGAGATCGAGTAGTACAGCGAGCCCCAGGCGATGATCTGCGCGATGCCGAGGCCGGGCACGAGCCGCCACGGTCGGGGGCTCTCGATTCCGGCCGCAGCGGGGGAATGCTCGCTCACGGGACGTAGGATGCCACAGCGGGTGCGCGGTCGACGACGCGCCGCGACCCGCCCGTGGCGACCGAACAGGCGCTACAGTGCGGTTCCGGGCGCCGCCGGCCCCTCCCTTTCCCGACTGCCCATGATCAACGACCCTGCCGACCCCGACGTCCTCCGCGCCACCGAAAGCTGGCTCGAGCGCGCCGTCATCGGGCTCAACCTGTGCCCGTTCGCGAAGGCGGTCCACGTGAAGCGCCAGGTGCGCTATGCGGTGAGCGATGCGCGCACCGCGGACGACCTCGTCGCCGACCTCGCCGCGGAGCTGCAGCTGCTCGCCGCCGCCGACCCGGCCGCGGTCGAGACGACGCTGCTCATCCATCCGCACGCGCTGACGGATTTCCTCGACTACAACGATTTCCTCGACATCGCCGACGCGACGCTCGAGGCGCTGGATCTCACCGGCATCCTGCAGGTCGCGAGCTTCCATCCGCGCTACCGGTTCGCCGGCACGATGCCGGACGCGGTCGAGAACTGCACCAACCGCTCGCCGTATCCGACGCTGCACCTGCTGCGTGAGGACAGCATCGAGCGCGCGGTGGCCGCCTATCCGGATGCGGCGTCGATCATCGACCGCAACCTCGCCACGCTCGAGCGCCTGGGCGCCGACGGCTGGGCGCGGCTGATGGCCGCGGACGACACGCCGCCCCCCCCGCCACATGAAGTGTAAACCCGGGTAAAACCGGCCCCCGACCGCTGTTCTTTCGCCGCCGGCGCCTCGAGGACGAGCACGCCAACGCGGTCACGCTGCCGCCGACGGAGTTCTCGCTGCTGGCCGCGTTCCTCGACCGGCCGCGCGAGGCGCTGATCGAGGGCACGCGCGGCCCGCACGGCTACACGTCGGCGCGGATGAAGCTCGACGCCGACATGCAGGCGCTGCGCGCCGACGCGCTGCCGATCGTGCTGCAGGACGAGGCCAATCTCGGCGACGACCGCATCCTCGTCGAGGTGTACACGATCACCGGCAATGCGACGGGGCTCGCGACGGCGAAGGCGCAAGTTGCTGCCGACCGCGCCCAGGCCGAAGCCAACCGCGCGGCGATCTTCGGCGACCTTTGTCCGAGCGGCTACGAATGCGCGCAGGGCCACGGCCCGGGATTCGGCCCGCCGCCGGGGATGCGGCCGGATGGCCCGCCGCCGGCGCGATAGCCGGCGTCCCGCAGCCGGCTGCCGCTATGCGGATCGGCGGGCATGCTGTTCGCGTTCGCGCCACAGCATCCCGCCGATGTAGGCGACGACGGCGACGTTCAGCGCCAGCGTGGCCACGGTGGTCAAGGACACGCGCTCGATCACGGCGTAGATCTCGAACGGGATGTAGATGCCGCCGCTCGCCACGGCCAGCCACTCGGCCCAGCGACGGCTGGACCACAACCCCCACGCCACCGTGAGCCGGAGCGCCGCATACAGGAACGCGAGCGCGGCGAGCAGCCACATCCGCACGTCGGAGAAGTGGCTCGCCGCTTCGAGGAAGATGCGCGGGATGCGCTTTGCCGGATTGAGATGCAGCGAGAGGAGCAGGTTCTCGGCCAGCGTCTGCACGTCGTCGCGCAGGAACGCGAGCAGGCCGAAGCCGACCATCAGCACGAGGACGCCCTTTCCCGCCTCCAGCATGGCGACGACCCGCATGCCCTTGGCAGCGGCACTGGGCGGCACCTGCGTCGCCGGTGGAGGGGATGGGTTCACTCGCGGATTTCGGTGGGGGTGGCGGCGAGCCGCCGGATCGACACGCCGGCGGCAACCGCGCGAGTCTAGCGCGCGGGCCAAGCTGCGCGGCACGCCGCGCGCCCAGGATCGCGCCGCTCCGTGCGTAATCGCACGCATCGCACAGGGCCGGCGCTGCGATACTGGGGTGGCAATCTTGCCTGGCGGTCGCCGCTTCGCGCGGGAACCGGCGCATCGTCGTTGATCCCAAAGGAGAACCGCTCATGCCCCGCAACGTGGCCGTACTGGTCGGCAGCCTGCGCAAGGATTCGCTCAACAGGAGGATGGCGCTGGCCATGGCGGCGATCGCTCCGCCCGAACTGAAGCTCTCGATCGTCGAGATCGGCGACCTGCCGCTCTTCAACGCCGACCACGAGGCCGAGCCGACTGCCGCCGTACGCGCGTTCAAGGACGGGATCGCCGCGGCCGACGCCGTGCTGTTCGTGACGCCCGAATTCAACCGGTCGGTGCCGGGCGCGCGGTTCGACGACAAGGGCGGCTTCGCGGTCGAGGCGACCAGGGCGTTCGTCGGGAAGTACCTGCATGCGTTCGCGGCGTGGATCGAACGCAACGCCGCCTGAAGGCCCCGTCGGCGTAGCCCTCAGCTTGGCGGCGTGCCTTCCTTCCACTCCTCGTCCGAGCGAAACACGCGGACGACGCGGGTGCGCTTGCCTCCGCCGTACTTCTCCATCTGCACGATCACCGGGTAGAGCTCCGCTAGCTTCGCCCGCGCCGCGTCCTCGTCGGTGAACGTCAGCACGTTGCCGTCGGTGCCGCGCACGTCGGACCAGACGCCGTGGCCATCCTCGACTTCCATCTTGAACATCGCCGTTCTCCTGTCGTGCTGCGCCCGTGATGGTACGCCGATTGCCGTTCTGCGACCGCCGGCATCGCCGTGCGCCCGCGGCGCGGTCACTTCGGCGGCACCCGCGCATCACCGCCGGCGTGCGCGTGCCGCCGCGAGACGAGCCGGTCGGCGGCGGCCAGCGCCGGGAAGAGGCGCAGCCACAGCAGCACCACGACGAGCGTGCCCAGGCCGCCCAGCACCACGGCCGGCACGACGCCGAACCACGCGGCGGTGAGGCCCGACTCGAATTCGCCCAGCTGGTTCGACGAGCCGATGAACACCGAGTTGACGGCGCTGACGCGGCCGCGCATGGCGTCGGGCGTCTCGAGCTGCACCAGCGACAGCCGGATGATCACGCTGACCATGTCCGCCGCGCCGAGCAGCGCCAGCATCGCGAGCGACAGCAGGAACGACTCCGACAGCGCGAACACGACCGTCGCGGCGCCGAACACGGCCACCGCGACGAACATCGTGCGCCCGACGCGCCGTCCCAGCGGACGGTGGGCGAGCCAGAGCGAGGTGACGAGCGCGCCCGCCGCCGGCGCGGCGCGCAGCACGCCGAGGCCGGTCGGGCCGACGTGCAGGATGTCGCGCGCGTAGATCGGCAGCAGCGCGGTCGCGCCGCCCAGCAGCACCGCGAACAGGTCGAGTGAAATCGCGCCCAGCATCACCGGATGGTCGCGGATGAAGCGGATGCCCGCGAGCAGCGATTCCACGCTGACGGGTTCGCGCCGGCGCGCCAACGGCCGCGTCTTCAGCGCCGCGATGAACAGCGCACCGGCGACGTAGAGCGCGCCGCAGGTGACGTAGGCGGCGGCCGGGCTGATCGCGTACAGCACGCCGCCCAGCGCGGGGCCGCCGATCGTCGCCAGCTGGTTGCCCGAGGCCGTGCCGGCGATCGCGCGCGGCAGCAGCGACTCGGGCACGATGGACGGCAGCAGCGCCTGCAACGTGGGCATCTCGAACGCGCGCGCCGCGCCGAGCACCGCGACGATCGCGAACATGACGCCGCGCGTGAGGCCGCCGTACACGGCGCCATAGGCGAACACGACGGCCGTCGCCAGCTTCACCACCTGGCACAGCACGACGATGCGTCGCCGGTCGTACTGGTCCGCGACGTGGCCGGTGACGAGCGACAGCAGCAGCATCGGCAGGAACTGGAACAGCCCGACGAGGCCGAGATCGAGTGCGCTGTCGGTCAGCGCGTAGACGTGCCAGGCGACCGCCACCGACTGCATCTGGAACGCGATCGTCGCCAGCACCCGCCCCGTCCACAGGAGGACGAAAGGCCGGTGCGTGATGACCGACTGCGACGAAGGCGCGGGAGGGGAAGGCATGAACGAGCCGGCATTCTCGCACGCGCGCGCCGGATGGAACTTCGCCGCGGTTCGCGTGTCTGTCTGGCTGCCCGATCTGGCGCCGCGCCGTCGCGAGGCGGCGCCCTTGGAACACAGTCAGGAGTGCACCGTCATGCGAATTTCGATCCTCGTCACCGCCACTGCGGCGCTCGCCGCCGCGATGGGTGCGGCACCGGCTGCCGCCGCCGACTTCACCGACCTCGCACCGGTGCTGGGTGCGCGCCCCGTCGTCGAGCGGATCGCGGCACCGCGCCAGGAATGCTGGAACGAGACGGTCACCGTCGACAACCCGCAGCCCGTCGCCTCGTCCGGCAGCGGCTCGACCGCGGCCGGCACCATCATCGGCGGCGTCGTCGGCGGCGTCGTCGGGCACCAGATCGGCAGCGGGCGCGGCAACGACGTCGCGACGGTTGCCGGCACGATCGTCGGCGCACTGGCCGGCAACAGCATCGCCAGCAAGAACGCGCAGGGCAGCGCCGTCGCCTACGGCCCTCCCACGCAGCAGGTGGTGCAGCGCTGCCGCACCGTGGACGACTGGCAGGACGTCATCCGCGGCTACGACGTCACCTACCGTTACGGCGGGCGCGATGCCACGGTGCGGCTGCCCTACGACCCGGGCCCGCAGGTGCGGGTCGCGGTGTCGGTGTCGGTCGTCGACGACGGCCCGCGTTCCGCCTACGCGCCGCCACCGCCACGGCGGTAGCCCCGCGCGCCCCGGCGCGAAGGCGGCGGCGCCGACCCGGAGACGAGCGCAGCCGCTCCTGCGGCGCAACGTGCGGCACCGCACGCAAGCCTGTGCGCCTGCCGGAATTCCATTCCGGCGGCTTGCGACGATCAACGGCGGCTCGGCCTGCAACGTGTTCTGGCAGGTCGGTTCGTCGGCGTGCGCTACAGCCAGGCGCACTCGATCAGCGGTGGCGGCGGACCCTACACGTTCGAACTGTCCTCCGGCGCGCTGCCGGTCAGACTGACGCTCTCGTCCGCCGGCATCCTCTCGGGAACGCCGAAGTCGTCAGGCGGCTTCCAGTTCGTCGTGCTTGCCGTCGACGGTGCCTCCTGCGGCGGAACGAAGTCCTTCGGCGGCGCCGTGAACGCCGCGAATACGGCGATTCCGACACTGGCCGAGTGGATGCTCGCGCTGCTCGCGGGCCTCCTCGGATCGACCGGTGCGCTCCTCGCGGCACGCCGGCAGAGGCCCGGCTCCGGCGCATAGGCACCGACGCCGCTCCAGCGGGGGGACAGGGCCGGCCGGCGCCATCCCCCGCGACGTCGCGGCGCCACGCCCCGTCGGCGCGCTACTCCAGTTCCGCCGGCACGATGATCGCCCGCCGGCGGCTGGTGATCCGGATTCCCGTCAGGATCATCGCGATCCCGGCGACGTGGAAGGCCTGAGGCGTCTCGCCGAGAAACGCCCACGCGAGCAGCGTGCCGAACACCGGCATCAGGTGCAGGAACAGGCCGGCCACGTTGGCGCCGACCGCCTCCACGCCGTGCGTCCAGAACACGTACGCGAGGAACGACGACAGCAGGCCCATCCCGGCGAACGCGAGGACGACCCCGACGCTCCATTCGATGTGCTGCCCAGCGGCCATCTCCAGCAGCGACAGCGGCAGCATTTCCAGCACGCCCACGCAGCTGATCACGAACAGGAACGTGAGCGGATGCAGCGCCTCGGGCCGCCAGCGCAGGCAGATCGTGTAGACCGCCCACAGCAGCATCGACATCATCACGAAGATGTCGCCGGCGTTGAAGCGGAACGCCGCCAGCTGCGCCAGGCTGCCGTGCGACAGGATGGCGAGCACGCCGCACAGCGATAGCACGACGCCGGCGAGCTGCGCCGCCGACAGCCGCTGGCGCAGGAACACCCAGGACAGCGCGATGATCATCACCGGGATGAACGAATTGAGGATGACGCCGTTGGTCGCGGTCGTGTAGTTGAGGCCGAGGAAGGCGAGCGCGTTGTGCGAGCCGATGCCTACGACGCCCAGCACGACGAGTATCCGCCAGTGCGCGCGGACGTTGCGCCAGTCGCGGGCGAGATGCGGCCACGCGAACGGCAGCATGAACAGCACCGCGAACAGCCAGCGATACATCGTCATCGTCATCGGCGGCACGGCGACGTGCATGCCGCGGCCGAGGATCCAGTTGCCCGCCCAGAACAGCGGCGCGAGCGTCAGGTACACGTAGGGCGACACGGCGAGGGCGCGCGGGACCGCGCGCCGGGGGAAGGCACTCATCGCCGTGATTATCGCCGGACGCCGCGGTCGAGGCGAGCGCGGCGAACGCTGGCGACGGTCATCTCACCCGCGCTCGACCAGGACGTCGAGCAGGTAGGGCACGCCGCCCGCGACCGCGTCCAGCGCCGCCTCGAGCGCCGGCAGCAGCTCGCCGAAGGTCGTCACCGGCCCCGCCGCCGCGACGCCCTGCGCGCGCGCCAGCGCGGCGAGGTCGACCGCGGGCCCGTCGATCAGCTGGCCGATCCAGCGGTTCGCGCGCGGCCGGCCGCGCTCCCTCGCCATCAGGTCCTGGTGCGCGACGTCGGTGAGGTTGGCGCGATTGTTCGAGATCACGAACAGCGCCGGGATCGCATAGCGCGCGGCCGTCCACAGCGCGCCCGACGCCTGCAGGAAATCGCCGTCGCCGAGGATGCCGGCGACCACGCGACCGGTGCCCGCGAGCGCCAGCGCCGCACCGATGGTGTTGCCCGGCCCCGAGCCGAGGCCGCCGCCGCCGTCGTAGCCGAGGAAGTCGAGCGGTCCGGTGAATGCATAGGTGTCGCCGTCCCACGCGATCGGCACGCGCGCCAGCGTGAGCAGGTGCCGGTCGCGCAGCACCCCGAGCGCCCATGCGATGTCCGCGGGCGCGATCGGCGCGTCGCTTGCCTTGAGCGCCGCCGCGGCCACCGTGGCCGCGGGCGCCACAGCGACCGCCGCCGTCCAGCGCGGGACGCCGCCCAGGCGCGCCTCGACGGCAGCGACGAGTTCGACGACGAAACGCTCGGGCTCGGCGAGGATCGACAGGTCGGCGGGTGCCAGGCCGTAGTGCTCGGCCGACGCGCCGCCGTGCAGGTACGAGTCGAGTCCGCACTGGACCACGGTCGCCGCGACGTCGCCGCCCTGCGCGTCGAAGAACCCGGCCGCGTCGACCCAGTCGAGCAGCAGCACGGCGTCGGCCGCCTCGACCGCGGCGAGCGCGGCGGGGCTGTTGCGCAGCGTGAGGCCGGGCAGGTGCAGCGGATGGCGGGTGGGGAATGCCGCCGCCGACTTGAGGTCGGTCGTCACGCGCGCGCCGACCAGTTCGGCGAGGCGGACGCGGGCGTCCCACGCCGCCTGCGACCGCGAGGTGCGCCCGATCATCAGCACCGGCCGCCGCGCGCCCACCAGCAGGTCGGCCACGCGCGCGACGACCTCCGCCGACGCGCAGGGCGGCTCGGCCGGCGCGTAGCGCTCGGTCGGCGGCATCGCCACCGGTGCGGACAGCGGGGACTCCTGCAGCCCGACGTCGAGCGAGACGAACACCGGTCCCCTGGGCGGCGTGCGCATCAGCGCGCCGGCGCGCAGCATGCTCTCGACGAGCGCCTGCGCCGAGCGCGGCTCGTCGTCCCACTTGACGCTGTGGCGCAGAAGCGCGCCGGAATCCTTCATCGTGTGGATCCAGTCGATCCACGGCCGGCGGCGCGTCGCGTCGGCCGGCCCGTTCGCGCCGAGGACGAACACCGGCGCGCGGTCGCACCACGCATTGAAGATGCCCATCAGCGCGTGCATCAGGCCGACGTTGGCGTGGAGCGCCACCGCCATCGCGCGGTCGCTCGCCTTCGCGTAGCCGTGCGCGATCGCCACGGCGTGATCCTCGTGCAGGCACAGCAACATCTGCGGGTCGCGGTTGCCAAGGTGGTTGACGAGGCTGTCGTGGAAGCCGCGGAAGCTGGCGCCGGGATTGAGCGCGATGTACTCGATGCCGAGCCGGCGCAGCATCGCGGCCGCGACGTCGCTGCCCCAGCCCATCGCGCTTTCACCGCCGTCGACCGGCTGCTCCGGATGCCGCGGATCGTTCATGGCGCCGTCTCCCCCGGGAATCTTGTATGCTCGGCCGGGCCCGCAACGCACCCCGC
The DNA here is from genome assembly GCA_943331295.2 of Bordetella parapertussis. Classification (GTDB taxonomy): domain Bacteria; phylum Pseudomonadota; class Gammaproteobacteria; order Burkholderiales; family Casimicrobiaceae; genus CAIWHR01. The sequence continues at coordinate 46,905 of CALQLA020000007.1, read as the reverse complement.
CATGACCGTCGACCTCGACCGCATCCTCGAACTCGCGCGCCGGTACCCCGCGCTCGCGATCACGCCCGAACGCGCCGCGGCGATCGCCGCCGACGTGGCGGCGCTGGAGCGCGCCTGCGACGAGGCGCTCGCGCGCTTCGGTCCCGGCGACGGATCGTCGTTCGATGCGGCGCTGGTCGCCGGCGCGACGCGACCCGCGGCAACGCCTCCGCCGTCCGCGCCGCAGCCGCCGGCCGGTACGCCGCACCCGTCCGATACCCCGCCATGATGCCCGAGCCGTCGCTGGTCGAGCTGGCGGAGGCGCTGCGCGAACGCCGCATCACCTCGGAGGCGGCTGTCGCCGGCTGCCTCGAACGCATCGCGCAACGCGACGGCGCCGTCGGCGCGTTCATCGCGGTCGACGCCGATGCCGCGCTCGCCACCGCCCGCCAGCGCGATGCCGCCTGCCGCGCCGGCCGCGCGCAGGGCCCGCTGCACGGTGCGCCGATCGCGATCAAGGACATCTTCCTGCGGCGCGGGCGGCCGACCACCGCGGGGTCGCGCCTCCTCGCCGATCGCATCGGCACGCACGACGCCGACGTCGTCGCGCGGCTCGACGCCGCGGGCGCCGTGCTGGTCGGCACGCTCGGCCTCGACGAGTTCGCCGCCGGCGGCACCGGCGACAACGCGCACTACGGCCGCTGCCGCAATCCGTGGGACCCGGAGCGCATCACCGGCGGCTCGTCGTCCGGCACTGCGGCCGCGGTGGCCGCCGGGATGGTGCCCGCCGCGATCGGATCCGACACCGGCGGCTCGCTGCGCCTGCCCGCGGCCTTCTGCGGCGTCACCGCGTTGAAGGCCACGCTGGGCAGCGTGAGCAACGCCGGCGTCGTCGCCCGCGCGCGCGCCCTCGACACCGTGGGCCCCGCCGCGCGCAGCGTCGCCGACTGCCGGCTGCTGCAGGCGGCGATCGCCGATCGTGGACTGCCGGGTGCCGCATTCCCGGCAGCGGATGCGGGCATGCGCATCGACGTCGCGACGCTCACCCTCGGGCACGCCCTCGCGCCGTTCGCCGCCGGCGCCGATCCGCGGGTGCTGGCGTGCGTCGAATCGGTTGCGGCGACGCTTGCGGAATTCGGCGTGCGACAGCGCGAAGTCGAGCTGCCCGACCTCCTGCTGCTGACGCGACTGCACCAGGTGCTGGTCCGCACCGATGCCGCGCTGCTCCACGGGCAGGCGCTCGCCGACTGTCCCGACCGGATCTCGCTCGCCGCGAGGAGCGCGATCGTGCCGGGGCTCTTCATCCCGCCGCGCCGGCAGCAGGACGCGCTCGCGGTGCGGCCCGCGCTGCTCGCGCACTTCCTCGCCCGCGCGTTCGCCACGGTCGACGCCGTGCTGCTGCCGGTCGTCGGGACTGTCGCGCCGCGATACGAAGATTGCGGCAGCGACACCGCCGCGGGCATCGCGAGGTTCTTCGGCGAATCGGCGCGCGCGTGCCGCTTCGTCAACTACCTCGGGCTGCCGGCGCTGTCCTTGCCCTGCGGCTTCGTCGACGGCATGCCGGTCGGCGCGCAGCTGATCGCGCGGCCGTGGCGCGAGGACGTGCTGTTCGCGCTGGGCACCGCGTACCAGCAGGCGACGCGCTGGCACGATGCCCGTCCCGACGGCGGTCCGCAGAAGGCGTAGGGCGCGGGTCAAAGATCGAGCACGAGCCGGCCGCCGGCAGCGCGCGACACGCAGATCATCACGCTGTCGGCGCGCTCGTCGTCGGTCAGGATGAAGTCGCGATGATCGGGTGTTCCGGCGACGTACCGGGTGCGGCAGGTGCCGCAGACGCCCGCCTCGCACGAGCTCGGGACCGGCAGCCCGGCAGCCAGCAGCACCGAGAGGATCGACTGCTGCGCGGGAACGGGATACACGGCGCCGGTCGACAGCATCTCGACCTCGAACTCGCCGTCCGCGCCCGTGGCGGGGGAGGCGGCGGCAGGCGGTGCCGCGAAGTGCTCGAAATGAATGCGCGCCGGCGGCCAGTGCGCGGACGCCGCGCGCACGGCTTCCATCAACCCCGCGGGGCCGCAGCAATAGACATGCATGCCCGGAACCACGTCGGCCAGCAGCCCGGCGACATCGAGCCCCCTGGCGGGATCGCCGCCATCGTGGTGGAAGTGCACCCGGCCGGCCACGGCGTGGCGCGCGAGCTCCGCGCCAAACGGCGTGCGTTCGGGACTGCGCGCGCAGACGTGCAGCTTGAACTCGGCGCCCATCGCGCAGAGCCGGTGCGCCATCGCGAGCAGCGGCGTCACGCCGATGCCGCCGGCGACCAGCAGGTACCGGTCCGCCGATTCGTCGAGCGCGAAATGGTTGCGCGGCGCCGACACCTGCAGCAGGTCGCCGACCCCCACCGCCTCGTGCATCAGCCGCGAGCCGCCGCGCCCGCCCGGCTCGCGCAGCACGCCCAGCACGTAGCGATGCCGCTCCGCCGGGTCGTTGCACAGCGAGTACTGGCGGATCGGGCTGCCGGGCGGCGTCACGTCGACGTGGCTGCCGGCGGTGAACGGGAGGAGATCGACGCCCTCGGGGTCGACGAGTTCGAACGAGCGGATGTCCTCCGCCTCGACGTGGATGGCATTGACGAGAAGCAGCATGGGGTTGGCGGGCGGGGAAGCGGGCGGGAGTCGTGACGGAAGTTGTGACGGCGAGGGTCGATTCGCGGCGCCGGCAGTGGCGAGGGGATGCGCCGCGCGCCGCGTCGACTGCGCAGCAGATGCTACAGGAAGGAGCTGCTGCCCAGGCTCGACCCGCCGCAGACATAGAGGCACTGGCCGGTGACGAAGCCGGTCTCGGGCGCCATGAAGAATCCGACGGCATTGGCGATGTCCTGCGGCACGCCGATCCGCCCGGCCGGAATCCGCTCGAGCTTGCGCTGGCGGACCGCGCTGCCCGGGGGATTGTTCAGCGTGAAGAGATCGGTGTCGACGGGCCCCGGCGCCACGGTGTTGACGGTGATTCCATCGGCCGCGAGCTCGAGCGCCCAGGTGCGCGTGAAGCTCGCGAGCGCGGCCTTCGCGGCGGCATAGGCGGTGCGCTCGGTCAGCCCCAGCACCACCTCGCTGCCGATGTTGACGATCCGCCCGAAGCGCGCCGCCTTCATCGCCGGCAGCACCGCCTGCGCCGCGAGCAGCGCGCTGGTCACGTTGATCTCGAACGTGCGGTCGTAAACGTCGAGGTCGACCGCGCCGAGGCGCTGCGGCACCACCATGCCGACGTTGTTGACGAGGCCGGTGAACGCGTATTCACCGGCGAGCGCCGCGACCGTCGCGCCGAACGCGGCGCGATCGGCGGCATCGGCGACCACCACGGTGCCCGGGAAGGAAGCGCTGCCGCGCTGCCGCGCGAGGCCGACCACGCGATGCCCGCGCGCGGCCAGCGCTTCCGCGCAGGCGAGTCCGATGCCCTTGGTGGCACCGGTGACCAGTGTGACGCGATCCATCGAACCTCCGTGGCGCTGCCGCGTTGCAGCACATCGTTGCACCAAATGCATGCGCCCGGCGCGGTATTGCAAGGTGCCTGTTAGTAAACTATATTTCGCTTCAATCATCAACCGGCAACGATTCGCATTCATCCGCGCCACGTATCCGGCGGTCCCGCAGCCGGGCCCGCCGCACCTTCAGCAGGAGGCACCGTCTTGGACAGCAGCGAGCGCAAGCCCGGCATCATCGCGCCACGCGGCCGCTACGTCGGATACGACAAGAACGAACGGCCCGAGCCCGACCCGGAGTTCATGCGCGTCGGCCCCGGCAAGCCCTGCGGCGAGTACCTGCGCCGGTTCTGGCAGCCGGTGTGCATGACCGAGGAACTGCACAAGGGCGTGCCGGTGCGCCTGCGCATCCTGGGCGAGGACCTCGTCGCGTTCCGTGACCTCTCGGGCGACTACGGCCTCCTCCACCTGCACTGCAGCCACCGCAACACGTCGCTCGAGTTCGGCTTCATCGCCGACCACGGCATCCGCTGCTGCTACCACGGCTGGCACTACGACGTCGACGGCACCATCCTCGACACGCCCGGCGAGCCGGCCGGCTCCAGGATCAAGGAGCGCACCTGCCACGGCGCCTACCCGGTCGTCGAGTGGCACGGGCTGCTGTTCGCCTACCTCGGCCCCGCGGCGTCGATGCCGCCGTTCCCGCTGTACGACACGATGGCCGGCCTGCCCGGCACCGAGCTCGTGCCGTACAAGATCGTCTACCCGTGCAACTGGCTGCAGGTGTGCGAGAACACGATGGACCCGGTGCACACGGTGTTCCTGCACTCGCGCCTCAACCGGTTCCAGTTCGAGGCCGCGTGGCAGGTGATGCCGCTGCTCGAGTTCCACGAGACGCCAGCGCGCGTCTACGCGACGCTGACCTACCGGTGGAAGGACATGATCTGGGTGCGCACGCAGGAGACCACGTACCCCAGCTTCAGCCAGGTCGGCGCCTTCTGGGAGGACGCCGAGGAGGAGAAGTACTTCAAGCGCGCCAGCATCACCAAGTGGACCGTGGCGATCGACGACACCCACTGCATGATCATCGCCTACCGCAGCTTCGGCCCGGGTATCGACCCGCACCAGCGCGGCAAGCGCGAGCTGGTGGGTCTGCAGACCGTGGACTTCGACGGCCAGACCGAGCTTCGCTCCTACGACGTGATGCAGCGCGATCCCAGCGACTACGAGGCGCAGGTGTCGATCGGCCCGATGGCGACGCACGCGGCCGAGAACCTCGGCACCACCGACCGCGGCGTCGCGATGCTGCGGCGGAACATCCGGAACGGCATCAAGGCGGTGCGCTCCGGCGGCGAACCGCCGCGGCTGCCCGAGGTCGACGGCGAGGTCGCGACCTACGTGCAGGACACCGTGATGCCATTCCGCCCGCGCCCGCCCGAGGAGGACGCGGCGCTGATGAAGGCGCTGGCGAAGGCCGTCATGGACGTCGTCCGCGCCGGCGATGCGCTGGGCGGCACGGCGCGGCGCGAGTTCATCGAGCACGGCCTGCGCGACCTGCGCCGCAACCCGCGGTTCGCTGCCGGATGAGCGCCGCCACGCCGGGGCGGGCCCGATGAACATCCGCTGGGACCGGCTGCTGGTCCCGTCGTTCGTCGTCAGCTTCGTGCTGCTCGCCGGCTCGCAACTCACGTTCCTGCGCGGCAGCCTGTCCGCCGACCTCGGGCTCGGGATGCTGTCGCCGACGATGAGCCTCGCCAACTACCAGGCGCTCTTCACCGACGAGTTCTACCTCAATGCGCTGTGGCTCACCGTCAAGGTGTCGGCGATCGCCACGTTCTGCACGCTGCTGATGAGCTTCCCGGTCGCCTACGTGATCGCCCGGATGCGCTCGCGCTGGGCGATGCTGATGCTGGCCGGCGTCGTCGTGTCGTCGTTCGTCACGATCGTGATCAAGGTCTACGGCCTGATCGTGATCTTCTCCGCCGACGGCGGGCTCAACAAGCTGATGCTGGCGCTGGGCCTCGTCGACAAGCCGTACACGATCATCGGCAACGCCACCGGTGTCGTCATCGGCCTGATGCAGTTCACGATGGGCTTCGCCGTGCTGCTGCTCTACAGCGTCGTGCGGACGATCCCCACGTCGCTCGAGGAGGCCGCGACGGTCCACGGCGCGGGGCGCTTCCGCGTGTTCTGGCGCGTCATCCTGCCGCTGTCGCTGCCCGGCGTGATCGTCGGCGCGCTGATGATGTTCAACATGTGCATGGGCGCGTTCACGTCGGCGTCGCTCTTGGGCGGTGGCCGCGTGTTCACGCTGCCGGTGCTGATCCAGCGCTCGGTGATCATCGAGACCAAGTACGGGATGGGCGCGACGCTGGCGGCGGTGCTGCTGGTCGCCGTGGTCCTGATCAACCTGGTCTCGGTGTTCCTCGTGAAGCGCCTGCGCGCGGCGCGGCTGGTGATCGCATGACGACCAACGACGCCACCGCCGGGGCCGTGGCACTGGCCCCGGCCCCGGCGCGCCGGTGGCGCCGGCCGACGCTCGGCGCCGTGGCCAAGTACGCGTGGGTGACGTGGGCCTACGTGTTCCTGCTGGCGCCGATGGCGGTGGTCATCGGCTCGTCGCTCGACGGCACCACCGCGTATTCGAGCGTCGTGTTCCCGCCGCAGGAGCTGACGCTCAAGTGGTATTGGCAGATCCCGGCGGCGCACTTCCGCGCGCTGGGGCTGTCGCTGGCGCTCGCCGTCGCGGTGGCCACCGGCGCCTGCCTGCTGGGCATTCCCGCCGCGCTCGCCGTGGTCCGCGGCAGGCTGCCCGGCAAGTCGCTGTTCCTCGCGTTGTTCCGGGCGCCGATGCAGATTCCGGCGGTCGTCACCGGCGTCGCGTTCCTCAAGCTCTACTACGTGGTCGGCGACGCCACCGGGCTGTTCCTCAACGCGACGTTCGTCGGCCTCTACCTGGGGCACCTGTTCGTCGCGACCCCCTACGTGATCGGCACCGTGGTGTCGGTGCTGCAGCGGTTCAACCTGCGCCTCGAGGAGGCTGCCCTCAGCATGGGGGCGAGCCCGTGGCGGACGTTCCGCCGGATCACGCTGCCGACGATCATGCCTGGCGTCCACGCCGGGGCGCTGTATGCGTTCATGGTGTCGTTTTCCGACGTGCCGATCGCGATGTTCCTGACCGCGCCCGGGTTCCTCACCTACCCGGTCGAGCTGTTCTTCGGCATCGAAACGGACTTCAATCCGTCGGTGCTCGCCTCCGCATCGCTGGTGATCCTGTTCTCGCTCGGGCTGCTGCTGCTGGTGCAGCGTGTCATCGGGCTCGACACCGTCGCAAGGTCGAGCCGGTAATCCGGACTTGCAGTAGGCGGCGACGGGCGCCCTGCCTGCCGCGCCCTGGCACCACGAATCCGTTCACGTAACCGTTGGCGAAACCGAGGGAAAGCACATGAACAACAGACTCTGGAAAAGCTGCCGCACGCCGCTGGCCGGCGCGGTGATCGCGATGTCCGCGCTCGTGTTCGCCCAGGGCGCGCAGGCGCAGGCCAAGCCGTTCGACGGCGTGACGCTGCGCGTCGCGACGTTCGGCGGCCCCTGGCGCGACGACCTCGCCAAGTTCGTCGCGCCGAAGATCGAGGCGCTGGGCGGCAAGGTCGAGTTCGTCATCGGCAGCCCGCAGGACAACCTCGCCAAGATCATCGCCGCGCGCGGCCGCGAGGTGCCGTTCGACGTCGTCGAGATCCTCGACGCGCAGGTCGACCAGGTCGTCGACGCGGGCCTGCTGCTGCCGCTCGACTACAGCGCGATCCCCAACGCCGCGCAGATCGAGCCGTGGCAGCGCACGCCCAACGCGATCGGCAACTGGACGACGCAGGAAGTGATCTGCTACGACAAGGGCAAGTTCGCCGAGCTCGGCATCCCGGTGCCCACGACGTACAAGGACCTCGCCAACGACAAGCTGGCGAACCGCGTGATGTACGCCGACATCACCGGCGGCGGCGGCCTCGCGAACTTCGCCGGCATCGTCTACGCGTCGGGCGGCGACGTCAACAACGTGAAGCCCGGCCTCGACACGCTGAAGACGTTCAAGGGTGTCAAGTTCTGGAAGGCCGGCGGCGACGTCGTGGCGGCGTTCAAGACCGGCGACATCTACGCCGCGGTCGCCCACTCGGGCTGGTGCCTGCGCTCGATCAAGTATGCGGGCGCCAACGTGGCCGCCGCGCATCCGAGGATCAACGCCACCAAGGTCGGCGTGATGAAGGTGGGCTGGCTCGGCGTCGTCAAGGGCACGAAGAACGCGGCCGCGGCGATGGCGTTCATCAACGCCTACCTCGACGAGGAGTTCCAGATCGCGTTCGCGAAGAACAGCGGCGTGTGGCCCGTCAACAAGAAGGCGATGACGCGGCTGCGCACCGAGGACCCGGTGTTCGTCTCGCTCAACAACATCGAGCCCGCCGACATCGACCGGATGCTGCGCGTCGACTACAAGGGCGTCAACGTCAACAGCTGGTACGACCAGTGGAACCGCGCGGTCAGCCGCTGACCGCGCGCCATCCCCGGCCAACCCAGGAGCCTCGAACACCGTGTCACGCGTCGCCCTGAAGCAAGTCACGAAGCGCTATGGCGACGCCGTCGCGGTGCGCGGCATCGACCTCGACATCCGCGAGGGCGAGTTCCTCACGCTGCTGGGCCCGTCGGGGTGCGGCAAGACGACCACGCTGCGGATGATCGCAGGGTTCGTGCTGCCGACCTCCGGCACCGTCTACCTCGGCGACGAGGACGTCACACGGCTGCCGCCGAACAAGCGCGGCATCGGCATGGTGTTCCAGGACTACGCGCTGTTCCCGCACATGACCATCGGCGAGAACATCGCGTTCGGCCTCACCGAGCGGCGCGTGGACAAGGTCGCGATCGGCAAGCGGGTGAAGGAACTCCTCGAGCTCGTGCAGTTGTCCAGCGTCGAGCACCGCTATCCGCCGGAGCTCTCCGGCGGCCAGCAGCAGCGCATCGCGGTGGCCCGCGCCGTCGCCTACTCGCCGCGCGTGCTGCTGATGGACGAGCCGCTGGGCGCGCTGGACTTGAAGCTGCGCGAGGCGATGCAGACCGAGATCCGGCAGATCCAGCAGCGGCTCGGCACCACGACCGTGTACGTCACGCACGACCAGACCGAGGCGATGCACATGTCCGACCGGATCGTCGTGATGAACGACGGCCGGATCGAGCAGATGGGCAGCGCGGAGGAAATCTACGATCGCCCGGTGACGCGCTTCGTCGCGGACTTCATCGGCCAGATCAACCTGCTCGACGGCACCGCCGCCGGTCGCGACGGCGCGCACACGGTGGTCGAGATCAACGGCGTCCGGCTGAAGCTGCCCGGGGCGCGGGAGGCGACCGGCGCGGTGACCGTGGGGCTGCGGCCGCAGCATCTCGCCGTCCGTCCGACGGCGGCGCCCGCGAACGGCGCGGCGACGCACGAGAATGCACTGACGGGCCGGGTGCGCGGTCGCACGTTCTCGGGCAACCTCGTGCACATCGACGTCGCGCTCGACGGCGGCCAGAGCGTCAGCGTCGAGGTCCGCCCGGACCACCCGATGGAGGAGCCCGGCACCGCGGTAACGGTGAGCTGGCCCGCGACGCGCGGCACCGTCCTCACCCACTGACGCGCGGCGCCCCGCCCCCCCCGCACAACCCTATGGAGACGAGCGTGGCCGAGCGCGTGCCGATCAACCCCGGAGTCGTCGAATGGTCCGGCGACAACCCGGGCATTTACCTGAAGCACGCGGCGGACGGCCCGTTCACCGCGCTGTCGCTGTTCTTCAAGGTCGTGCTGTCGCCGCACGGCCGCGGCACCGCGATGCTGATCCTGGGCGACCCCGAGAACGGGCGCGGCTGGCCGGATGCGCCGAACCTGTTCATCACCGACAACCAGGCGCTGGGCCGCTACCTGATCGACAATTTCGTCGTCAACATGCCGACGTTCCGCGGCAAGTCGGGACTCAAGGCGGCGCGGTTCCTGCCGCTCACCGCCGCGCGCACCACCGGCGACCCGCGCAGCCGCCACGTCGAGACCGTCGAGAGCGGCGACCTTGTCGCCGAGATGGCGTGGGACGCGCTGGGCGAGCCGTTCGCGGTCGAGGTGAACCCGGAGCAGTCGGCCACCGGCACGCACCAGATGTACAGCATCTTCATCGAGGCGAAGGCAGCGAGCGTGACGCTGGACGGCACGGCACTGAGCGGGCAGGTCGCGAGCCGGCAGCTCTTCGGCCGCACGATCAGCACCGCGTTCCTCGCGTTCTCGGAAACGTGGGTCAGGCCCGGGGCCTGACCGCCCGGGCCGCCCCTTTCGCGCAACCCCTGCCAGACCGGAATCCCGCCATGCCCATCGGCATCCCCCTCCATCCCGGCCGCGTCGACTGGACCGGCGAGAACCCCGGCATCATGCTGAAGGAGCGCCCCGACGGCCCGTGGTCGGCGCTGGCGCTGTTCTTCCGCGTCGCGTGGTCGCCACAGGGCCGCGGCACCGCGCTGATGCTCTACGAGGCGCCCGATGCCGCGATCGGCTACCCGGCCGCCAACAACGTGGTGATCACCGACAACACGGCGCTCGCGCGGATGCTGATGCGCGACTTCGTCGGCAAGTTCGGCCCGTTCGGCGAGTCGCCCGCGTACGGCGCGATGACCTACCTGCCGCTGACGCACGCGGCGACGCGCGGCGACCCGCGCGGCGCGCGCTACGTCGAGACGGTCGCGAGCGGCGACCTCGCCGTCGAACTGGTGTGGGAGGACCTCGGTCGCCCGACGGCCATCGAGGTGCCACCGGCGCTGTCCGGCACGCGCGAGCACACGATGTTCAGCCTGCTGGTGGAGGCGCGGCGCGCGGCGATCCTCGTCAACGGCCGCGCGCTGCCGGGGACGCCGCAACCGCGCGTGCAGGCGGGGCTCGAGACGACCACCGCGTTCCTGTATTTCGCGGAGTCGTGGATGCGGGGGTAGTCCTCGCGCCGGCGGCATGTTGCGTCGTTGCGCAGCCCGGGTTGAGCGAATGCGAAACCCGGGGCGACGGTGGCCGTAGCCGCGATTGTCCCGGGTTTCGCTCCGCTCAACACCGGGCTACCAGGTCGACTTCGCACCGATCGCCGCGAGGCCGGTCCGCGCCACCTCGAGATCCTCGTCGCCCGACCCCGAGCTCACGCCGATGCCGCCGACGTGGTGGCCGTCGATGACGATCGGCAGCCCGCCCGACAGGTTGGTGTAGTGGCCGTCGGTCGCGAGCCCCACGCCCAGCTCGTACTCCTTCGGCAGCGCGCCGGACGGGTGCCGCCGCTCGGCCGACACCTGCGCCTTGCGCAGCGCCGGCCCGCCGGCCAGCGCCGCCGCGCCGTCGGTGCGCGCGTAGGCGACGAGGCCGCCACCGGTGTCCATGATCGCGATGCACTGCGGGACCTGCATCGCATCGGCCTTCGCGACGGCGGCGGCCAGTATCCGCGCCGCCGCGGCGTACGAGAGCTTCATCACGGGGATCAGGGCATCGTTCATTGTCGTCCTTGGCGTGTGGGCGGGGAATCGTGGATGGCTGCGGCGCGACGGGCGCTACCGCCGCCGCAGGTAGCGCTTGTCCACCTTGCAGATGTACGTGTACTTGGGGTTCACCATCTGCGTGCAGCGCGCCTCGGCGATCTGCCCCAGCAGCATGTACGCGTCGCTCGGCGAGAAGCCGTAGTCGGCCTCCAGCCAGTAGATCATCTCCTCGAACGCGATCCGCAGCGCGTCGTCGAGCGGCCGGGCGCAGCCCAGCGTGCAGATGTGGGTGGCGGTCTCGATCCGCGGCCAGTTGAGCTTCCGGTCCGCCGGCAGCACGAACACCTGGCAGCGCAGGTGGCCGCGGATCTCGATCGCGCCCATCCCGTTGACCTCGCCGTCGCCCTGCAGCGCGTGGACGTCGCCGAAGTACAGGTAGGCGCCCTCGTGCCAGACCCGGAATGCGATCAGGCTGCCGTTGCAGACCTCCTGCACGTCGAGGTTGCCGCCGTGCGTGCCGTTGTCGATGGTGATCACGCCGCCCGCGACCGGGGCGACGCCGATCACGCCGACCATCGGCTTCGCCTCGAGTTTCAGCGCGTCGCTCCAGTGGACGATGCCGTCCTCGACCTTCACCGTGTGGTTCTGGATGCCCCACTCGCGCTTGCGCACCCAGTCGGGAAAGATGCCGATGCCCGGCCACAGCGCGGTGTAGCCCAGGCCGTGGACGCCGACGTTGATCACCTTGACGACGATCATGTCGCCCGGCTTCGCGCCCTTGACGCGGACGGGGCCCGTCGCCGGGTTCACGAAGGGCAGCGTGACGTCCTTCTCGGCGAGCTTCTCGTCGAGTGACGTGATCAGGTGGCCGCCGATGTTGAGCTCGGTCTCGACCTCGAAGATCTCGCCGTGCTCGACTTCGGACGTGAACGAGTCGGTCGCCGCGAACGCGTACTTCAGCGTGCCCTTCCTGATCACCTGTCCCCGGTCGAGCGGCGCGATGCGCGAAATGTCCATCGGTGTCTCCTGTGGGTCGATGCGGTCAGCGGGCGAGGAGTTCGGCGAGCGCCGCGTCGAGGAACGCGACGTCCGGCGCGTGGAGCCCCGGCGCGCCGGCGATGTGCCCCCAGTCGGACGGGATCGGGCGCACTTCGGCGTCGCGCATCCCCCGCGCCTGCTGCTCGTTGTCGGCGACCGGGAAGTAGAGGTCGGTCGCGCCCGGCAGCAGCAGCGTGCGCGCGGTGATGGCCGCGAGCGCCGCCGCGTAGTCGCCGCGATGGACGGGGTTGTCGCTGATGTCGGAGCGCTGCCACGTGTCGAGCATCGCGAGCAGGTCGTTGGCGTCGAACTGCAGGAAGTTCGCCTCCCAGAACGCGGTCATGTGGTCGTCGGGCGTGCTGTGCCCCAGCTCGCGGTACAGCGCGTTCCGGTAGAACGCCTGCGACGGCCCCCAGCCCGCCCACACGCGGGCGAAGGCGCGGATGCCGCGCGTCGGCGGCGTCGCGTAGTCGCCGCCGTCGAAGCCGCGGTCGGCCAGCAGCGCCGCCTTCACCCCCTCGAGGAACACCCAGTTGTGCGGCGCCGTCTTCGCCGACGCGCACCAGGGGGCCAGCCGCTCGACCATGCCGGGGAAGATCGCCGCCCAGTGGTTGGCCTGCTGGCCGCCCATCGAGAAGCCGGTGGCAAGCGCCAGCCGCCGCACGCCGAGGTGCCCCGTCAGGAGCCGGTGCTGGCAGTGCACGTTGTCCCAGTGCGTGACCCGCGGGAAGCGCGGGCCGTTCCACGGCACCGGCGTGTTCGACGGCGACGACGACAGGCCGTTGCCCAGCATGTCGACGACCACGATGAAGTAGCGCGACGGGTCGAGCGCGTGCGACGGCCCGATCATGCCGTCGTAGTCGGCGTGCCGCCCGCCGTAGAACGTCGGGACGAGGATGGCGTTCGTCCCGGCCGCATCGAGCCGCCCGTGCGTCCGGTACGCGATCCGCGCGCCGTGCAGCGTGGCGCCCGACTGCAGCACCACGTCGCCCAAGTCGAAGATGTCGCCGTCGTCCAAGCCTTGCCTCCCGATCCGGTGGGCGCTGCACGGCAACGGGGCCGCTCCGGCGGATGGCACCGGGCGGCAAGCCGTCGCGCTGCGGCGCATTCGGCGCGGGATTCGGCGCCGAAAGATGTGCATAATAGTAACTTATTGTTCTTGGAAATAATCATCCGGACGCGCGCTCCGCGCGGCCCGTTGCCGACCCGTGATGCCCGACGACACGCCGCATTTCCTCGAAGCCGATGCCGCGGCGCCCGCCGCCCCGGCGCTGCGCCGCTATCGCAACTTCGTCGGAGGGCGCTGGTGCGACCCTGTAGGCGGCGAGTGGTTCGAGACGGCGAACCCCGCGACCGGTGAAGCCTGGGCACTGATCCCGCGCGGCCGGGCGGAAGACGCCGACCGCGCCGTGGCCGCCGCCCGCGCGGCGTTCGCGGCGCCGGCCTGGCGCGGGCTCACGCCCACGGCACGCGGCGCGCTGCTGCGGCGCATCGCCACGGTGCTCGAGGCGAGGATCGACGAGATCGCCGGCATCGAGACGCGCGACAACGGCAAGCGCCTGGTCGAGGTGCTGGCGCAGTTCCGCTACCTGCCGAAGTACTTCCACTACTACGCCGGTCTCGCCGACAAGATCGAGGGCGCGGTGATCCCGATCGACGTGCCCGACGTCTTCAACTACACGCGGCACGAGCCGCTGGGCGTCGTGGTCGCGATCACGCCGTGGAACTCGCCGCTGATGCTGGCCGCATGGAAGCTCGCCCCCGCGCTCGCCGCCGGCAACACGGTGGTGCTGAAGCCCTCGGAGCACGCGTCGGCGTCGACGCTCGAATTCGCGCGCCTCGTCGAGGACGCGGGGCTGCCGCCGGGCGTTCTCAACGTCGTCACCGGCTTCGGTCCCGAGCTCGGCGCCCCGCTGGTCGCGCACCCCGACGTGGCGACGATCACGTTCACCGGCTCGGAGGCGAGCGGACGGCGCATCGCCGCCGCGGCCGCCACCGACTTCAAGCGGGTGACGCTGGAACTGGGCGGCAAGTCGCCGCAGATCGTCTTCGACGACGCCAACCTCGACGACGCGGTCAACGGCGTGATCTCCGGCATCTTCCTGTCGCTCGGCCAGTCCTGCATCGCGGGCTCGCGGCTGCTGCTGCAGGCCGGCATCCACGACCGGTTCCTCGAGCGCCTCGTCGCCGCGATGCGCGACATCCGGATCGGCGACCCGCAGGACCCCGCCACGCAGGTCGGCCCCGTCGCCACCCGCGAGCAGCACGCGAAGGTGCTCTCGTTCATCGAGCAGGCCAAGCGCGACGGCGCGCGCTGCGTGCTGGGCGGCAGGGAAATCCATCCCGCCCGCTGCGGCGCCGGCTGGTACGTGGAGCCGACGATCTTCACCGGCGTGCGCCCCGACATGGAACTCGCGCGCGAGGAGGTGTTCGGCCCCGTGCTTGCCGTGATGCGCTTCGCCGACGAGGACGAGGCGCTCGCGCTGGCCAACGACAGCCGCTACGGGCTCGCCGCCGGCGTCTGGACGCAGGACATGGCGCGCAGCATCCGCCTCGCCGAGCGGATCGCCGCCGGCACCGTGTATGTGAACACCTACCGCAGCGTGAGCACGCTCTCGCCGGTCGGCGGCTACAAGATGAGCGGCTACGGCCGCGAGAACGGCATCGAGGCGATCCGCGAGTTCCAGCAGGTCAAGAGCGTCTGGCTGGGGCTGGGACGCACCGCCAATCCGTTTCCGCCGCCGGCGGCATAGACGATGACGGCGGAGGCGATGGCGACGACAGCGACCGAGGGCGGCGGCGTCCGTGGCGCAGACATCATCGCGGCGGTCAAGGCCGCCGGCATCGCCACCGTCGTCGCGCTGCCCGACATCGTCACCAGCGACCGCCTGCTGTGGCCGATCTCGCGCGACCCGGCGCTGCGCCTCATCCGCGTGTGCAAGGAGGACGAAGGCGTGTCGATCTGCGCCGGGTTGTCGTACACGGGCACGCGCGCACTGCTGCTGATGCAGCACACGGGCCTGTTCGACTCGCTCAACGCCGTGCGCGCGATCGCCGTCGACTACGGCTTCGGGCTCTGCGCGATCGTCGGGCTGCAGGGCATGGAGCCCGACCGCGACCCGCCGCAATCCAGGCACTACGGCGTGCGCATCGTCGAGCCGGTGCTGGACGCGATGGCGATCGACCACGCGCGGCTCGGACAGCGCGGCGACGAGGCGCGGATTGTCCCGGCGTTCGCGGCGGCGCAGGCGCGCGCCAAGCCGTTCGTGTTCCTCGTCACGCGGACGCCGGAGTAGCCGCGTGCCGATGCGCCGCGACGACTGCCTGAAGGTGCTGGCCACGCGCTACGCCGGCGAGATCGTCGTGCCCGTCTACCAGGCCGCGTTCGAGTGGCTGGCGATCGCGCCCGGCGCCCTCACCTACCTCGCCGTGGGGGCGATGGGCCAGGCGTCGTCGCACGCGCTGGGCCTCGCCCTCGGCCGCCCGGACAAGCGCGTGCTGGTCCTCGACGGCGACGGCAGCCTGCTGATGAACCTCGGCAGCCTCGTCACCATCGCCGGCGCGGCGCCGCGCAATCTCGTCCACTTCGTCTGCGTCAACGGCACCTACGAAGCCAACGGCGGCCACCCGATCCCCGGCGCGGGCCGCGTCGACTTCGCGGGCTTCGCGCGCGCCGCCGGCTACCGCCGCGTCCACGACTTCGCCGATGCCGCGACGTTCGCGGCGGAAATCGGCGGCGTGCTGCGCGAGGACGGCCCCGTGTTCGTCGCGCTGCACGTCGTTCCCGGCGAGACCTACCCGCAGGACTTTTCGCTGCTGCACAGCGCCGAACTGCGCCGCAAATTCGCCGCCGCGCTCGCCGCGGCCTGACCTTCGTCCCCGACTGGATACCATGCCCGCCAACGACCTCACCGCCACCGAAGCCGCCGCGCGCATCCGCGCCGGCACGCTGACCTCGGAGGCGCTCGTCCGCGCCTGCCTCGACCGCATCGAAGCCCGCGAACGCGACGTCCAGGCCTGGCAGTACCTCGACCCCGACGCCGCGCTGGCCGCGGCGCGCGCGGCCGACCGCGCACCGTCGCGCGGCGCGCTGCACGGCGTGCCGATCGCAGTCAAGGACATCATCGACACCGCCGACATGCCCACCGGCCTGGGCTCGCCGCTCTATGCGACGCGGCAGCCGCAGTGGGATGCCTCGTGCGTCGCCGCCGCGCGGGCGGCGGGCGCGATCATGATGGGCAAGACGGTCACCACCGAATTCGCGCACTTCACCGCGGGCAAGACGCGCAACCCCCACAACATCGAGCGCACGCCCGGCGGCTCGTCGAGCGGCTCCGCCGCGGCGGTGGCCGACCGGATGGTGCCGCTGGCCTTCGGCTCGCAGACGGCGGGATCGCTGATCCGCCCGGCGACTTTCTGCGGCATCATCGGCTACAAGCCGACCTACGGCGACTTCAGCCTGTCCGGCATCCGGCCGTTCGCCGAATCGCTCGACACGCTCGGGGTGCTCGCCCGCAGCGTGGACGACATCGCGCTGCTGTCGTCGGTACTGGCCGGCCTGCCGGCGCGGGCCGTCGTCGCCCCGCTGCCGGCGCCCCCGGTGCTCGGGCTCTGCCTCACCCCGCAGGGGAATGCCGCCGACGCCAGCGTGCACGCTGTCCTCGCCGCGAGCGCCGAGAAGCTGCGGCGCGCCGGCGCCACGGTGCGCGACGTCGTGCTGCCGCCCGAATTCACGCCGCTGGTCGACGCCCAGAAGACGATCATGGCTTACGAGGCCGCGCGCAACTACGTGTTCGAGACCACGCGCCACCTCGACGGCGTGACGCCCGCGTTCGCCGCGTTCTGCGAGACCGGCTGGCACACGCGGCACGAGGACTACGTCGCCGCGAAGGCGGCCGTCGCGCAGGCCGCGGCCATGATGCGCGCCGCGTTCGCCGGCTGCGACGCGCTGGTCACGCCCGCCGCGGCCGGCGA
The DNA here is from genome assembly GCA_943331295.2 of Bordetella parapertussis. Classification (GTDB taxonomy): domain Bacteria; phylum Pseudomonadota; class Gammaproteobacteria; order Burkholderiales; family Casimicrobiaceae; genus CAIWHR01. Next base: position 29,921 of record CALQLA020000007.1, on the reverse strand, counting down.
GCCGCCGCTGGCCGCCGCCGGCACCGGCGACCCGCTCTTCTGCCGGATGTGGACGGCACTGCACCTGCCCTGCCTTGCCGTGCCGGCGGGCAGCGGCCCGGCCGGGCTGCCGATCGGCATCCAGCTCGTTGGCCTTCACGGCGCCGACGCCGCACTGCTGTCCGTCGGGCGGTGGGTCGACAGCGCGCTGGCGACGGCCTAGGATCGAGCCGAACCCATGGACAAGCAACCCGACCACACGCTCTACGACGCCGGCAACGTCGCGCTGCAGTCCGGCCTCACGTACCGCGGCGCGAAGCTCGCTTACAAGACCTACGGCACGCTCAACGCGGACCGCAGCAACGCGATCGTCTACTGCACGCCGTTCGGCGCGCAGCACGCCGACATCGAGTTCATGATCGGCCCCGGCATGGCGCTCGACCCGCAGCGGTACTTCATCATCATCCCCAACCTGTTCGGCAACGGCCTGTCGTCGTCGCCTTCGAACACGCCGCCGCCGTTCGACCGCCGGCGCTATCCGAATTTCACCATCTGCGACAACGTGCGGGTCCAGCACCGGCTCGTCACCGAGGTGCTCGGCATCGAGCGGCTCGAGCTCGTCTACGGCTGGTCGATGGGCGGCCTGCAGGCCTATCACTGGGCCGCGCTCTACCCGGACATGGTGAAGCGCATCGGCGTGTCCTGCGGCGCCGCGCGCTGCTCGCCGCACAACTTCGTGTTCCTCGAGGGCGTGAAGGCGGCGCTGACCGCCGACGCCAATTTCCAGGACGGCTGGTTCTCGGGCCGGCCCGACCGTGGCCTGCGCGCGATGGGCCGCGTGTACGCGGGCTGGGCACTGTCGCAGGCGTTCTATCGCGATGAGCTCTGGCGCGGCGCCGGCTTCTCGTCGCTCGAGGATTTCCTGGTCGCGTCGTGGGAAGGCAATTTCCTGCGCCGCGACGCGAACAACCTGCTCGCGCACATCTGGACCTGGCAGCACGCCGACGCCAGCGCCAACCCGCTCTATGGAGGCGACTTCCCGCGGGCGCTCGCAGCGATCCGCGCGCGCGCCTTCGTCATGCCCAGCGAGACCGACCTCTACTTCACCGTCGAGGACAACCGGCGCGAGGTGGCGCTGATGCCCAATGCCCAGCTGCTGCCGATCCCGTCGATCTGGGGCCATCGCGCGGGCAACCCGGCCGGCAATCCGGCCGACGCGAAATTCCTGAACGATGCCCTCTCCCGGCTGCTCGCCGGCTGAGGGAGCGCGCCTGGCGCAATCCGCGAACCCAACAAGGAGACGACGATGAGCGACGCACCCCGGATCGGCAACGAACCCTACGGCGGCTACTACAAGCCGCGGGAGCGCCCGGTCGACGACGAGCTGTCGAAGGTCGGGCCGGGCACGCCCTGCGGCGAGTACCTGCGGCGCTTCTGGCATCCGGTGACCATGTCGGAGCGCCTCGCCGACAGGCCGCTCGCCGTGCGCATCCTGGGCGAGGACCTCGTGCTGTTCCGCGACCTGTCGGGCGACCTGGGCCTGGTCCACAAGCATTGCAGCCATCGCGGCATGTCGCTCGAGTTCGGCATCATCGCCAACCACGGCATCCGCTGCTCGTATCACGGCTGGCGCTACGGCACCGACGGGCGGATCCTCGAGCTGCCCGCCGAGCCCGCGAACAGCCCGCTGAAGGAGCGCGTGTGCCAGGGGGCCTACCCGGTGCTGGAATACCGCGACCTGATCTTCACCTACATGGGGCCGCCGGAGTTCAAGCCCGCGTTCCCGCACCTCGACGTGATGGACCTGCCCGGCAACGAGATGGTGCCCTGGCAGATCCATTCGCCGTGCAACTGGCTGCAGGTCAGCGAGAACTCGATGGACCCGTACCACACGCCGTTCCTGCACACGCGGATGTCGGGCGTGCAGTTCGAGGATTCGTGGGGCGAGCTGCCGGTTCCCGATTGGCACGAGCGCGACTACGGCTTCTTCTACACCAACGCGCGCCGCGCCGGCGACAACATCTGGGTGCGCGTGCACGACCACTTCCTGCCGAACTTCTCGCAGAACGGCGCGCTGTTCGAGCGCGGCGACGGCATCCGCTATTTCGGCCGCTCGAGCCTCACGCGCTGGGTCGTCCCGATCGACGACGCCAACACCTGGGTGATCGCCTGGCGCAACGTGAACCAGCTGGACGATCCCGAGGGGCGCACCAGGCGCGACGAGATCGGCTGGGGCACCGTCGACTTCTACGGCCAGAGCGCCGACCGGCCCTACGAGCAGCGCCAGGCCACGCCCGGCGACTGGGACGCGTGGGTGAGCCAGGGGCCCATCAACAGCCACCAGCGCGAGCACCTGGGCGTCACCGACGCCGGCATCCGGCTCTTGCGCGCGGCGCTGCGCAAGGGCATCCGGAACCTGCAGCAGGGCATCGAGCCGGCGCGACCCGAGGCAGCCACGGGCGCCCACGTGCCGACGTTCGCCGGCGACACCATCGTGCGCATCCCGAAGGGAGCGGGCGACGACCGCGCGCTGATCCTCGAGACGTCGCGCCGGGTGGCCGCCGCCTACCTCGCGCACAAGGACCTGCCCGACGCCGAGCGGCGCGCCGCGATCGCCCGCGACCTCGCGCCGCTCAACGTGGTGTAGGCTCTCCCGCCCGGACGACAGCGACGCGCAACCTGCGCGCACGCGGCCACGCACCCGGCAGCGGAAGACCCGGCAATGCAACGTCCGCGCGCCCTGGGGTGGTATGTCACGTTCGCGGCGCTGGTCGCGGTCGCGTTCGTGCTCGTCGACCACTTCACCGGCCGCGACGCGGTGGGGGCGACGATCCGCTTCGTGTGGACCGGCGTGCTGGTCGCCGCCGAAGCCCTCGCCACCTGCACTCGGTGCTGATCCTGTTCCCGATCGCGTTCCTGGCGCCCGTCGTGCAGCGCCTCTGGGGGCAGGCGGCGGACATCGCGTTTGCCGGCTGGTACTGGCGGGTTTTCGGGGCGCGCCACCGCGCGTTGGTCGCTCGGCTGCGGCGGTGGCCGGTCACGCGCAGCATCATCGGCGGCATCCGCGTGCTGCGCATTCGCTACCTCTGCGCCTGGCGCCTGTGGCGCTACGACCCGCGCTACCGGAAGACCGACCTGCACGCGCGCCGCGTGAGCCTGATCGAGCCGATCCGGCTTTGGCGGCAGGGCGGCCTCGACGGCTACATCGGCCGGCCGCTGCTGGCCGGGGAGCGCGACGGTGCCGCGTGCGCTACTGCAGCCGTTCCCGCCCCGTGAGGATGCCGACGACCGCATCGAACAGCGCGGGCATCGGATCATCGTCGTGGGTACGATGCTTCGTGAACTGGTCGCGCAGCAGGATCGCCGCCGCGATGCTGGTCTCGTCCTCCTCGGGCGCGATCGCGGCATCGGGCGGCTGCAGCGGGAAGTGCATGCCGGCGCGGCGGTTCAATTCCCAGTCGGCGAGGTGCTCGATCCACGACAGCAGGCCCGCGGCCATCAGCACGAGGTCGTTTGCCGCCTCGATGAGCGCGTGCAGTTGGCCGTCGTCGAGTTCGGCGACGGCGCTGGCGACGGGGCGCAATTCGTTTTCCACGCCGCATTCTGCGCCCGGCGGGCGGGGTTTGCACCTGTCATCCCCTGTTGTTCGGTTCGCCTGACAGTCGCGGACTGCGTCGCAGGTGGCCACAATGCGCGGACCGTCGCGTGCGCGACGAGCGGCCTCCCGCCGGGCAACCACGTCGTCGCCGCGAACCATGCAGGCGATGCCGACAACGCGGGAAGTCCCGCTCCGCTGCCGGCGCAGATTGTCGACAAGGCGACCACGAGCACCCTCATCGCGGCCCATGCTCCCAACCCGTCGCCCACAGCTTCAATGCCGGCGCGGGCGGCCTGGCGACGCTGCAGGGCGCCGTCTCGCGCAAGGCACACGCGGACGCGGGCGTCTTCGACCTGCCGCTGTCCCTTGTCGGCTCTAACCCGACGATCGAGCCGCGGCAGGAAGCCACGGCGACGCTCGTCCTCGCGTTCGACAAGCCGGTGACGTCGGCAACGGTCGCGGTGACCGAAGGCGATGCGATCGCGGACCCGCCGGCATACGACGGCAACAACGTCACGGTCACGCTGTCAGGCGTTGCGGACATGACCTACGTGACGTTGTCCCTCAGGAATGTCGTCGCGGCCGATGGCGGCACGGGTGGCATTGCCGGCCTCCGGCTCGGTTTCCTCGCCGGCGCTGGTCAACGGCTGGCTGACGCATGTCCTGCCGGCGCCTTGAGGCGGGGCGTGGTGCCCCGGCACGACAGGTGGCGAGCCTCGTGTAGCCCGGGTTTCGCTCCACTCAACCCGGGCTATCCCCACGGCGGTTACGGCAACGCGATCCCCGGCATGTGCAGCGGCGGCAGCCCCAGCAGCACGCGGGCCGCATCCTCCAGCGCCCAGCTCGATTCGCGGAAGCTCGCCTCGTGCGTGAACGCCGAGACGTGGGGCGTGGCGAATACGCGCGGATGGCGGGCAAGCGCGTGGCCCGGCGGCAGCGGCTCGTGCGCGAACACGTCCAGCGCTGCCGCACCGAGGCGGCCGGCGTCGAGGGCGGCCAGCAGCGCCGGCTCGTCGACCAGGCCGCCGCGCGCCGTGTTGACCAGCACGGCGGAGGGCTTCATCAGCGCCAGCGCCGCAGCGTCGATCATCCCTGCGGTGGCCGCGTTCATCTCGCAGTGCAGCGAAACGATGTCGGCGCCCGCATAGAGCACCGGCAGCTCGACCCGTTCGATGCCGAGCGCGCCGGCCGTCGCCGCGTCGACATGCGGGTCGTATCCGATCACGCGGCCGCCGAACGCGCGGAAGCGATGCGCCACTTCGCGGCCGATCGCGCCCAGGCCGACCAGCCCCAGTGTCTTGCCCGAGAGTTCTCCACCGAGGAGATCGTAGCTGCGCCAGCCGCCGCTCCGCAGGTGCGCCGACACTTCCGGCAGCCGCTTCGCAACGGTCAGCATCAGCGCAAGCGCCATCTCGGCCACGCTGACCGCGTTGGCGCCCGGGGTCCACGTGACCCGGACGCCGCGCCGCGCGGCCGCCGCAAGATCGACGTTCGACGTGGGCTTCGACCCGGCCTTGGCGATGACGACGAGGTGCGGCGCAGCCTCGATCACCCGCGCCGTCACGGGGTCGCGCGAGTTGATCGCGATCGCGTCGGCATCCCGGATCAGCGCCGCCAGCCCGGCTTCGTCGTAGGCCGCGCCCGGGCGCCCCTGCCGCACCTCGAACTGCGGCGGCAGCGTCGCCACCGCCCGTGCCGGGAACGGCTCGGGGATGACGACGACGAAGCGCCCGTCAGGCCGCGGCGAGGGCACGCCGCGCCGCCGCTTCGGCGTCGAGGATCGGCGGGACGAGGCGGGCGAGCGCGTCGCAGGTCGCCGCCGACGACGGGTAGATCGGCCGCCGCGTGGGGCCCGCCGATCGGCCGGCCAGCGCCAGCGCGTGCTTCAGCGGCCCCGGATTGGGCTCGCCGTAGATCGCGCGGCACAGCGGCAGGATCGCGAGCTGGATCTCGCGCGCAGTCGCGAGATCGCCGGCGGCGAACGCGTCGGCGAGCCGACGGAACAGCGCCGGCACGAGGCAGCCCAGCGACAGCACCGCGCCGTGGCCGCCGAGCGAGAGCGTCGGCAGCACGAGTTCGTCGAAGCCCTGCAGCACGCGGAAGCCGGCTGGCGCGCCGCGCAGCAGTTCGGCGGCGACGACGAGATCGCCGGAGGTCTCCTTGATCGCGACGAAACGCGGGATCGCCGTGACCAGGTCGAGGATCGTGTCGGCGTCGAGCCGCACGCCGCTGCGCGACGGACCGTGGAACAGCACCATCGGCAGGTCGACCGCGTCGGCGATGGTCTCGAAGTGCCGGCGGATGTGCGCAGGCTTTGCGATGATGAAGTACGGCGGGATCACCATCACTGCAGCGGCACCGGCAGCGCGCGCGTGGCGGCCGCAGGCGATGATGTCGTCCTGGCTCCCGAGCAGCGTGCCGACGACAACCGGCACCCGCCCCGCCGCCTCGTCGACCACCGCGTCGATCACCGCCTTGTGCTCGTCGACCGTCATCGACAGCGGCTCGCCGGTGCCGCCCAGCGGGCAGAGCCCGGCCGCGCCGCTGTCGACCTGGAACCGCACGCTCGCCCGGAGCGCGGGAAGGTCGAGCCCGCCGTCCTGGTCGAACGCCGTCACCAGCGCTGTTATCACCCCTTCGATCGGTTTCATCTGCGCCCTCATTCCGTTTTATGAAAGAATGCCTCGACCGGAAAATCGGTCGCGCCTCATACTGGCGATCGCCGCCAACAACATCGGATCAGCCATGAACCTTCCCCCGTCCGCGCGTCCCGCGTGGTGCGAGATCGACCTCGACGCGCTCCACCACAACGTCAGCACCATCCGCGCCATGCTGGCCCCGGGCGTGCGCTTCTACGCCGTCTGCAAGAACAACGCCTACGGCTGCGGCACGCAGGAAACCGCGCGCGTGATGCACGCCGCCGGCGCCGACGCGTTCGCCGTGTCCGACCCCGAGGACGCGCAGCGCATCCGCGCGGCCGGGCTCGACGCGCCGATCCTGCTGTATGCGTCGACGACGCCCGACGCCGCCGCCGCCGTCGCGGACATGGGCGTCATCGCCACCATCCACGATTTCGACGGCCTCGACGCATTCGCGCGCACCGGGCGCCGCGTCGACGTGCACGTCGAGGTCGACTGCGGCTACGGCCGGCTCGGCTTCACGCCGGACGAATGGCCGGAGGCGTTCGCGCGGCTGAAGCGCGCCACCAACCTGCACGTGGTCGGCCTGTACACGCATCTCACCGCCGTCGAGGACCCCGCCGTCGTCGCCCCGCAGGCCGCGCTGTTCGAGCGCGCCGCCGCGACGGCGAAGGCGGCCGGCTTGGAGAACCTCGAGCTGATGGCGGCGAGCAGCCGCGTGCTGCTGGGCTACCCGGGGCTCAACCTCACCGCGGTCAACCCGGGCCGCATCCTGTACGGGATGATGGAGTCGCCGTGGCTCGGCAAGGCAGACATCCGGCAGGTCATCCGCGCGATCAAGTCGCGCGTGCTGCAGGTGAAGACGATCCCCGCCGACTTTCCCGTCGACGATCCGCGGCACCGGGCGGCGCCCGGATCGCTCCGGACCGCGGTGATCGCGTTCGGCTTCAAGGACGGCCTGCCCCGGCAGCCGGAAGGCGGCACCGTGCTGGTCCGCGGCAAGCGCGCGCGGATCATCGGCATGCGCGCGACCGAGCACACGATCATCGACGTCACGGACGTCCCGGGCGTCGTCGCCGGCGACGAGGTGGTGGTCCTCGGCCGCCAGGGCAGCGAGGCGATCGACGCGCACGAGGTGGTCGCGGCCTACCGGATGCCGATGATCGAGCTGCTGCCGCGGATGACGCTCAGCATGCCGCGGCTGTACGCAGGCGGCGCGGTTCAAAGGTAGTTCGTTTCGGCGAAACGGCGGAGGAACGCCTTCAGGCGATCGTTCTGGGGGTTGTCCAGCACCGCGCGCGGCTGGCCCTGCTCGACGATGGTGCCGGCGTCGAAGAACAGCAGCTTGTCGCCGACGTCGCGCGCGAAGTGCATCTCGTGCGTGACGAGGATCATCGTCATCCCGTCCTGCGCGAGGTCGCGGATCACCTTCAGCACCTCGCCGACCAGCTCCGGGTCGAGCGCCGAGGTGACCTCGTCGAACAGCATCACCGCGGGCTGCATCGCGAGCGCGCGCGCGATGGCGACGCGCTGCTGCTGGCCGCCCGACAGGTTCGCGGGCAGCGCGTCGAGCTTCTCCGACAGCCCCACCTTGGCGAGCAGCGCCTCGGCGATCTCGCGCGCCGCCGCCTTCGGCATCCCCTTGGCGCGGACCGGGCCCGTCATCACGTTCTCGACGACGGTCTTGTGCGGGAACAGGTTGAAGCTCTGGAACACCATGCCCACGTGCTGCCGGTGCAGCGCGACGGTCTTCTCGTCCTGCGGCCGGCGCCGTCCGGATGCGTCGACGTCGTAGCCGACGGCCTCGCCGCTGACGGTGATCGTCCCGCTCTGAAAATCTTCGAGGAAGTTGATGCAGCGCAGGATCGTCGACTTGCCCGACCCGCTGGCGCCGACGATGACGGCCACCTCCCCCTGCGCGACGTCGAACGAGACGCCCTTCAGCACCTCGAGCGGCCCGAAGCTCTTGTGGACATCGCGGACTTCGATCATTGCGGGCATGGCGTTTCCCGTTAGTTGACCACTGCGGCTTTCTTCTCGAGGCGGCGCGCCGCGAGCGAGAGCGGATAGCAGATGATGAAGTAGAACACCATCACGGCGCCGAAGATCTCGAACGTGTCGAGCGTGCGCTCGACGATCTCCTTCGACGCGTAGGTGAGCTCCCACGCGCCGACGATCGACGCGTAGGACGTGCTCTTCACCATCACGATCGACGTGTTGAGCCACGGCGGGATCGACGGCCGGATCGTCTGCGGCAGCAGGATGTCCAGCACGATCCACTTGCGGCGGAGGCCGAGGCTCTTCCCGGCCTCGATCTGCCCGCGCGGCACCGCCAGCAGCGCGCCGCGGACGATGTCGGTGTAGAACGCGCCGGCATACGCGATCAGCGCGATCGTGACCGCCGCGTAGCTCGAGATCCGGTAGCCCATCGCCGGGAATGCGTAGTAGGTGATGAACATCAGCACGAGGACCGGGATGCCGCGCAGCAGGAACACGTAGGCGTCGATCAGCCAGCGCACTGCCCGGAACCGCGACACGGCGGCGAAGCCGAGCACGAGTCCCAGCAGCGTGCCGAAGAAGACGGCGATCGCGGCCATCCAGACCGTCTGGACGGCGCCCTTCATCAGGTACGGCAGGTTCTGGATCAGGACGTCCATCAGGCGATCCGCGCGCGCGTGCGCGTCTCGACGAAGCGGACGAGGAGGCCGAGGATCACCGTCAGCGCCAGGTAGTACGTCGCGACGACGATGAACACCTCGAACGACGCGGCGTTGCGCTCCATGATGATCTTGCCGGTCAGCGTGAGGTCGAGCACCGCGATGCCGGAGACGAGCGACGTGTCCTTGACCAGAATGATGAGCTGGTTGCCGATCGGGGCGGCGACCTTGATCGCGGCCTGCGGCAGGATGATGTGCCAGAGCGCCGCCCGGTCGCGGATGCCCAGCGCGCGCGTGGCCTCCCACTGGCGACGGGTGATCGACTCGATCGAGCCGCGGAAGGTCTCGGCGAGGAACGCCGAGTGCTGGATGGCGATCGCGGCGACGCCGCACCAGAAGCCGTCGAGCCGCCAGCCGAGCTGGGAGACGCCGAAGTAGAACATGAACATCTGCAGCAGCAGCGGCGTGTTGCGCAGGAACTCGATCCACGCGCCCAGCGCCGCGGACAGCCACCGCGGCCCCAGCCACCGCACCGCCGCCAGCAGCAGGCCCAGCGCCACCGCCAGCGGCAGCGCGAGCGCCGCGATGCCAACGGTGACCTCGAGCGCGTCGAAGAACAGCGGGTACAGGCTGCCGATCAGGCGCAGCTTCATCAGGAGGAAGTCCGTCACGAGGCGCGCCCGACCGTTTGCCGTGGATCGGTGTTACTTGACGTAGTACTTGCCGTGCAGCGGCTTCGACCCGAACCACTTCTCGTAGATGGCCGCGTACTCGGGGTACAGGCTGCCGCCGGTCATCTCGCCGACCAGCGTGTCCAGCACCTGCCACCACTTGAAGTCGCCCAGCTTGAGGAAGATCGCGTTGTTGGTCGGCGGCATCATCGCTTCCTCGAGGATGCGCATGTCGGGATTCTGCTTCACGTACCACTTGGCGACCGGGGTGTCGAGCTGCGCGGCGTCGGCGCGGTTGGTCTTGACCGCCGTGAACTCGGCGGCAACCGAGTCGAACACCACCACCTTCGCCTTCGGGAAGTGCAGCTTCGCCCGCTCGGCCTGCTGCGGGTTGGTCAGCACGGCGGTGGTGTACTTCGCGTCGTTCAGGTCCTTCAGCTGCTTGAACGGGGAGTTCTTGCGGACGACCAGCACGATGCCGCTGTCGATGTACGGGCGGGTGAAGCCGACGCGCAGCACGCGGTCGGGCAGGATCGTCGTCACCTGGATGCCGAAGTCGACGGCGCCCGACTCGACGTTGGGCCAGCGCGCGGCGAAGCCCTGCTTCACGAACTCGATCCGTGTCGGCGACTCGTCCTTGCCGAACAGGTACTTCGCGATCAGCTTGGCGATGTCGATGTCGAAGCCCACGAGCTCGCCCTTCTCGTCGATGAAGCCGAACGGCGGCGCCTCGGACGTGACGCCGACGATCACCTTGCCCCGCTGCATCACTTCGTCGAGGCGTGATTTCTCGGCGCCGGCAGCCGGCGCCTGTGCAAGCGCCGCGCCCGTGGACAGAAAGCCGGCGACCGCGAGCAATCCCAACAATTTTCTGATCATGATTCCCTCATCGTGGTTGTGAGCCTGGATTGACCTTCTGCTGCTGCTGCGACTGCCACTGCTTCCCGCCCCGCCGCCCGAGCACGCAGCGGCGTCAGACCGCGAGCCGGCTCTCGCGCACGTACAGATCGCGCGTGGTGAGGCCGCGCCGCTTGCTGGCCGGTGCGTCGATCCAGTACCGCACGAGGTGCCGCTTCGTGCCGGGGCCGTCGCGGTACTCGGTGCGGGCGTGCATGACGGTGAAGTTGTTGAGGAACTGGATGTCGCCCTTCCGCATCTGCATGTGGAGCTGGTATTCGGGCTTCGCCATCAGCGCGTCGAGGTAGTCCATCGACTCGATCTGCTGCGGCGTGAACACGATACCCTCGTCCGCGGACCACAGCGACTGGTTGCGGTCGTAGGTGCAGTGCAGCAGGCCGTCGTAGAACGCGAACACCGGGATGGGCACGGCGGAGACCGGATTCTCGCCCGGCGCGTGCTCGCCGCGGCGGTGGTGGTGGAAGCCCGTCTCGAGGAGCGCGTAGAGGTCCGGCCGCTCGGCGAGGATGACGTTCGACAGCGCGCCGGAACTCGCCAGCACCGACAGCCCGCCCTCGGCGGCTTCGCCGAGGCAAAGGAGCCCGGTGAAGATCGCGCCGTCGGTATGGAAGCGCAGCATCGCGTTGCTCTGGTAACCGCGCACATCCTTGCCGTAGGCGAGGCCCAGGTCCTTCACGTCGGCCCTCATCGCGCCCGCATAGCTCTGGTCGACGAGCTTGCCGAGATGCGCCGACAGTCCGGCGTAGGCGATCAGCGCCTCGTCATAGCTGAAGCTGTCGACGGGAAAGTTGCCGATCACCGAGAAGCCGGCGCCGTTCTCGAGGTCGTCGTAGACCTGCCGCAGCAGCGGCGCGCTGCGCTGCAGCGGAAAATCCGCCTTGCCGACGTCGACGTAGGTCTTTCCCCGCGCGGCCGCCCGCCGCGTCCACGCGATGAGCTCGTCGACGCTCTCCTGAGGCAGCGCGCGCACCCACGCGCGCGGCGTCGGGAAATCCTTCGCCATCCAGACGGCAGGGTCGTCGATCAGGTGGGCCGGCGTGCGTTCGGGGGCCATCGCATCCTCTCCGTGCTGGAAGTCAGTTCTCCGCGAGGAGCGCCGCGGCGATCGCTGCCGCCGTGGACTCCATCGCGGGTCGATAGCGGGACAGCGCCTCGAACGCGACCCGGGCATTCGGCGTCGAGAGTCCGAGCCCCGCCAGCATCCGGCCGTCGAAGTCCCGGATCGGCACGGCGCAGCCGACGACGCCGGCCGCGACCTCCTCGTTGCTGGTCGCCCAGCCGTCAGTCCTGGCCTTGCGCACCACCGTGCGCAGCGACGCCGACGAGACGATGGTGCGCGGCGCGATGGACTCGAGCGGGGTGTGCGCAAGCCACCAGTCGAGTTCGGCTTCGCCCAACTCGCCCAGGAACAGCTTGCCGATCGACGTCGCGTGCAGCGGCGCGCGCCGGCCGGCCTCGAAGTGCAGGCCCTTCGAACGCAGCGCCTGCGCCGTGTCGACGTAGAGCACGGCGTTGTCGGTACGCAGCCCGATCTGGCAGTGCTCGCCGATCTCGTCGGCGAACGCGACGAGGATCTGGTGCGGCCGGTCGCTTTTCATCGCCGACTCGATGGCCGCCTGCCCCAGGCGCACGAGCCCGAAGCCGACGACGAACTTCTTCGAGCCGATCACGCGCTTGACCAGCGCGCGCCGCTCGAGCTGCGCGACCAGCCGATGCACGGTGGGCACGGGCAGCCCGCATTCGCCGGCGATGTCGGTCACCGACAACGGGCGCGCAGCCGACGTGACGACGTCGAGCACCGCCAGCGCGCGGTCGAATGGCAGTTCCTTCGCGGCCTCCTGCGGCGCGGAAGTGAACTGCAGAGGAATAACTTGACTGGCATTCATTTCTGCACAAATAATAAATTAAAAATGAACAGAAAAATTCCATTTCCCGGAAGTCCAAAAAAATCTCCCGCCACCCCACCCTCCCCCGGATTCCATGAACGCCGACTCCCCGTCGCCTTCCCACGCGCCCACCGCCACTCCGCCGCGCAAGGGCCCCCTCGTCGGCATGCGCGTGATCGACGCCGGCAACATGATCGCCGGGCCGCTCGCCGCCACGCAGCTCGCCGACTTCGGCGCCGACGTGATCAAGGTCGAGCTGCCGGGCGTCGGCGACTCGATGCGGCACTGGACGCCGATGAAGGACGGCCGGTCCTTGTGGTGGAAGGTGATCGGCCGCAACAAGCGCCTCATCACGCTGACGCTGTCGAAGCCGCGCGGGCAGGAACTCTTCCGCGAGCTGGTGCGCACCGCCGACATCCTGATCGAGAACTATCGCCCCGGCACGTTCGAGCGCTGGGGGCTCTCCTACGCCGAGCTCGCGAAGATCAACCCGAAACTCGTGATGGTCCGCGTCTCCGGCTTCGGGCAGACCGGCCCGTACGCGAAGCGCGGCGGCTACGGCACGATCGCGGAAGCGTTCTCCGGCATCCCCTCGTTCACCGGCTTCCCCGACCGGCCGCCGACGCTGCCGGGCTTCCCGATGGCCGACTCGGTCGCATCCACGTTCGCCGCGATGTCGGCGATGTTCGCGATCTACAAGCGCGATCACGGCGACGGGCGCGGCCAGGAGATCGACGTCAGCCTCTACGAGCCGCTGTTCCGGCTGGTCGAGTCGCAGGTGATCGGCTTCGACCAGCTCGGCATCGTCAAGGTGCGGCAGGGCAACCGGCTCGCCGAGGACTCGCCGCGCAACACCTACGCGACGAAGGACGGCCGCTGGATCGGCATCTCGGCCAGCTCGCAGCGCACGTTCGAGCGGCTCGCCGCCGCGATGGACATGCCGCAGCTGGTCGACGACCCGCGCTTCGCCGACAACGCTTCGCGCTGCACGAACGACGTCGCGCTCGACGAGATGATCGCCGCGTGGTTCGTCACCCGCGACTGCGACGACATCATGACGCTGTTCGAGGAGGCCGAGGTGGTCGCGGGACCGGTGCTCGACATCGCCGACATCGTGAAGGATCCGCACTATCTCGCGCGGGAGAACATCGTGTCGGTGCCCGACCGCGATTTCGGCCACGTGCGGATGCAGGGCGTCGTGCCGAAGTTCCAGGAGACGCCGGGCGAGGTGCGCCACTCGGGCAACGAGCTCGGCGCCGACAACCGCGCGATCTTCATCGACCTGCTCGGCGTGTCCGAGACGGAATTCGCCGCGCTGGTCGCGGCAGGAGTGATCTGAGATGACCGGGATCTTCGAAGGCGTGCGCATCGTCGGCGCGGGCCAGACGCCGTACGCGAAGAAGTCGGCGAAGAGCCTGCAGCGGCTGTTCTACGAGGCGGGCTCCGCCGCGCTGGCCGACGCCGGCCTGCCGTGGAGCGCGGTCGACGGCCTCGCCGCGACGTGCTTCCTGCTGGCGCCCGACAACGTCGCGACGCTCGCCGAGCACATCGGGCTCGAGCCGCGCTTCCTGTTCCAGGGACTCTACGGGGGCGCGTCGGGCGTGATCGGGATGGCGCACGCGGCGCGCGCGATCCGCGACGGCTCCTGCGACGTCGCGGTCTGCGCGGCGGCCGACTCGTTCGACGTCGCCGCGCACAACGAGACGCTCGACCACTTCAACGGCTCGGTCAAGGAGTACATGTCGCCGCAGGGCTTCGGCGGCGCGAACGGCATGTTCGCGCTGCACACGCGGCTGTACATGGAGCGGCACGGCGCCACGCGCGAGGACTTCGGCCGCTTCTGCATTGGCCTGCGCACCAACGCGCTCGCCAATCCGAACGCCCTGTTCAAGGTGCCGCTGACGATGGACGCCTACCTCAACGCGAAGCCGATCGCCGACCCCCTGCGCCTCTACGACTGCGTGATGCCCTGCGTCGGCGCCGACGCGATCGTGCTGGCCTCGGAGCGCATCGCCGCCACGCTGCCCGGCCCGTCGCTGCGCATCCTCGCCTCCGAGGAGATCCACAACTATCCCGCCAACGACGCCTACACGGTGCCGGGCGGCTGGAGCGGGCTCTCCGAGCGCCTGTTCGCGCGCGCCGAAACGACGCCCGACCGGATGGATTTCGCGCAGCTCTACGACGACTACCCGGTGATGGCGTTCGTGCAGCTGGAAGGCCTCGGCTTCTGCAAGCCGGGAACCGCGCACCGCTTCATCCGCGACACCGACATCACGACGCGCGGCAGGCTGCCGATCAACACTGGCGGCGGCCAGCTGTCCGCCGGCCAGGCGGGGGCGAGCGGCGGGATGATCGGCGTGTACGAGGCCGTCGCGCAGCTGATGGGGCGCGCCGGCGCGAGGCAGGTGCCGAATGCCAGGCGCGGCCTCGTTTCCGGCTACGGGATGGTCGCCTACGGGCGCGGCCTGTCGTCGTCCGCCGCAATCCTCGAGCGGGTCGAATGATGGAGAGCGCCATGCAGAAGCCCCAACCCCGCGTCACCGAGCAGAACCGGCCGTTCTGGGACGGCTGCAACGAAGGCCGGCTGGTGATCCAGCGCTGCCGGGCCTGCGCGAAGGCGGTGTTCTATCCGCGCGCGTGCTGCCCGTACTGCAAGACCGGCGAGCTCGACTGGTTCACGGCCTCGGGCCGCGGCAGGGTGATCTCGCACACGACGGTCCGCCGCACCCACCACGACAGCTTCAACGCGGAGGCGCCCTACGTGTTCGCCGCGGTGGCGCTCGAAGAGGGGCCGTGGATCTACGCGCAGCTGCCGGGTGCGCCGACCGAAGGCGCCTCGCTCGTCGGCCGCGCCGTCGACGCCGTCTTCGTCGACCAGGGCCCCGGCCGGAAGATCGCCGCGTTCCGGCTCGCCGCCGCCGGGGCCTGACCGCGCGCGGCGGTCCCGGTCAGGCCCGGGCCCTGCCCCGGCCGATGCCCGGCAGCAGCCGGGCAAGCTCGGCGCCGCCGACGATGCGGATGCCGTTCTCCGCGGCGAACTTGCGCGCGGTGTCGGTGACCTCGCCGGTCGCGACGAAGATTCCCTCGCGCAGCTCCAGCGCCTCCTTCGCCGCCAGCAGCTCGCGCAGAGGCTCGACGCCGATGCGCGCGAGCTTCCAGCGCCGGCAGCAGACGAGCGCCGTCTGCCACTCCTTCTTCAGCGCCAGGTCGGCGCGCCCGTCGTCGACGCGCGTCACCACATAGCCATCGCGGGCATAGCCCGACTGCAGCGCGGCGGCGAAATCGTCCCGCGACATCGCGCGCACCGCGTCGAGCGTCCGGTCGACGCGCGCCGCGGACGGCAATTGCCACTGCCGCCACGCCGCGATGCCGGCGATCACCAGGAACGGCAGGCACAGCGTCATGCCCAGCACCCTCCACTTCTCGGGCAGGAGCGACAGCCCCGCGCCGGCGACGACGCCGGCGACGCCGATGCTGATCCACCACGGCGACCGCAACAGGATCGCGAACACCGAATTCTCGGACATCTGCCACTTCACAAGCGCTCTCCCTCGATTCGCCCCGCTGGCGACCAGAACTGCGGCTAGAACTGCGCGATGCCGACCCACTCCGGCACGTCGGTGGTCACGGCGATCGCGCACGGCGCGTTCGTCAGCGCGTACACCTGCGTGGCCAGCGTGTCGACCGCCGCAGGCACCACGGCGCCGCCGCAGGTCACCGCGACATCGTGCTTCGTCGTCCACGGCTTCAGCCGGCTGACCAGCAGATGCGGCGCGCCCGCGGGCACGTCGTAGCGCAGCGTCGTCACCGGCTGCCGGTCGTGAACTACCTCATAGTAGTGCCATTTGACGTCGAGCCCGCGCGCGCTCGCCGGATGCAGCACGGCGACCGGCTGCCGCACGCCGAGCTCGCCCAGCCACAGCGCGGGCTCGCGGCCGATGGCCTGCCAGCTCGCCGCGGGCAGCGCCAGCCAGTGCGCGCCCGCGTCGGCTCGACCAAGCAGCCGAGGCAGCGGTCCCGCGTCGATCCGTGCCGGGCAGTGCATCCGCAGGTCGACACCGAAGCTCGCGGCCTCGTCGAACGCGAGGTCGCCGTGCAACACCACGCCGTCCGCGGTCGCGAGTTCGCGGCACAGCCAGGGACCGACGCGATCGCGGCTCGTCATCGCATAGCGGCCGGCGCGCGCGCGCATCTCGCTCAACGCGCGCAGGTCGCCCAGCCCGCTGACGTAGATGTCGAGCACGCCCGCGCGCGCCTGCCGGATCGTCTCGACGCACAGGCCGGCGGCCAGCGCGAGCAGCACGGCGACGGCAACGGCCCGCGCCGGCGCGGGTGCAGCGTCGTCGCCGCGCGCGGGCATCGTGGCCGCGAAGAGGCAGATGCCCAGCACGGACGCGGACAGCGGCAGCAGGAAGTAGAGCGTGTAGAAGCCGACGCTCTCGCGCATCAGGCTGGCGATGGTCACGCCCGCGACCAGCGCCAGCGCCGCCAGCACGCCGGCCACGCGCACCCGGCGCGGGCTGCGGCCGAGGCGGAACGCGCCCCACAGCGCGACGGCGAGCACGCCGCCCTGCAGCACGCGGCCGATCGCGAGCCCGGTCGCGGCGCCGACCCGGGGAACCAGCGCGTCGCCGACCATGAACGCGGGAATGTCCCAGAACATCGCGCCGAACAGCATCGGCACGTCGGACAGCGCGCGCAGCACCGGCACCGGCGGCCCAGGCATTGCGCCGGCGCGGGCCGCGGCGAGCGCCGCCGGCCGGAACGTATCGGCATCGAGGCCGCCGGCAAGCAGCGGCAGGAACGGCGCCGCGAGCGGCAACAGCAGCAGCAGCGCGTGCAGCGGCCAGCGCGGGAACGCCCGCCGCTGCGCGAGCAGCAGCACCCACGGCAGCGGCGCGTAGAACGCGGCGGTGGGGTGGAACTGGATCGCGATGCCCACCGCCAGGGCGATCCCGTAGAGCTGCGTGGCGGAGGGGCGCAGCGCGCAACGCGCCGCCAACATCAGCGCCGCCCACACGAACGGTTCCACCAGCGTCGGGTGGAACAGGAACATCCACTGGTAACCGGCGACCGACGGCAGCGCCACGGCGAGCGCCACGAGCAGTCCCAGTTGCCGGGAATGGAGCGCGCGGCCGGCGAGGTACGCGAACGGGAACTTGAGGCTGCCGACGAGGCCGATCCACAGGCCGACCGCCGTGAACGACGAGGCGAGGACCAGCGGCAGCGCCTGCAGGTACAGCGACAGCGGGCCGAGGTAGAACGTGAAGTTGATCAGCGGGCCGAAGCGCTGGAAGCCGCCGCCGCGCGCGATCACGAGCGACGCCTGCAGGTCGCGGATGCCGTCGGGAATGAGGTTCACCCACGCGAACGGCGCCACGTAGGCGAGCATCAGCGCCGCGACGACGGCTGGCGGCAGCCAGGACCCTCGGGGGCGCCGGCCCGATGGCATCGGGGCGTCGGGTGTCATGGCGGCGGTGGCCTCATCCGGTCACCCGGGGCGAGTGCCGGCGGCTCGCATCGGGGGCACGGCAGGTTCGTGGGGACAGCGCGGCAAGGAATGCGGTCGGGGTGGAGGCGGCGGATGCCGATCCACGCGCCCTCGCACTGCACCGAATTGTAGCGTCTCGGAGGCACCGCCGCCGAATGTGCCGAAGCCTTGACTCAGGACAGGGATGCATCGTTCCGCCGTTGACCCAAGGCAAGCTGCCGCCCGGGCCGCGGCGATCAGCGCGATGGTCCCGGTCGCGCTGTCGATCGGCGTGCCGCCGGACCACGTGGCCGCCTTCGCGGCCGCCTGCTACGGCTACTACCTCCTGCCGACCTACCCGAGCGACCTCGCGACGATCCAGTTCGACCGCGCGGGCGCGACGAAGATCGGCAAGTACGTGATCAACCACAGCTTCATCCTGCCGGGCCTGATCGGCGTGGCGAGCTCGTGCGTGGTCGGCTACCTCCCGGCGGCGGCGCGCGGACTGGTTTGATCGTTCAGGCCTGCGGCGAGAACGCAGTCGGCGCGAGGATCCGGTTCTCGGTGTGCAGCAGCAGGCCCGACTCGCCCATCCGGCGCAGGTAGGCCTTCCACGCGGGATCCCGGTTCATCGCGAGCCGCCGCGCCTCGCGGTCGGCCTGGCTCTCGTAGCGCCACAGCTGCACCACCTGGTTCAGCTGGCCCTCGACCCCGGTATACCAGCCGAGGCAGTGCCCGAGGTATTGCTGCTGCAGCGGCCAGGCGTGCTCGCCGTACATCGCGACGAAATCGTCGACCCGTCCGGGCTTCACGGTGTAGATGCGCATGTCGACGATCATGGCGTTCCTCGCGCTCCGGCGTCAGATGAAGTGGTGGACCTTGACGACGAAGCTCGCCACGCCGCCGCCCTCGCGGTCGAGCAGCGCCGCGTTGCGCCGCACGGCATCCATGTCGTCCAGCCACAGCTCGCAGAAGCCGTCGACGGGAATGCCGAGGTCGGCCACCTTGCTGCCGGGCGCGCGGGTCTGCAGCTGCACCGCGTGGACGACCGCCCGGCGCACGCCGCCAAGGCGCGCGACGAGCTCGCCGGGCGCGATCCGCTCCCCGTCGGCGGGAACGCCGGCGACGCCGGGCGCCACGAACAGCAGGATCTGCTTGACGGTCCCCGCCGGGCCGCTGAAATCGACGGCGTCGTCGATCTCCGTCATCACCCGCGAGACGGCGCCGACGAACTGCTGCGAATCCACGTCGCAGGCCGCGAGCTCCGGCGAATTGTGCGCGGCGAGCCGTGCCTCGGGCGTGGCGAACGCAAGCTGCGGAATCCCGTCGATCCGCAGCGCCCGCGCCAGCGCGTTGGTCCCCGTCACGTCGAGGATGTGGTTCTGCACGTAGTGCCGGCACCCCGGCAGCTTCGCCGCCAGGATGCCGTGGGGATCGAGCCAGTGGCGCTCGAAGGCCCGGATGTCGATGTCGGCGCGGCGGCGCATCAGGCTGTTGGAAACGATCATCGGCGACTGCCCCGCTCCGTTGCCGGGGCGGGTTCCGTGGGTTCCCCGGCGTGTCCGGAGCGGGCACTAGGGTAGGCCGCCGCCAGCGCCGCGGCAACTGCCGTCTTGCCGATTTTCACGCACTGAAATTCCGCCGAATTGATCGTCCGTCACGTGGCCCGGCGTGACCGTTTACGGTACTCTACCCGCCGGCGCCAGGCTAGGGCTAGCGCGCCTGAAGTATCGTTCATCCCATGAAAATCACCGCCATCGAATCGATCCTGCTCACCGTCCCGTACCGGACGCGCGGACAGATGAACGTCATCGCCGGCCGCCCCTCGCCCGGCCTCAACATGCTGCTCGTCCGCGTCGAGACCGACGCCGGGCTGGTCGGCTGGGGCGAAGCCTTCGGCCACGCGGTGGCGCCGGGCACCAAGGCGGTCATCGATACGATGATCGCGCCGCTCTTCATCGGCCGCGATCCGGCCGCGATCGGCGAGCTGATGGCCGACGCGCACCGCAAGCTCCATATCTTCGGTCGCAACGGCCCGGTGATCTACGGGCTCTCGGGCGTCGACATCGCGCTGTGGGACATCGCCGCCAAGGCCGCCGGCCTGCCCCTGTACCGGCTGCTGGGCGGCGGCCCGCGCGCCGACGTGCCCGCGTATTCGAGCCTGCTGCGCTGCGCCAATCCCGATGCGGTGGCGGCGAGCTGCGGGCGCGCGCTGGAGCAGGGCTTCGGCCACGTCAAGCTGCACGAGGTCACGCTGCCCGCCATCGCCGCTGCGCGCGACGCCGTCGGCCCCGGCGTCGGGCTGATGGTCGACACCAACTGCCCGTGGAGCGTGCCCGAGGCGCTGGCGATGGTCGAGGCGCTGCGGCCGCTCGACCTGTACTGGCTCGAGGAGCCGGTGTGGCCGCCGGAGGACTACGAAGGGCTCGCGCGCGTCCGCGCGGCCGGCGCGATCACCTCTGCCGGCGAGAACGTGACCGGCCTGCACGCGTTCCGCCAGTTGCTGGAGGCGGGCGCGGTGGACATCCTGCAGCCCAGCGTCAGCAAGGTGGGCGGCATCACCGAGATGCGCAAGATCGCGGCGCTGGCCGAGGCCTTCGGCGTGCGCACCGTGCCGCACTGCGGCTACCTCGGTCCCGGCTTCCTGGCGACGCTGCACCTGGTCGCCGCGGCCGGCGGCAACGAATTCATCGAGCGGCTCAACATCGACCTCGACGACAGCCCTTTCGCCGGGCTGACCGAGGTCCGGCAGGGGCGCGTGGCCGTGCCGCAGGGGCCGGGACTGGGCGCCGACCCGGATCCGGCGGCCGTGGCGCGGCACCGCGTGAACTAGCCGCAGGGAGGAACATGGCACGCGAAAAATCGACCGATCCGGACCACCGCAGCTACGCCAACGTGCTGCTGGTGCAGCGCGTGCTCGCGGTGCTGCAGGCCGTCAACAAGCTGCAGGCGATCACCGTCAAGGGGATCAGCGACGAGTGCGGCATCCCGGCCTCGAGCGTCGTGCGGATCCTGGAGACGCTCTGCGCGGAACGCTTCCTCGTCCACGTCTCGCGCCGCGGCGGCTACGCGCTCGCCTCGCGGATCTGCACGCTGAGTTCCGGCTTCCACGGCACGCCGCTGGTGGTGGAGAAGCTCAAGTCGCACGTCGACGAGCTGACGCGCTTCCACCTGTGGCCGTTCTCGGTGGCCACCCTCGACCGCGACGCGATGGTCGTCGAATACTCGTCGATCCCGCTGAGCCCGCTGGCGCACGCGCGCACCACGTTCCACAAGCGGCTGTCGCTGCTGTCCCGCGCCCACGGCCTCGCCTACGTGTCGTTCTGCAACAGCACCGAGCGCCGGCACCTGCTGCGCGCGGCGTGGGCGGCCAACAATCCCGACGACCGCGTGCTCGCCGGCGCGCACAGCGTGCGCCACCTGATCGGCGCAACGCGGCGCCGCGGCTATGCACTGCGCGCCAGCGATCTCGACCTTTCCACGCAGACGATCGCCGTGCCGATCCTGGTCGAGCCCGGACGCGTGATCGCGACGCTCGGGATGACGTTCTTCCGTAGCGTCGTGCGCGAGCCGAAGATCGCCGAATACGCCGCCGTGCTGAAGCTCACCGCGGCTGCCGCGGTGGAGCGGATCCGCGAGGAGCTCGCGATGGGGGGGGCGGTGATGGCGGAGGCGACGAAGCCCCCGCCGGTGCCCGACGCCGCAGCCAAGCCCTGGCCGGCAGCAGAGCCTGCCACCGACGCGCGGCGCGCATTGCCGCCCATCCCGGCCGCGACGCACGCCGGGCGCAGCCGGCGCACGCATTGAGGCGCATTTAGGCGCCGAAGGGCCGCCTGCCCGGCGGCACTACGGCGGATCGCAACGCATTTCCCCAGCACAGGCAGGAGGCAATCCGGATGGTGAGTTCGGCCGACGAAAAGGATGCGATCCGCGAGGTGATGGCGCGCTACTGCCACGCGCTCGACGCGTGCCGCTTCGACGACGTGGCGGCGCTGTTTGCCGAGGACGGCGAATGGATGACCGACTACGGCAGCGCGCGCGGCCGCGCCGAGATCGCGGCGCTGCTGCGCGGGATCGTGCCGGTGAAGGGCGAGGGCCCGCAGCGCAAGCACTACATCGCGAACATCCTGATCAAGCTGGACGGCGCGTCGGCCTCCTCGGTGTCTGACTACCTCGTCATCCGCGAGTCGGAGAACGGCCTCATCCCGGTGATGGGCGGCACGTACCGCGACGTGTTCGTCAAGGCGGGCGACGACTGGCTGTTCCGGCGCAAGGAGCTCGTCCACGACATCGCCGGCGACATGGCGCTCAAGAACAAGCGCTGACCGCGGGCCGGCCGCGTTCGACGCGACGCGCGTGACCGCGACGCGCCCCAGCGACCCGGCAACCCCATCGACCCGACAGACACGAGGCAGACCGGCATGGCGACCAGCGTAGGGCTCTACATCAACGGCAACTGGAGCGCCGGCGCCGCCGGCCGCACGCTGCCCTTCTGGAACCCCGCGACGCGGGCGGTGATCGGCGAGGTCGCCGTCGCCGAGCGCGACGACCTCGACCGCGCGCTGGAAGGCGCCGCGGCCGGCTTCCGCGTCTGGCGCAGGATCTCCGCGTTCGAGCGCTACAAGCTGCTGCGCAAGGCCGCCGACATCCTGCGCTCCCGCGCCGACGACATCGGCGCGCAGCTGACGCGCGAGGAAGGCAAGACGATCGGCGAGGCGAAGGGCGAGGTGCAGTCGTCGGCCGACCTGATCGACTGGTTCGCCGAGGAAGGCCGGCGCACCTACGGCCGCGTGATCCCGTCGCGCGTCGCCGGGGTCCACCAGTTCGTGGTGAAGGAGCCCGTCGGCGTGGTCGCCGCCTTTTCCCCTTGGAACTTCCCGATCAGCCAGGCGGTGCGCAAGATCACGCCGGCGCTCGCCGCCGGCTGCGCGATCATCATCAAGGGCCCCGAGGAGACGCCCGCCTCGTGCGCGGCGCTGGTGCAGGCGTTCCACGACGCCGGCGTGCCGCCGGGCGTGTTGAACCTCGTGTTCGGCGTCCCGTCGGAGATCTCCGAATACCTGATCCCGCATCCGGTGATCCGCAAGATCTCGTTCACCGGCTCGACGCAGGTGGGCAAGCACCTCGCGAGCCTCGCCGGCCAGTACATGAAGCGCACGACGATGGAACTGGGCGGCCACTCGGCGACGATCGTGTTCGAGGACGCCGACCTCGAGCGCGCCGCGTCGCTGCTGTCCGCGTTCAAGTTCCGCAACGCCGGGCAGGTCTGCGCGTCGCCCACCCGGCTGCTCGTCCACGAGTCCGTCTACGAGCCTTTCGTCGCGGCGCTGGCCGGACGCGCGACAGCCGTGCGGGTCGGCGACGGCTTCGCGCCGGAGTCCACGATGGGCCCGCTCGCGAACCCGCGCCGCATCGACGCGATGGAGCAGTTCATCGCCGACGCCGTGGACCAGGGCGGAAAGGTGGTGACCGGCGGCCACCGTATCGGCAAGGAAGGCAACTTCTTCGAGCCGACGCTGCTCGCCAACGTGCCGCGCAGCGCGCGGATCATGAACGAGGAGCCGTTCGGGCCCGTCGTGCTGGTACAGCCGTTCCGCGACTTCGACGAGGCGATCGCCGAGGCGAACCGCCTCGCCTACGGCCTCGCCGCGTATGCGTACACGCGCTCGGCGCAGACCGCGGCCGCGGTCGCCGACGCGTTCGAGAGCGGCATGGTCTCGATCAACCACCACGGGCTGGCGCTGCCGGAAGTGCCGTTCGGCGGCGTCAAGGACAGCGGCTACGGTTCCGAGGGCGGCACCGAGGCGCTCGAAAGCTACCTCGTGGCCAAGTTCGTCACGCACGCCTCCTAGCCCGCGCCGGACGCCCCGCCCGATGAAAATCACCCACCTCCGTACGCACGTCGTCCGGCTGCCGGCGGACGAGCCTCTGGCCGACGCGCCGGAGAATCCGTCGGCCACGCGGCCCACGGTGGTGCTCGAGCTTGGCACCGACGACGGCGTCGAGGGCGTCGGCTTCACGTTCCTCGGCGCGGGCCTCACGCGTTCGCTGCACGCGGCCGTCGAGGACCTCGGCGCACTCGCGATCGGCAGCGACCCGCTGTGCGTCGAGGGCATCGTGTCGAAGCTCGCGGCCGCGGCCGGCGGCGCGGGGCCGGCAGGCATCTACACGCTCGCGGTCGCCGCGATCGACATCGCGCTGTGGGACATCCGGGGCAAGGCGCTCGGGCTGCCGCTGTGGAAGCTGCTGGGCGGCAGCGGCGCGCCGGTGCCCGCTTACGCCAGCGGCGCGCTGATGCGCGGGCTGTCCCTCGACGCCGCGCTCGCGTCCGCGGGCCGCCTCGTCGACCGCGGCCACCGCGCGATGAAGATGCAATTGGCGCTGCCCGGCGACACCACGGTCCGCCGCGAGGTCGCGCGCGCCACGCTGATCCGCGAGCGCATCGGCCCCGACGTCGACCTGATGTGCGACATCAACCAGCGCTGGGGCGTCGACCAGGCGATCGCCATCGGCCGGCGCCTCGAGCCCGTCGGCTTCGCGTGGCTCGAGGACATCGCGGCGCACGACGACTACGCGGGGCTCGCCCGCGTCGCCACGGCGCTGGCCACGCCGCTCGCCGGCGGCGAGTACGTCTACGGCATCACCCCGTTCCGGCACATGCTGGAGGCAGGGTCGGTCGACATCGCGATGATCGACCCGTTCCGCGCCGGCGGCATCACCCCGTGGCTGAAGATCGCCGCGCTGGCGCAGGCGTTCAACGTGCCGGTGGTGAGCCACCTCGCGCCGGAGATCGCCGTGCACCTCGTGGGCAGCGTGCCGAACGGGATGACGGTCGAGTACATGCCGTGGAGCGTGCGGCTGTTCGAGTCGGTGCCGGTGCCGGTGGCGGGGATGCTCGCGATGCCTGCCGCGCCGGGGCTCGGCCTCGCGCTCGACCGCGATGCGCTCGCGCGCTTCGCCGCGTAGGCGGGGACGACCGACCGGCGCGCCGATTTCCGGCCCACGATTCCATTCGCAGCACAACGCATTCGCGGAGGCAATCCGATGCAGAAGCTCTTGAACCACCAGACCTACGGCCCGCGGCAGGACACGGCGCTGCTGCTCGTGCACCCGCTGGGCACCGACCTTCGCTTCTGGGAAGAGTGCATCGACGTCTGGAAGACGCGCTACTACTGCATCGCGCCGGACCTGCAGGCGGCGGGCCAGTCGGGGCGGCCGGACGTCCCGGTGACGATCCCGGGCCACGCGGCGGACCTCGAGCACCTGCGTGCGCATCTCGGCGTGCGCTCGGTGGTCCCCATCGGCTGCGCGCTCGGCGGGATGGTCGCCGCCACCTACGCCGCGCGCTATCCGCAGCCGACGCGCGCGCTGGTGATGACCAACCCGGGCCTCGGCAGCACCGAGGCGGCGAAGGAGATGCTGACCAAGCGCGTCGAGACGCTGCGGACGTCGGGGATCGCCGCGCTGCTGCCCGCGGCCGCCGACCGCGCGTGGCAGAACCTGCCGCACGACGAACGCTACGAGCGACATGTGGCGCGCTTCTCCGCGCAGGATGCCGAGACGTTCGCCCGCTCGGTGGCGGGCTTCATCGAGGCCGACATCACCGGCGACCTGCCGCGGATCACGTGCCCGATGCTCGTGGTCTCCGGCGAGCACGACGTGCTGATGCCCGGCGACGCCGCGCAGCGGATCAAGGACATGGTGCCGCAGGCCGAGTGCGTGCTGATGCCCGACGTCGCGCATTTCCTGCCGTTCCAGTCGCCGCAGCGGTTTGCCGCGCTGGTCACCGAATTCCTCGACCGGGCGCTGGCCGCGCCGGGCCACTGAACCCCGCGCGGCAACCCAGGCGCGCATCGCCACCAGGAGGACAACGTGAACGACAAGACCGGACGTGGGTTGCTGCAGGTGCAGATCGACATCGATCCTGCGCATGAGGAGGAGTTCAACCGCTGGTACGCCGAGGAGCACTACCCGGCGATCACGGGTTTCCCGGGCGTGCTGGCAGGCCGCCGGTTCCGGAACCTCGCCGAGCCGCACAAGTACCTGGCGCTCTACGACCTCGAGTCGCCCGCCGTGCTCGACTCGCCCGAGTACGCGAAGGTGGCGACGTCGCCGTGGACGCAGCGCATCGCCCAGCACTTCACCGGCCGGCAGCGCCACGTCTGGGTCGACATCACGCCGCCGAATCCGAAGAAGCGCTGAGTGAACGGGACCACCGACGCGCCGCGAGTGAGCACGCCGGCGCCGCCGGCGCCCGTGCGTCTGCCGGTGCGGCCGGCGTGGCTCGCGCTGCGCCGCGAGGACATCATCGCGCCGGCGCTTCCGATCGTCGACGCCCATCACCACCTGTGGGACCTGCCGGGCAACCGGTACCTCTTCGGCGATCTGCTGGACGACGCCGCCAGCGGCCACAACGTGATCGCGACGGTGTTCATGCAGTCGCATGCGCACTTCCGCGAGACCGGCGACATCGACCTGCGGCCGGTCGGCGAGACCGCGTTCGCCAACGCCGTAGCGGAGGAAAGCGCCGGCGGCGCGCACGGACGTTTCCGCGCCTGCGCGGGCATCGTCGGCGAAGCAAACCTCCTCCTCGGCGACCGGGTCGCGCGGGTGCTGGAAGCGCACGTCGAGGCCGGCGGCGGGCGGTTTCGCGGCGTGCGCCACCTGTCCAACTGGCACGCCGATCCGGCGGCACGCGGCACGGGCAACGCGCCTCCCGGGCTGTTGCTCGATCCCGTCTTCCGCGCAGGATTCGCGCGCCTCGCGCCGCTCGGCCTCTCGTTCGACGCGTGGATGTACCACACGCAGCTCGACGACGCCGGCGCGCTCGCCGCCGCCTTTCCGCAGACGACGATCGTGCTGGACCACGCCGGCGGCCCGATCGGCGTCGGCCCCTATGCGGGCCGGCGCGACGAGGTGTTCGCCGCGTGGCGCGCGTCGATCCGCAAGTTGGCCCGGCATCCGAACGTCTGCGTGAAGCTGGGCGGCCTCGGCATGCGGCTCTTCGGCGCCGCGTTCCACGAGCAGCCGGCGCCGCCGCCGTCGCAGGAACTCGCCGCCGCGTGGCGCCCGTGGCTCGAGACCGCGATCGAGGCGTTCGGACCCGGGCGCGCGATGTTCGAGAGCAATGCCCCGGTGGACAAGGGCACGTGCAGCTACCACGTGCTGTGGAACGCGTTCAAGCGCGTGACCGCGGGCGCGTCGGCGGAGGATCAGGCGGCGCTCTTCGCCGGCACCGCGACGCGCGTCTACCGGCTGGAACTCCCGGCGGCCTGAACGCGGGTGGCCGCGTGCCGTTCGCGCCGGCGCAACCGGGCGCGCCCGGGCTATCCGAGGTAGCGCGGCTCCGGCAGCCCGCGCACGCCGACGTCGAGCGCCAGCAGTGCCCCCGCGAGCGGCTGCGCCGCGAGCTCGGCCGCCGTGAGCTTCTGCGACGCGGTCGTCACGTACAGCGTCCCGAACCCTGATCCGCCGAACGCGCAGCTGGTCGGCCGGCGCAGCGGCAGGTCGACGACGCGGTCGACGCGACCGTCCGGCGCGTAGCGGACGAGGCGGCCGCCGTCGTATTCGGCGTTCCACAGGCATCCTTCGGCGTCGACCGCGGAGCCGTCAGGCATGCCGGGCAGCGCGACCGGGGCGAACAGCCGCCGCTCGCCGAGCGCGCCGGTGACCACGTCGAACGGATAGGCGAAGATCGCGTGCAGGTACGAGTCGGCGAAATACATCGTCGCGCCGTCGGGGCTCCATGCGAGGCTGTTCGGCGCGCGGACGCCGCCGAAGGTCGCGGTACAGCGGCGATCCGCGTCGAGGCGGTAGAGCGTGCCCTCGGGCCCGCGCGTGACGTCGTTCATCGTTCCCGCCCAGAAGCGGCCCTGCCGGTCGCACTTGCCGTCGTTGAACCGCCGGTGCGGGATGCCCGCCTCCGGCGCCGCGATGCGCGAGAGCGCGCCGTCGCGCGGATTGAAGAGTGCCAGCGCCGTGGCGAGTGCGACGACCAGCCCGCCCTGCTCGCGCACGGCCAGCGAGCCCACGAGCTCGGGCATCGGCCAGGATTCCGTGGCCCCCGTCGCGATCGCGTGCCGGCGGATGCAGGGGCCGCGCACGTCGACCCAGTACAGCGCCTGCTCGCGCTCGCACCATATCGGGCTCTCGCCCAGCAGGTCGATCGTGCTGCCCACCCGCTGCAATGTCGACATCGCCGGTTCCCTTCCCTTCGAATGACGGCCGCCGCCGGCCGATCGCGCCCAGCTCGCGCCGCGGCGGGCGCGGCGCGAGCGATCCGCAATTCCAGCCAGTGAAACTACGCGAATCACCGCTTGAGCCGGTGCTCCGCTTCTCCGCATACTAAGCGACAGGCAGGCAAGCGCACCAGCGCGAGCGGCGCATCGCGCCGCGACGCGCTGCAGTCGCCGACAACTGCGCCGGGGGCCGGCGGCTCCCGAAGACAACGTCGAAACATCCAGGAGGGTTTTCAATGGAACACGGCAAGCCGATCGACCGCAGGTCCGTCCTGCGCATGGGTGCCGCGGGCGTTGCCGCGGCCTTCGCTCCCGCGGTCGTCGCGCAGGACAAGCCCATCACCTGGAAAGTCGTCGCCAACACCCGGCTGTCGTCGCAGTTCACGGTGAAGTGGGTGTGGCTGACCGAGCAGCTCGCCAAGCGCACCAACGGGCGCCTGAAGCTCGACGTGGTGAGCTTCCCCGAGCTCGGCATGACCGGCACGGAACTCATCCGGCTGCTTTCCTCCGGCGTGCTCGACGCCGGCGAAGTGGTGACCGGCTACGTCTCCGGCGAGTTCCCGCTGATCGAGGGCGCGCAGATGGTCGGCGTCTACGAGAACACCGACCAGGCGCGCCGTGCCTACGAGGCGTGGATGAAGCTCGTCGCCGAGCCGAACGCGAAGCAGATGGGCGGCGTCACCATCAGCACGCTTGCCTTCACGTCGCAGCTGCTGTGGAGCAAGTTCCCGGTCAACAGCCTCGCCGACATCAAGGGCAAGAAGATCCGCATCTTCGCCAAGGCGCAGGCCGACTACATCACGGCGCTGGGCGGCACCGGCGTGTCGCTGCCGATCGCGGACGTCTACAGCGCGCTGGAGCGCGGCGTCATCGACGCCGCCATCACCGGCCCGGAGATCGCATCGGGCTTCAAGTTCCACGAGGTCGTCCAGTACGTGACCGACCTGCTGCTGGGGCCGGGTGCCGGCTACGTCGTGGTCAGCGAGAAGGCGTGGCGCGGGCTGCCGCCGGACATCCGCAAGGAATTCGAGTCGCTGCTGCCCGAGATGCGCAAGATGAGCTGGGACCTCCTCGCCACCGACAACAAGCAGCACCTCGACCTGTGCCTGTCGCGCGGCATCAAGCCGACGATCCCGGCCAAGCCCGAGTGGATCCCGGAACTGAAGAAGATCGCGCAGACGCAGGTCGTTCCCGCGTGGGCTGCCCGCTCCGGGCCGAAGGCGGTGCCCGCCTTCAACGAGGCGATCGCCCCGATCGTCGGCTTCACGCTGAAGTGACCCGGTGAACCACGCTCGCGCGGCAGCGCACCGCGGCGCGGGCGCGACGTCGAAGCTGTCGAACGGCATCGACGCCCTCGCCACGATCCTCGCCTACTGGAGCGGCGCGTCGTTCTTCGTGCTGTCGCTCTACATCACGTACGACGCGCTGGCGCGCCACTTCCACCTCCCCTACAGCGGCATCACCGACGAGGTCTCGTCGTACGTGCTCGCCGTCGGCGGCAGCTGGGGTCTTGCGTACGGCCTCAAGGTCGGCGCGCACGTGCGGATCGACCTCCTGATCGGCCTCGCCGGGCCGGCGCTCCGACGCGCGCTCGACATCGCCGCCGGCGCGCTGACGCTGGTGTTCGCCGCGCTGCTCGCTTGGTACGCGTGGGGGCAGGCGGCGGAATCCTTCGATCTCGACACGCGGTCGATCACGGTGCTGCGCGCGCCGCTCGCCATTCCGCAGCTGATGGTCGCGGTCGGCTACGGGCTGCTTGCGATTCAGGCGGCCTCGATGCTGTTCCGCGGGATCGCGCCCGGCGTCGGCGGCGACCGGATCTAGGCCCCCGCGATGCTTCCCATCCTCATCACCTCCACCGCGAT
>CALQLA020000006.1 GCA_943331295.2 Bordetella parapertussis | reverse complement strand
CTTCGCGGTACGACTCGCGCAACAAGAACGTGGGGCGAGCTTCGCGATTGGGGACGATGTCGATGTGCATGGGTGCACTATAGATCACCCATCGCAGAAAAGCAATCCATTACATGGCTACATATTGCACATCAAATCCCGCCCCATCTCCAGTATTCTCCCTCTCGAAGGACTCGAAATCCAGGCATTCATAGCGCTGGAACTTCAGCTTAAGGCTGCGATTTGCTGCTGACGGGCGAGCGCGACTTCCGCTTCCGCGAGCATCGTGTCGAACTCGACGGCAGCCTTGTTCGCCCGGGGCAGCGCCTGGCGCAACTCAGGGGTACCAAGGGATTTCCAGACCTGCTGGCGGGCGAGGATGCCCTGCAGGTGGGTCGGGATTTGCCGGTGAAAGTAGAGATTCCGGCTTCCGGACCGAGTGATGATGTACGACTGCTTCATGGCGCCTCCAGATAGTTTTCCTAACAGCTATCTGTAGCAGCCACGGTTTATATCGTTGAACAGTCAGGGATTTTCCCGATAATCAACGACATAGCGATGAATGGTGGCGAACCAGGGACTCGAACCCCGGACCAAAGGATTATGATTCCTCTGCTCTAACCAGCTGAGCTAGTTCGCCAAGGGCAGGAATTATAGGCGATTGCGACCATTCCGGTCAAAGCGGGCGCGGACGCGGCCCGCGGCAGCCGTCCGCGCGCCCCTTCGAAGGAGTCGGGACCACCCCCGCAATGTCTCTCGCCGCGCTGCTTCCGGACGTGCCGTGGTACGTCCTCGCCCTCGTTCCGTTCGTCATCGTCGCCGCCTACACGGTGTTCGGCGCCACCGGCTTCGGGTCGTCGATCATCGCGGTGCCGGTGATCGCGCACTGGCTGCCGCTGACGTTCGCGGTGCCGCTCCTCACCGCGCTCGACTTCGTGTCCGTCGTCAACGCGAGCTTCCGCCAATGGCGGCAGGCCGACCGCGCCGAGGTGCTTCGCCTGCTGCCGCCGATGCTGATCGGCATCGCGGCCGGCGCGACGCTGCTCGTCAACCTGCCCCGCGGCGCGGCGCTCCTTGCACTGGGACTGTTCGTCGCCGCCTACGGGACCTACCTGCTGGTCGGCCAGCGCACGTGGCGCGCGTTGCGGCCCGCCTGGGCTTGGCCGATCGGCCTCGCCGGCGGCGTGTTCAGCGTGCTGTTCGGCAGCGGCGGACCGATCTACGTGATCTACCTGTCGTCGCGGATCCACGACAAGACCGCGCTCCGCGCGACGGCCTCGGCGATCGTCACCATCAGCGTCACGCTGCGCGTCGGCGTGTTCGGGGTCGCCGGGCTCCTGCTCAACGCGCCGTTGCTCGCGGCCGCCGCGCTGCTGCTGCCGGCGATGTTCGTCGGCTATTACCTCGGCAACCGGCTGCATTTCGCGCTTTCGCGCGCGGGGGTGATGAAGTTGATCGCCGTGCTGCTCACGGCCAACGGCGCCTGGCTGGTGGTCCAGGCGCAGGCGCTGCTGCGCGCCGGCTGACGGCGATGCCCGGGCGCTACGCCATCCGCCGCTGCAGGTAGCGCATCACCGGGCCGATCACCGGCAGCTTCGCGTACAGCTCGCCGGCCGCGTCCCAGTAGTCGCGGTGGTAGGCGATCCTGCCCGCGGCGTCGAACTTGAGGTGCGTCGCGCCGTGGATCGTCTGCACGACCGCCGGCTTCCAGGTCCGGATCCGGAACGTGAAGTCCCAGGTGAGCATCGTGCCGTGCGCGTCGGCGACGGTGTCGACGATCCGGAACCGGCAATCGGCGAGGCGCACGAACATGTCGGCGTAGATGTGCTCGATGGCGGGGAGCCCGCGCACCTCGTTGAACGGATCGCGGAAGTATGCGTTGGATGCGTAATAGTCGGACAGGCGGTCGACGTCGTCGGGCGCGAAGCCCTCGAAGAACGCGATCGCGCCCGCGGTCGCGGCGTCGTTGGGGGGCGCGGTCACAGCCCGGTCATCCGGCGCACCAGGGCGAAGTACATCCGGTACGGGAGCAGCTGCAGCACCTTCAGCGTGCCGGTGAAGCGGCGCGGGAAATGGATCTCGAAGCTGCCGCGACGCAGGCCGGCGAGGATGGCGGCGGCGGCCTCCTCGGCCGTGATCAGCGCGGGCATCCTGAACTCGTTGCGGTCGGTGAGCGGCGTCTGCACGAAGCCCGGGTTGATCAGGTAGACGCCGAGCCCCTTCGGATGCAGGTCGAGGTAGAGCGTCTCGGTGAAGTTGATCAGCGCCGCCTTCGACGCGCCGTAGACGAGCGCCTTGGGCAGGCCGCGGTAGCCCGCGACGCTGGACACGATGCCGATGGCGCCGTGCCCTTGCGCGAGCAGCGCGGGCAGCACCGCCGCGGTCGTCGCGATCGGCGCGTTGAGGTTGATCTTCAGCAGCGCGTCGGCCGCGTCCGCGGTGAGCTCCCAGGCGCGCACCTCGCGGTGCGTGCCGGCGACGATCAGCACGAGGTCGCAGCCGCCCCACGCCGCGAACACGCGCGCGCTCGCGGCGGTGACCGCCGCGTCGTCGGTGAAGTCGAGCGGCACGACCCGCGCGCGGGCGGCGTCGGCCCCCCTTTTCACTGCCGCCGCCGCGACCTCGCGCAGCTTGTCCTCCTGGCGCGCCGACAGCGCGACGCGCGCGCCCGCGGCGAGGAGCGCCTGCGCCGTCGCGGCGCCGATGCCGGTCGAGGCGCCGATCACCCAGACGCGCGCCTGGTTCCAGGCGGGCAGCGGCGGGTTGAGCGGGGAAAAGAGGGCCATGGCGATTCGCTTCAGCGCAACCTGCGCCGCGGGGTT
This sequence comes from Bordetella parapertussis, assembly GCA_943331295.2. Lineage (GTDB taxonomy): Bacteria > Pseudomonadota > Gammaproteobacteria > Burkholderiales > Casimicrobiaceae > CAIWHR01. Next base: position 125,588 of record CALQLA020000006.1, on the reverse strand, counting down.
GGTTGGGCGATTGTGCGCCGGTATTGCATCACCGGGTATCGGCCGCGACCGGCGGCAGTGCGCGCAGCGCGACGATCGCACCGAGCTTGAGGAGGCAGGGCACGGCCGCATAGACGAAGGCGAGCGCGGCCAGCGCGCCCGGCGCCCGCCCGCCCGGCGCATAGCCCAGCGCGGCGAGAAGCGGCAGCGCGATCCCCGCGGCGAGCGCGAGGTTGAGCTTGGTCGCGAGCGTCCACAGCCCGAAATAGGCGCCCGTCGCCCGCATCGCGCCGTGGCGGCCGATGACGTCGGCGAGCAGCGACGGCGGCAGCGCGAGGTCGGCGCCGAGTGCCAGCCCCGAGAGAATGCAGATCGCCGCGAACGCCGTCGTGTCGCCGGGTCCCAGGCCCCAGGCCCAGATGAACGCGACGATCGCGGCGATCATCCCGGCCATCCACGCGCGCGCCTTGCCGACACGCTGCGACAGTCGCACCCACAACGGCATGCCGGCGGCGCCGGCGATGAAGTAGAGCGCGAGGAACAGCCCCTGCCGCGCCTCCGCCTGCAGCACGTCGGCGATGAAGAACAGCACCAGCGTCGCCGGAATCGCCGACGCGATGCCGTTCGCCAGGAACACGAGCAGCAACCGGCGGAACAGGGGATCGGAAAGCGGCGTGGCGAGGCCCGACCAGACGGTCGTCACGGGTGACGGCGCCCGCCGCCCGGCCGGGGCGCGCCACAGGACCGCCGCGCAGGCGAGCGTGAACGCCGCGAACCACCAGGCGTAGGCGCCGAGTCCGGACTCGGGGTCGCCGGGCGCGCCGAAGAACGACGGCGCGACGCTGGCGACGACCACGCCGACCAGCGCCAGCCCCTCGCGCACCGCGGTGATCCGTGTGCGCCCGACCGGATCGGCGGAGAGTTCCGCGCCCCACGCATTGTGGTTGATCATCGCCACGCTGTAGGCGAGGTAGACCGCCGCGACCGACACGCCGAGCCACAGCAGCAGGGGGCCCTGCGCGCGGGGCAGCGGCGTGAACAGCGCGATCATCGCCAGCGCCAGCACCGGCGCGGCGGCGACGACCAGTGCCTTGCGCGAGCGCGCGCGGTCGCTCCACGCGCCGAGCAGCGGATCGACGATGCCGTCGGCGAGGCGAAGTGCCAGCAGCAGCAGGCCCAGCAGCGTGAGGTCGACGCCCAGCGTGCCGCCGTAGTACTTCGGCAGGTGCACGTAGACGGGCAGCGCCGCCATCGCCAGCGGCATGCCGAAGATGCCGTAGGTGGCGAGCGTCGCGACGGGCAGGGCGGCCACCGGCGCGGGCGCCGCCGCAGGTATGCGCACTGCCGTCATGGCAGGCCGAGCAGTTTCTGCCGGAAATCGGCGCGCGAGGTCCGCGGATCGAGCCACACCCCGAAGAACGCCCGCGCGAACTGCGGGTCGACGATCTCGCCGATCGGAACGCCGTTGCCGAAGAAGCGCACCGTCGACGGTGGCAGGAACAGCCCGGTCAGGCGGTCGTTGATGGCGACGTCCGGGATGATCCGGCGCAGCGCGTCGTCCCATTGCGCGCGCTGGCGGGCATCGCCCAGGCCGAGCTTCCCGATCTCGGCCAGCGTGCGCTCGACGATGTCCGCGCCGTTGAGCTTGCGCAGGTAGTGGAGGTCGAGCGCGAACGGCGAATCGAGCCTCCATTCCGGATGCATGCTCCAGTACCAGCCGTCGTACACCGCGAAGCCGAAGAACGTGAAGCCGCCGCCGCCCTTCGCCTGGAGATCCGGCGCCAGGGCGGCGACGGCCGCCGGCAACGGCGGCACGGCCCTGGGCGTGTTCGCGACGGCCGGGGCCGCGACGAACATCGCCATCAGCACCGCGCCGATGATGGCGCGCGCGCGGGCAGCGCCGCGCTCAGCGCGCGACGAGCGTGTACTGGGCGACATCGGTGGAGCCGCTGTCGAAGCCGGCGGCGCAGTAGGCGAGGTAGAACCGCCAGCAGCGGATGAACCGGTCGTCGAAGCCGTGGGCGCGCACGTCGTCCACCCGGGCGTCGAACGCGTGCAGCCAGCGCTTCAGCGTCTCGGCGTAGTCGCGGCCGAACGTGTGGCCGCCCGCCAGGTCCAGCCCGGCGCGCTTCGCCTCGTTCGCGAACCGCGTCGGCGAGGCCAGCATGCCGCCCGGAAAGATGTACTGCTGGATGAAGTCCGACTGCGTGCGATAGCGCTCGAAGCGCTCGTCGGCGATGGTGATGGTCTGGATGCACGCGCGCCCGCCGGGCACGAGCGCGTTCTTCACCGCGCGGAAGTAGGCGGGCCACCAGCGCTCGCCGACGGCTTCGAACATCTCGATCGACACCACGGCGTCGAAGCGGCCGCGCGCGTCGCGGTAGTCCTCGATCCGGAACTCCACGCGGTCGGCGAGTCCCGCCTGCGCGAGCCGCGCGCGGGCGTAGACGGTCTGCGCGTCCGACAGCGACAGCCCCGTCACGCGGTAACCGGCCCGCGCCGCCGTCTCGGCGAAGCCGCCCCAGCCGCAGCCGATCTCGAGGATGCGCGCGCCCGGCGGCAGCGCGAGCTCGTCGAGGATGCGCCGGTACTTCGCGTCCTGCGCGGCGGCGAGCGGCTGCGCCGGGTCGGCGCCGAACAGCGCCGACGAGTAGGTCATCGTCGGGTCGAGCCACAGCGCGTAGAACTCGTTGCCGAGGTCGTAGTGGGCGACGATGTTGCGCTTCGCCTGCCGGCGGGAATTGGCGCGCAGCCAGTGCCGGATCCGGAACAGCGCGCGCTGCCACGCGTGGCCGTAGAACGCGCGCTCCAGCGCCCGCTGGTTGCAGGCGAGCACCGTCAGCAGCGCGGTGAGGTCGGGCGTGTTCCAGCGCCCCTCCATGTAGGCCTCGGCGAATGCCACGTCGCCGCCGGTGAGCACTTCGCGCGCGACGCGCCAGTCGGCGATCGTCAGCTCGGCGTGCAGCGCCGGGTCGCCGCCGGGGCCGAAGTGATGGACTTCGCCGTCGGGCCCGCGCAGCGCGACCTCGCCCGCGGCGAGGCGGGTCAGGAGCGCGAACAGCACGCGGGCGGCCGCGGGCAGTCCTTGGGGGGCGGGCATGCCGGGCGCGTGGCGGCGGCTGCGGGACAGGGGGGAACGGGCGGTGTTTTCCATGGCGGTCATCGCGTCGTCATCTGCTGCGGGGGAGCGGGTTTCGGGAAGAAGCGGATGCGTTTGGTCCAGAGCCTCAGCGCCTGCCAGTGGATGCGCGCGATCACGCCGAGCGTGTACCAGCGGTACCGGCGCAGGAGCCGCCACGCGTCGCCTTGCGCGAGCGGCGCCACGCGGCCCGAGATTCGCGTCTCCAGGAGCGGCTCGGTTGCGCTGGCGTCGTCGAAATAATCGATGCGGGCAAGCCAGCGTTCCGCGCCGAAATGGAAGCGGAACGCATAGCCGCCCTGCACGTCGCAGAACGGCGAGACGTGGAACACCTTGCGCGCGCGCAGCGTCTCGCCGGAGACGAGCGGCCGACCGTCGGGGTGCGCGACGAGGTAGTTGTGCCGCTCGCCGAACGTGTTGCACACCTCGCACAGCACCGCGCGGACGCTTCCCGACCGGTCGTGGCACACCCAGAAGGAGACCGGGTTGAACACGAAGCCCAGCATCCGCGGAAACGCGTGCAGCACCACCTCGCCGTCGGCCGCCACGCCCGCCTCGGCCAGCAGCGCGCGAATCCACGGCAGCAGCGGGCTGCCGTCGCGCGGCCCATGGTCGCGGTCGTGGAACGACAGCGCGCCGCGCCGGTTCCACGCGATGCCGCCGGCGGCGAGCGATTCCATCCGCGACAGCGGCAGCCGCAGGCAGAAGGCGGGATACGTGAACGCGTTGACCGCCGGGCGGCGCCGCAGGTGCCCGACCTCGCCGTGCACGATCGATGCCCCGCCGGATTGCGCGCCGGCCTCCGGGGCGGGCACGGTCGGCGTGGGGAGCAGCGCGGCAGTCATTGTCGCATTCCGGCGTCGGATTCGCGGGATCAGGCCACGAGCCGGGGCGCGTCCGTGGCACGGTCGCCGCGCGCGGCAAGGCCGGCGATGCCGGTCGCGACCGCATGCGCCGACTTGAGGCCGTCCTCGTGGAAACCGTATCCCAGCCAGGCGCCGGCGAACCAGGTGTCGCGCTGCCCCTGCAGGTGGCCGATGCTCCGCTGCGCCGCGAGGGCGTGGCTGTCCAGCAGCGGGTGCGAATACTCGAACGCCTGCAGCACCGTGGCGGGTTCAGGCTCGAACGGCGGGTTGAGCGTGACGATCACGGGCGTGCGGAACGGCAGCGGCTGCAGCTTGTTGATGAGATAGCTGACGGCGACCGGTTCGTTGCCGTCGCCTTCGGCGGCGAGATAGTTCCACGCCGCCCACGCCCGGCGCGAGCGCGGCAGCAGGCGCCGGTCGGTGTGCAGTAGCACGCGGTTGGGCTGGTAGCGCACCTGCGACAGCAGCTGGCGCTCCTCCTTCGACGGGTCCTGCAGCAGCGCGAGCGACTGGTCGCTGTGGCACGCGAGCACGACCTGGTCGAAGTGCTCGGTGCGTCCGGGCGTATCGACGTCGACGCCGGCGCCGGGGCGGCGGATCGCGGTCACCGGCGTGGCCGTGCGGATGTCGGGCAGGCGCGCGGCGATGCGCTCGACGTAGGTCCTGCTGCCGCCGGTGACGGTGCGCCACTGCGGCCGGTCGGTGACCTGCAGCAGGCCGTGGTTCTGGCAGAAGCGGACGAAGGTCGGCAGCGGAAAGTCGAGGATGTCCCGCTGCGGCGACGACCAGATCGCCGCCGCCATCGGCAGCAGGTACCAGTCGCGGAATGGCGCGCAGTAGCGGCCGCGGTCGAGGTAGTCGCCGAGCGCGATCGGCCACACCGAATCCATCGCCACCATCGCTCGCGTCTCGCGGTTGAAGCGGACGATGTCGGACAGCATCCGCCAGAAGGCGGGACGCAGCGCGTTGGCCGGTTGCGCGAACAGCGACGCGAAGCTCGTGCCCGCCCATTCGAGCCGCTTCGCGTCGACCCGCACCGAGAACGACATCTCGCTTGCGGTGCTCGCGACGCCCAGTTCGTCGAACAGCGCGATCAGGTGCGGATAGGTGCGGTCGTTGAAGACGAGGAAGCCCGTGTCGACCGGGGCCGTGATCCCGTCCAGCGTGACGTCCACCGTGTGCGTGTGCCCGCCCAGCCGGGCTGCCGCCTCGAACAGCGTGACCGCGTGGCCCTGCCGATGCAGCAGCCATGCCGAGCCCAGGCCGGCGATGCCGGATCCCACAACCGCGATGCGCACCTTGGAGCACCTCATGTCATTGGCCGCCGGCGGCTCGGGAAGGCCCGCCGCGACGCCCTCGGTAGCACTATACGCAGGCCCGTTGGACTGGATTCGGTCTTCCTGCGTTCGCCGCGGGAGCCGCCACCGGCCGCCGCCGCGCGCCGTCAGGACGGCGGCTTTTCTGCCAGCAGCCGTTCGAGCGCTGCGATGAAAGCGGGCTGGGCGGGATCCGTCGCGCTGCCGAAGCTTGCGATGCGGCTGCCGCTGCGATCGACCAGATACTTGTGGAAATTCCACTGCGGCGCCTTGCCGGTCTTCGCGATCAGCTCGGCGTAGAGGGGATTGGCGGCAACGCGGGTGCCGGCGACCTTCTCGAACATCGGGAACTCCACGCCGTAGGTGGTCCGGCAGAACTCGGCGATCTCCTTGTTGGAGCCGGGTTCCTGCGCGCCGTAATCGTTCGACGGGAAGCCCAGCACCACGAGGCCCCGCCCCTGGTACTTGCGATATAGCGCCTCCAGCCCTTCGTACTGGCCCGTGTAGCTGCAGTAGCTCGCCGTATTGACGATCACGAGCACCTTGCCCGCGTACTGGCAGAGCGACTGCGGCTCGCCGGTCTGGAGCCTGGGAAACGCGTGGCGCAGGAGCGCCGGGCAGGCGGCGTCGGCCGCGCCTTTCGGCGCCGGGCCTGCGGCCCACGCCGGCACCGCCAGCATGCCCAACGCCACGACCGCGGCGAGCCGGACGGCCACGGACCGCGCGCCGCCGAGCGGGCGCCGCGGCGGAGGATTCGGGATTTTCATTGCAACTTGTCCTAGACACTAATACCTTCGATGTTCACAATACGATCCGGGAGAAAGTTTGTCAATGAATGTCTTGGACAATGAATAAACCTCAGCCAGATCGGGGGCTTACCCTCGACATCAGTGCCGTCGAGCGGGAAACCGGGCTGTCGAAGGACGTGCTGCGCATGTGGGAGCGCCGCTACGGCTTTCCGAAGCCGGCGCGCGACGAGAACGGCGAACGGCAGTACACGGTCCCGGAAATCGCGAAGCTCCGCGCGATCAAGCGCCTGATGGACGTCGGGATGCGTCCCGGCAAGATCGTCGGCTGCACGCCCGACGAGCTCGATGCGCTGGCGCAGCAGCGGATTGAACGGCGCCAGGAAGTGCTGGCAAGCGGCGTCGGCGGCGACATCATGGCGATCCTGCAAGGCCACGACGCGCTGGGCCTGTACCACGCGTTGGCGGGCCTCGTGATGCGGCAGGGGCTGCAGCGGTTCGTCGTCGAGACGATGACGCTGCTGAACCGGGACATCGGCGATTCTTGGATGCGCGGCGATCTCCAGATCTTCGAGGAGCACCTCTATTCCGAGCAGGTGCAGGTGGTGCTGCGCACGGCGATCAACGCCTTTCCCCGGCCGTCGGGCGCGCCGCGGGTGCTGGCGACGACGCTGCCGGGCGAGCAGCACGGTCTCGGCCTGCTGATGCTCGAAGCGCTGCTGGTGCCCGAAGGCGTCCAGTGCATCTCGCTCGGCGTGCAGACGCCACTCGAGGACATCCGCCGCGCCGCGCTGGCGCACAAGGTGGACCTGGTCGCGCTGTCGTTCTCGGCGGCCTTTCCGGTGCGCCAGGCGAGCGAGGAGCTCGCCGCGCTGCGCCGGCAGCTTCCGCCGTCGGTGACGCTGTGGGCGGGCGGCGAGATGACGCGCCGGGTGCGGCGCACGCTGCCGGGCGTCACGCTGATCCCCGACCTTGGCGCCGCGCTTGCCGCGCTCGGCAACTGGCGCGCCGAGCACGCGCCGGCCGCGCCGGCGGCTTCCGTCGCCGCGCGATGACCACGCCGCGGGTCGGGTCGCGGCGCAGGCGCCCCGCAGGCCTTACAATGACACGCTAGGCACCAACGAGGCATTCGATGCTCTATCCCGAATTGTTCAAGGCCCTGGAAGAAGTGCGGTGGAACCTCGAGACCGACGTTCCCTGGGACGACTTCGAGCGCACCAAGCTTTCCGACGAGCAGGCGCGCACCGTCAAGATGAACGCGATCACCGAGTGGTCGGCGCTGCCCGCGACCGAGATGTTCCTGCGCGACAACCGCCACGACAGCGACTTCTCCGCGTTCATGTCGATCTGGTTCTACGAGGAGCAGAAGCACTCGCTGGTGCTGATCGAATACCTGCGCCGGTTCCGCCCCGACCTCGTGCCGACCGAGGAGGAGCTGCACGCAGTGCGGTTCGAGTTCGACCCGGCGCCGCCGCTCGAGACGCTGATGATGCATTTCTGCGGCGAGATCCGCCTCAACCACTGGTATCGCCGCGCCGCCGAATGGCACACCGAGCCCGTGATCCAGAAAATCTACGAGCTGATCGCGCGCGACGAGGCGCGGCATGGCGGCGCGTACCTGCGTTTCATGAAGCGCGCCATCGAGCGCTGCGGCCAGGAAGCCCGGCGCTCGTTCGCGAAGATCGGCGTGCTGATGGCGAGCCCGCACCGCGCCGGAAAGGCGCTGCATCCCACCAACCTGCACGTCAACAAGGGCCTGTTCCCGAACGACACGGTACAAAGTCGCCTGCCCGACCCGGCGTGGCTGCAGCACTGGCTCGATACGCAGATCCAGTTCGACGGCGACTGGGAAAAGCGCGTGGTCGCGATGATCCTGCGCAACCTGTCGTCGCTGTTCGGCGAGACCTTCGACTCCGTCCACGAGTTGAACCGCTTCCGCAAGTCGCTCGCCGTCCCCGCCTGAGACCCGCGGTCGCGCGGGCGATGGGCGCGTGAAGCCCGGGCCGCCGCGACCGTCGCCCCCGCCCCCGTCGCCATGACCACCGCGATATCGCTCTTCGTCGCCGTGCTGGCCGGCGTCATCGCCTATGCCGGCTGGGCGGCACGCGCGATCGCCGACGGCACCAATCCGCTGTGGTTCGTCGCCGGCGTGCCGGTCGCGCTGGTCGCGGTCCCCGCGGTGCTCACCGTCGTGTGGATGACCCTGTCGTGGCTGTTCCGCGCCGAGCGTCCGGCCGAGATGCGGCTGTCCCTGACCGGGCTCCTGCGGCTCTACCTGCGCGAGGTCGCCGTCGTCGCGGGCTCGATCCCGCGGATGATGCTGTACCGGTGGCTGATGGCCGACCCGCCGCCGGCGCCCGCGGCCTGCCCCGTGCTGCTGCTGCACGGCGTTCTGTGCAACGCGGGCGTCTGGTCGCCGATGAAGCAATACCTCGCGGCGCAGGGCATCGGGCCGATCTACGCGCTGTCGTACGGCCCGCCGTTGGCGTCGATCGACCTGTTCGCCGAACAGGCGGCTTTGAGGATCGACGCGATCCTCGCCGCCACCGGCGCCCGGCAGGTGGTCATCGTCGGCCACAGCATGGGCGGGCTCGTCGCCCGCGCCTATCTCGGCCGCTATGGCGGCGCGAAGGTGCGCCGCGTGATCACGATCGGCACGCCGCACGGCGGCAGCGTGCTGGCCTGGATGTTCCCGGGGCGCTCGCTGTCGCAGCTGCGGCCGCGCAACGCGTGGCTCGCGGACCTCGGTGCGACCGCCACCGAAGCGGCGCCGCCGATCGTCTCGCTTTGGTCGTGGCACGACTCGATGGTGGCGCCGCAGACCTCGTCGATCCTCGCCCACGCGCAGAACATCGCGCTGATGGGCATCGGCCACAACGCGCTGCTGGGCGACCCGCGGGTCTTCGCCCGCGTCGCCGCCGAGATTCGCGCTACCAGTGAATCCCCTGCGTTATCTGCGCGAACGCCATCTGCTCGGGGGTGAGCGCCTGCGGCGCCGCGCCTTCCTTCTTCCCCGCGGCAGCGGCCGAGTCCGGGAACATGTTGAACGCCGTGTTGAGCAGGATCTGCGTGAGCCGCGGCGCGGCGGCGTGGCAGACGGCGCCGAAGATGCCGAGCCGCGTCGCGATGCGCACCGGCTTGTAGACGATCGCCTGGACGACGAGGTCCGCCGCCTCTTCGGGCGAGAGCGTCGGCACGTTCTCGTACATCTTGGTCGGCGCGATCATCGGGGTGCGCACCAGCGGCATGTTGATCGTCGTGAAGCTGATGCCCTTGTCGATGAACTCCGACGAGGCGCAGGCCGAGAACGAATCGAGCGCCGACTTCGACGCGACGTAGGCGGAGAACCGCGGCGCGTTGGTCAGCACGCCGATCGACGAGATGTTGATGACCTGGCCGCGCTTGTTCTCGACCATCTTCGGCAGGAAGCCCATGATCAGCCGGAGCGCGCCGAAGTAGTTGAGCTGCATCGTCCGCTCGAAATCGTGGAAGCGGTCGAACGAGTTGAGCACGCCGCGGCGGATCGAGCGCCCGGCGTTGTTGACGAGGAAGTCGCAGCCGCCGTGCTCGGCCAGCACCCGCGCGACCAGCGCGTCGCAGGAGGCGAGGTCGGCGACGTCGCAGGTGTAGATCCACGCGCGGCCGCCGGCCGACTCGATCTCCGCCTTCGTCTCCAGCAGCTTCTCCTCGCCGCGGGCGACGAGGATCACCTTGGCGCCGGCTCCGGCGAGCTTCAGCGCGGTGGCGCGGCCGATGCCGGACGAGGCGCCCGTGACGACGACGACGCGGCCCTTGACCTTGCCCGACAGGCTGCGGTCGATGAAGAGGTCCGGGTCGAGGTGCCGCTCCCAGTAGTCCCAGATCTGCGGCGCGTAGGACTCGAGTCGCGGCACCGCGATGCCGGAGCCCTTCAGCGCCTTGACCGTCTCGCGGTTGTCGTAGCGGGTGGGCCAGTTGACGAACTGGAACACGTCCTTCGGCACGCCGAGGTCGGTCAGCACCGCGCGGATCATCCGCTTGATCGGGGCGAGGGAGCCGATGCCGTAGAGCACCGGCGCCGGGATGAAGCCGAACATCCGGGCGTTGATGCGCATCGTCATCTGCGGCGCATGGCCGGCGTTGGCGAAGATGTTCAGCACCTCGCCGATCCGGTGCGGGTCCGGATCGGTCAGGTGGAAGCAACGGCCGTCCAGCCCCTTCTTGTGCGCGATGAAGTCGAGCGCGTCGGCGACGAAGTCAACCGGGACGATGTTGATGCGCCCGCCCTCGATCCCCAGCATCGGCATCCACGGCGGCAGCATGTTGCGGAGCTTCTGCAGGAACTTGAAGAAGTAGTAGGGGCCGTCGATCTTGTCGATGTAGCCGGTCTTCGAGTCGCCGACGACGAAGCCCGGCCGGTAGATCCGGAACGGCCGCTTGCACTCGCGCCGCACGATGCCCTCGGACTCGTGCTTGGTCCTGAAGTACGGGTGGTCGAGGTCCTCGGCCTCCTCGAACATGTCCTCGCGGAACACGCCGTCGTAGAGCCCGGCCGCGGCGATCGAGCTCACGTGGTGGAACGTGCCCGCCTGCACGGCCGCGGCGAACGCCACGACGTTGCGCGTGCCGTCGACGTTGGCCACCTGCTGCGCCTCGGCGGTGGCCGAGATGTCGTAGACCGCGGCGAGGTGGAAGAGATGCGTGACCTTGCCCTTCAGCTTTCGCAGGTCCGCGTCGGCGATGCCGAGGCCCTTCTGGCCGATGTCGCCCGTGACGGCGATCACCTGCTTCTCCGTGGCGTCCCATTCCTCGCGCTGCGCGGCGAGCTTCTTCAGCGACCCCTTGCGCACGAGCACGTAGATCGGCTCGCCGCGCCGCAGCAGGTTGGCGACCAGGTAACGGCCGATGAAACCGGTAGCGCCGGTGACGAAGTACGCCATGAGCTTCCTCCTTGCGGGTTATGGGTATGCGCGTCCGCCAGCCCCGGGCCGCGCGGTGCTGGCGCGCGCGGCCGGCGCGGCGAGGCGCCATCGGCCCCGGGCCGGTCGGCGGATTATACCGACGCGCATCGCGGCGGGTGCGCCTCTGCCGGGCATCCGGTTTTAGTGTGTGGCCTCTAATCGGCGTCGCTAGAATGGCAAGATGTCCGCGGCCCGCGGTGTGCCACTTGAAGGAGAAGACGCGATGCGCAAGACAGCGACCGGAAAGAAGGCCGGCACGGCCGGCACCCCGCCCAAAGCCGCACGTGCGCCGCACGCCGGCTGGCCCAGCGGGCTCGAGGCGCTCGCCAGGGCGCAGCACGAAGGAGCGAAGGTATTCGAGTCGCTGCTGAAGCAGGGCCAGCGCCTCGAGCAGAAGACCAAGCGGGCGGCCGTGGACACGGCGGTCGCGGCCCGCGGCGTCGCCGCGGCCAAGGCGAAGGAGATGCAGCAGATGGCCGGCGGCACCTGGGACAAGCTGGAGCAGGTGTTCGAGGACCGCGTGGCGCGCGCGCTCGCGAAGCTCGGCGTCTATACGCAGAACGACGTGCAGCGGCTGGCCGATCGCGTCGACGAATTGTCGGACGCGGTGAACCGGCTGCTCGGCGCCAAGGGCGGGGCGGCGGCGAAGCCGGCGCCGGCAAAGCGCCCGGCGCCGGCGGCGCGCAAGGCGACTGCGAAAGCACCGCGCGTGGCGAAGAAGGCAGCGGCTGCGAAGGCGGCGGTACCCTCGCCGGCGGCGAGCCGGCGCGCGAAGGGGAAGTGACGCGGTCGCTACAGGGCCGCGTGAACGGCGGACCGGGGGCTATTCCCGGTTCAGCTTCTCGACCTGCTTGATGTAGTTCTGCATCGCCTCGTCCTTGCTCGTGCCTTTCTGCTTGGCCCAGGCGTCGAACTTGGCGCCGCCGACGAAATCGAACCCGCCCGGGCGATCTCCGGCGACGTCGCCTTCGGTCGCCTGCTTGTAATAGGCGTAGAGCTTCAGCAGCGTCGCGTTGTCGGGCTTCTTCTTCGTCTGCTTCGCCGCGGCGGCGGCGGCCTCGAAGCGGGCCTTGAGGTCGTCTTTCTTCGGTGCGGCAGCCATGATGATGCGATCTCCGGGTTGCGCTCTCGGCGGTCGGGGTCTACCCCGCCTGGGGGGGCTGTGCTACTTTAGCGCGAACCCGGAACAGCGTCCAATCCGCGCCCGCCCTTGTCCGCCGGGACAGGATTCGCGCGCAGCCCACGCCGCCGGTTTCCTCAACGGACCCCTCGCCCATGGCCACACGACGACGCGAAAGAATGTCGGCAGTCGACACTGCCTGGCTGCGGATGGACCGGCCCGACAACCTGATGATGATCTGCTGCGTGCTGACGCTGCGCGATCGCGTCCGGTTCGAGCGGCTCCGGAACATCGTCGACAAGCGGTTCCTGCGCTACGCGCGGTTTCGCCAGAAGCCGGTCGAGGACAACGGCGTGACCTACTGGGAAACCGCCGCCGACTTCGACATCGACCAGCACGTCACCCGCGTCACGCTGCCGGGGGCCGCGGGGAAGAAGGAACTGCAGGCATACGTGAGCCGGCACGTCAGCCGGCCGCTCGATCCGTCCCGCCCGCTGTGGAAGTTCCACGTGGTCGAGAATTACCTGGGTGGCAGCGCTCTCATCGCGCAGATCCATCACTGCTACGCCGACGGCATCGCGCTGACGCAGGTGCTGCTGTCGATGACGGACACGAGGCGCCGCCAGGCGGCCACACCGGCGCCGGCGGCGAAAGCGGCGCGCGCCCCGCGCCACGCCGCCACGCAGGCGACGGTGCTGAGCTCGCTGCCCGACGCGATGAAGATGGCGATGAAGGTCGGCGCCGTCATCATGAAGAAGGGTGTCTCGATCTGGCAGGACCCGGCGCAGGCGGTCGAGCTGGCGACGCAGGGCACGGCGGTCGCCGGCGAGATCGCCAAGCTCGCGCTGATGGAGAAGGATTCGCCGACCCGCTTCAAGGGCAAGCCCGGCGTCGCCAAGCGCGTCGCCTGGGCCGACCCGATCCCCCTGGCTGAGGTGAAGTCGATCGGCCGCGCGCTCGACGCGTCGGTCAACGACGTGCTGCTGTCGTGCGTGGCCGGCGCGCTGCGCGAATACCTCGTCCGGAAGGGCGACCCGGTCCGCGGCGTCGTCGTGCGGGCGCTGGTGCCGGTCAACCTGCGCCCGCTCGAAAAGGCGCACGAGCTCGGCAACCAGTTCGGGCTGGTCTTCCTCGACCTGCCGGTCGGGATCGAGAACCCGGTCAAGCGGCTCACCGCGGTGCGCGCGAACATGGGCGCGCTGAAGGCCTCGTACCAGCCGGTCCTGGCGCTCGGCCTGCTGGCGGCGATGGGGGCGGGACCGAAGGTGCTGCAGGACCAGCTGCTGAACGCGCTGTCGCGCAACGCGACCGCGGTGATGACCAACGTGCCGGGGCCGCAGCAGCCGCTGTTCATGGCGGGCGCCGGCATCGACAGCATGATGGTGTGGGTGCCGCAGTCCGGCGACATCGGAATGGGCGTGTCGATCCTGTCCTACGACGGGCAGGTGCAGTTCGGCGTGCTGACCGATCGCGGGCTCTGCCCCGACCCGGCGCGCATCAGCGCGCGATTCGCGCCGGAATTCGCGAAGCTGCAGGCGGCGGTTCGGGCGGCCTGAAGCTGTCCCGTAGCCCGGGTCGAGCGACAGCGAAACCCGGGCTACGAAAGATGTCAGGGCCAGGCGGGGTAAGTGTTCGGGACGAGGAACGCTTCCTTCAGGTACTGGTTGAGCGGCACCGTGAGGTCCTTGGTCGCGAACCAGCGCGCGTAGATGCGCCGGATTTCGCCGGACTGGAACAGCTCGTTCAGCGCGCGATTGACGATGCGCTCGAGCTGAGGTTCGTCCTTGCGCATCATGATCGCGTACGGCTCGACCGACATGTACTTGCCGACCACCGCGAAATCGTCGGGGTTCTTCGCCTTGGAGATGAGGCCGTAGAGCAGCACGTCGTCCATCGGGAACGCGACCGCCTTGCCGTCCTCGATCGCCTTGAACGACTCGTTGTGGTCGGTCGTCTCGATCAGCGTCAGCTTCAGCAGCCGCTCGGTGTTGAGCTGCTTGATCATCTTCTCGCTGGTGGTGCCCTTGGTCACGACGACTGTCTTGCCGCGCAGGTCCTCGATGCCGTTGATGTTCGAAGCCTTCGGCGCCAGCATCTTGATGCCCGCGACGAACGTTGTGTAGGCGAACGCAACCTGCTTCTGCCGGTCGCGCGTGTTGGTGGTCGAGCCGCACTCGAGGTCGATCTTGCCTTCGAGCAGCGCCGGAATCCGGTTCGCGGAACTCACGGGCACGAACTTGACGTCGAGGCGCTTCATCTTGAACTCGGCCTTGATCGCGTCGGCGGCGCGCAGGCAAAGGTCGACCGAATAGCCCTGCGGCTGCTTCTGTGCGTCGAGGTAGGAGAAGGGAACCGACGCCTCCCGCACGCCGATCAGGATCGCGCCGGTATCGCGGATGCGCTTCAGCGTGTCGATCTGGGCGGCGGGCGCCGCCGCCGCCGTTGCCGCCGCCGCCGCCGGCGCCTGCGCGGGGACCGGTCCGGCGGCGAAGCAGGCGGCGAGCAGCAGCGCCGCGGCGATTTCGCGCGTCGGTCGGGTGGGGCGGGAACTGTTCATCGGGGGTGGATCCTTCGTGCCGCGCGACGGCGGCGGAGGCTCATTCTAGCTTCGATCGCGCGAGCTCGACGTCCAGCCGTTCCATCGCGTCGGCCGGCTTGCACTCGGCCGCCTCGGCGTAGAGCGCGTCGGCCTCGGCTTGCCGGCTCTTGCCGAACAGCAGCACGAGCGCGTTGGCGTGCTCGACCCGCGCGATCGCCGACTCCGGAAAGAGCTTCTGCGCGAGGGCGAAGTGCTCGAGCGCCAGGTCCTTCTTCGCGCCGTAGGTCATGCTGGCGAGGATGCCGCCGACCTTGGCCACCACCTCGGCCTGGTACGAGCCGTGCGCGATGTTGACGTCGGGATGCTTCGGCGCGAGCTTCAGCGCCAGCCGCTGCGCGTCGCGGATCTTGGTGACGAGGCCCTGCGCGAGCGCCGCGCCGATCGATATGCCCTGGCTGTAGCGGCCGAGCGCATACGAGTGGAAGTAGTGCGCGTTCGGGTCCTTGGGCGCCTCGGTCCGGCGTTCGTCCGCCCAGGCCGCGGCCTCCTCGAGCAGCGCGAGCTTGTTCTTATCGTTCTTCTCGAGGTAGTTCGCGTAGATCATCTGCGCCTTCACCGCCGCGTTGATGCCGGGTCCGCCGGCCTCGAGACCGGCCTCGACCGCCTGCTGGAAGTCGCCGGCGTGATACGCGCGCCACGCGTCGCGGACCGCGGTGTCCTTCGGATAGGGCTCGAGGTCGCCCTTGTGCAGGCGCGCCCAGTGCTTCTTGAGGCCGGCCTCGTCGAATAGGAACGCCTGGTCCGGGTACGGGAACTTGGTCCACTTCTTCGCCATCGGGAGCCTCCCAGCGAGTCAGAGATAGTCGCGGCCCAGCCGGTCGAGCAGCACGCGCGCGTCGCCGACCAGGAACGGCGCGATCAGCGCCAGCACCTGGTAGGCGCCGAGGCCGAGGTCGATCTCCGCGGCGCCGTCGCGCGCGTTCTCGGTCAGCCGGTGGAACGACATCCAGTAGGTCGAAACCAGGACGACATTGCGCGCCACCGCATTGATTTCGCCGGGCGAGGCCTGCATCGAACCGGCGCGCACCATGCCTTCGCACAACTCTACCATGGACGTATAGCTCCTCCGCAGCAGGTTGCCGACGCGCATGCCGATGCCGCGGTCCGACGATGCGAGCTCGTCTAAGTCGCGGTACAGGAAGCGATAGGCCCACATGTGCTCGAACAGCAGGTGCAGGAGCAGCCACAGGTCCTCGACGTCGGCCACGCGGCCGCCCCGTTCCGGCAGCAGCGGCAGCACGCGCGCCTCGTAGGCCGTGAACAGTTCGCCGATGATCTCGTCCTTGTTGCGGAAGTGGTAGTACAGGTTGCCGGGGCTGATGTTCATCTCGTCGGCGATGTTCGCCGTCGTGACGTGCGGCGCGCCGAACCGGTTGAACAGCGCGAGGCTGGTCTCCAGGATGCGCTCGCGCGTGCGGCGCGGACGTTTCCTCTCCGCCATGGACCTAGCCTCCGGCGCCGCTCGCGGACCGCGCACGCGCCGGCCCGGCTGTCGCCGTCAATGCGCGCCGGCGAGCCATCGCTCGAGCTGGTCGAGCGTGTGCGAGAGATCGCGGGCCGTCTGCCGGACGTTCGTGCCGTAGTCGGCGTTGGTGTGCAGCGGCCGCGGGTCGGTCACGGCATCGGTGACGATGCGCCGCGCGTCGTCAATGCGGTCGCGGCGCAGCACGATCCCGTGGCGCGCGAGCTGCGGCGCGAGCACGTCGGCGCGGGCGATCAGGTTCTGCCGCGTCTTCCGGTACGCCGCGGCGCACAGCCGCTTGCGCTGCGAATAGCTGAAGATGTTGGCGAAGAACATGTCGGGATCCTCGCGATCCGGCTCGAACAGCACCACGTCGGCGTCCGGGTACTGGGTGCGGTACTTCTCCATGCCCACCTTCATCCGCGAATGGATGATCGCGCGGAACGTCTGCGACAGCACCAGCGGCAGGCCGCCCTGGTTCAGTTTCCCGAGCGTCACGTGGCCCGCGATCGCGGCCTTGCTGGCGTCGAAAGGAACCAGCGGGTTGATGCAGAGCAGGAGTCCGATCCCTTCGTCGAGGGCCACCGACGCGTGCAGCGTCTTGTTCAGCGCGCCGTCGACGTAGTACTCGCCGGCGATGTGGACCGGCGGGAAGAGCCCCGGCAGCGCCGCCGAGGCCTCGATCGCGCGGGAAATGGGCACGTGGTCGTGGCCCTTCGCGCCGAAGATCACCGACGCGCCGGAGTCGAGGTTGGTGGCGACGAGGAACAGCTTGTGCGCGAGCTGGCGGAAGTCGTTGGTGCGGCCGGGTGCCGAGAAGAGACGGGAGAGGAAGCGGTCGATGGCCGCGTTGTCGAATACGCCGGTGGGCATCGCCCGCGACATCGTGGCCGACGAGGCCATGAAGCCGTGGTTGAACGGGTCGGCAAGGTACTGGAACAGCGCGCGGCTCGCGAGCCGCGGCAGTGCCGCGGCGCGGTGCGCGAACTCGTGCAGGGCAGGGCGCAGGAAGACGTCGGGCGTCAGCGCCGCGTCGACGCCGTCATCGATGAACAGCCGGTACATCTGCGCCGGCGAGATGCCGTTCGCGAGAGCGGCCGCGACGAAGCCGCCGGAGGAAACCCCGACGTAGACGTCGAGGTCGTTGAAATCGACGCCTTCGAGCGAGTCGGTCAGCGCGAGCAGCGCGCCGACCTCGTAAATTCCGCCCAGCGGGCCGCCGCCCGCGAGTGCGAGGCCCACGCGGGGACGCGCACGTCCCTGCTTCCGGGCGCGACTCGCACCCCCGGTCGCCGCACCATCCGGCATGGACCTCCTCGCTGCGTTATTTTAGGTAGTGAAGCCTGTACGGGGATTCTACCGCGTTGGTCAGCGCTTCGCGGTGGTCTTGACGGCGCGCTTCGCCTTCTTCGCGACCTTCGCGACGCGGGTGCGTGCCGGCCTGACGGCCTTGGCGACGGTCTTCCGGGCACGGGCCGGCTTCGCGATGCCGAGGTCGATCTTCGGCAGCGACTTCGGCAGCGCCTGCTGGGCCAGCGCGACGGCGGTCTCGGCGGCCTGCTTGACGGACGCCTCGACGGTGCTGCGCGTGTGTTTCCAGATCGTGTTCGCGCGATTGACCGAGACTTCGATCTGGTCGCCGACGAACGTCACGGCGCGCGATTCAACCACCGTGCCTTCCTTGACCAGCGACTTGAACGCCTGGCGGGCTTCGGTGGAAACCCAGTCACGCGTCACGGCAGCGGCGCCGAGGCTCGCAAGCCAGACCTGACGCGAGGCGGCGAGGGCATCTTCGCCGAACTGGAAGGGGGTGAAATTGGCGGACGCTTGCTTCAGCATGAAGGTCTCCTGATTGATCGGTTGGACATCGCGGGCAACCCGGCGAATAGGACCACTGTAGCGGGGTTCTCTAGAGCAAACACACTAAACGGCGCGCGGGCTTCCGGGGTGGTACTCAGCGCGGCGTCGCGGCCAGACGTGTCGCGAGCGCGTCGGCGAGACGGGCGACGATGCCGTAGATCGAAAGCTGTGGATTCGCGCCGATCGACGTGGGGAACAGCGAGCCGTCGAGGACGTAAAGGTTCTCGACGTGATGGCTGCGGCCCTCCTGGTCGACCACCGCGCGCTTCGGGTCGCTGCCGAACGGGCAGCCGCCCATCACGTGCGCGCTGACGACCGGCGTCGCGAGCGGCGCCAGCGCGTAGTCGGCGATCGCCTTGCGCGCGGCTGTCCAGCCGGTGTACGCGGCGCCGGCGCCGTGGACCGGCATCACGCGCGTGGCACCGGCCGCGAACTGGATCTCGGCCATCGACAGCAGGGCGCGGCGCGCGCCGTCCCACAGGTAGGGCGTCAACGGGTAGTCGAGCACCGGCGTGCCGTCGCTGCGCAGCGCCACGGTGCCGCCCGGGCTGTCGGGGTGGAAGCCGTCGCGCAGCAGCGCGATGACCACTTGCAGGTGCGGGAGCTCCCGCATCCATTCGGCGTGGGCGGGGCCGTGGCTCGGCACGGTGATCGCGCCGAGGATCGGATGCACCGGCGGAGCCTCGAGCTTGTAGCCGACCGGCCCTTCCGGCGGCAGCGTGTCGAGGAAGTGATCCGAGTAGACGGTCTGCGGCGCGCCCGCGAACGGGTCGATCCGTGCGGGCATCCGGGCCACCGAGACCACCGTCGGGTGCAGGAACGTGCGCCGCCCGATCAGCCCGTTCGGATCCGGAACGCGGCTCCTGAGCAGCAGGCCCGGCGTGCCGATCGCGCCGCCGGCTGCGATGAAGGTCCGCGCGCGCACCGTGATCGTCCGCGCGGTGGGCCGCACGCCCCGCGCGTCCATCGCGACGCACTGCAGCGAGCTTACGCGGCTGCCGTCCAGAACGAACTTCTCCGCGCGGACGCGGACGACGAGCGTCGCCCCGCGCTCGAGCGCGGCGGGGATCGTGGTCACCAGCATCGACTGCTTGGCATTCGTCGGGCAGCCCATGCCGCAGTAGCCGAGGTTCCAGCAGCCCTTCACGTTGCGCCGAATCTCCGCCGCAGGGATGCCGATCTTCGCGGCGCCGATCGCGAGCGTTTCGTTGTTCGCGTTCGGCGCGACCTGCCAGGGCGCGATCGACAGCTTCGCTTCCATCCGCTCGAACCACGGCGCGAGTTCGTCGGCCGAGAAGTCGCCGAGACCGTAGTCGCGCGCCCACGCCTTGAGCGTCGCCGGCGGCGTGCGGAACGAGCTCGTCCAGTTCACGGTCGTGCCCCCGCCGACGCAGCGGCCCTGCAGGATGTTGATCGCCTTGTCCGCGGTCTTCCTCGCCGCGGACTCCTGGTAAAGGTCCGGGTAGGCGTCGGACTCTCGCATCCGGAAGTCGGTGGAGGTGCGCAGCGGGCCTTCCTCGACCATGATCACCGAGAGCCCGGCGGCCGTCAGGATGTCGGCAGCGGTGCCGCCGCCGGCGCCGCTGCCCACGATCGCGACGTCGGCCTCGAGCACGGCGTCGCCCGCGATCGCCGAGGCGTCGATGACGTTCCAGCCGCGCGCGAGGCCTTCGCGGAACGGATCCGGCAGCAGGGGCTTCGCCGTCATGCGAGCACGCCCGTCGGCGGGCCGGGGTAGCCGATCGCGGGCCAGGCGCCCGGGTTGCCGTACCAGGCGGCGAACACGAGCTGGTGCATGGCGTCGTAGGCGGCGCGCTGCAATTGCCAGTCGCTCGCCCGCCAGCGATCGAGGAAGGCGCCGACCGACGCAACGCTCGCCTCGGCCCAGGGCGCGGTCACCCGCGCCAGCGCGATCCGCGTCGGCGCGAGCCCGAGCAACGCGAACAGCTCGCCCAGCTCCTTTTGCGCCGCGGGCGGCAGTCCGCTCACGGCCCTGGCGACACTGCCCACCGTGGTGGCGACCGCGGTCGCCTGTTCCTGCGGCGTTGCCGGCAGTGCGCCGTCGAGCAGCGCGCGCGCAATGGCCGCCACGATCGCCGGCGCCTCGGCATCGAGGCTGGCGAGCGGCGCGAACGCCTCGGGCCAAGCGTCCTGCCCGGGCCGGCCGCGCAGCCACCAGGCTGCGGTCAGGGCGGCGCCGCCGGCCAGGCCGACAACGAGGAAGGTGCGACGAGTGGTCATGGGCACGACGGGACACGGCTTGCCGCAACGGCGGGCGCAGCACCGCGCGCGCCCGATGGCGCGTCCTGCGGGATTTCCAATCTAGCCCGCGGCTCTAGAGCAAACAATCTAATCGAGCGGTGGAGGCTCGCGGCGCGCGGTGCACTCCGCTAGACTGAAGCTGATCGTCGTCGCCGCGCGCGACGGAAAGCAGAGGTCGCGCGCACCGGCGCGCCGCCGAACGCCCCCCGATGCCTTCTTCCCTCCCGACACCATGCACGCCGCCCAGGCCGAGCTGATCCGCGAACTCGATCGTGTCGCGCGCCTGCACGCCCAGCGCAACGTCGACCCGGCGCTCGATCTCGCGCTCACGCGGATCGCCGCATGGCAGGCGTGCCGGCTGGGGGAGACCTACGCCGACCTCGAGCGCAAGCCGCGCTACGCGGCGGCCGTCGTCTTCTTCGAGACCGACCTGTACGGCGGCGACAACTTCGCTCGGCGCGACGCCGACGTCGCCCGCGTTGTGCCGATGCTGGTCCGGATGCTGCCCGAGCGGGTGATCGCGACGCTCGCCGAGGCGATGGAACTCAACGCGCTGGCGCAGGAGTTCGACCAGGCGCTGCTCGCCTGCCTGCCGCGCGCCGACGGCACGTTCACGGTGGCCGAGTACTGCGCGGCGTTCCGGCGGGTCGGCAACCGCTCCGGCCGCGACCGGCAGGTGAGCCTCACCACGGACATCGGCGCCGCGCTCGACCGGTTCGTGAAGATGCCGTTCATCCGCGCGGCGCTGACGATGATGCGGCAGCCGGCGCGGGTCGCCGGAATGTTGGTTCTGCACGATTTCCTGGAGCGTGGGTTCGATGCGTTCCGCCGCATGGGCGGCGCCGACGAGTTCCTGGCCACGATCGCGGCCCGCGAGACGGCGTTGCTCGATGCGATCTTCGCGGGGAACGATGCGCCGTTCCCGGCGCCGCAGCGCCGGGTTTAACGCCTGGATCATCGCTGCCGTCCTTCCCGCCGGGCCGTCCCAAGGGAAGGACTGCGCCCCCTCGGGGGGCAGCGAGCGAAGCGAGCGTGGGGGCCCTTGTCTCAGGCCGCGGCCGTCTTCCCGAAGCGCTTGTCGAATTCCTTGTGAATCTCGGCCTCGAGCTTCGGCCTCAGCAGGCTGAGCAGCATCCCCAGTTCGCACTTGAGGCGCACCTCGTCCTTGCTCACCACCATCGTGCCGGAAAGTCCGGGGCGCTCGAATTCGATCGCGTTGCCCTTCCACGCGTAGTTGAGCTCGAAGCGTTCCTTGAGGTCGTCCGCGACCTTCTGCGCCGCTTCCTTCGCGTGCTTGTGGTTCAGCGCATGCTTCTTGGCAATCTCGAGCCGGGCCATGGGGCATCCTCCTTGACGACGCCGGAGTATAGCGAAACGTCGGCAGCGGGGCTCGCGCGCCGCCCTAGCGCCGGCGGCGGCCGATGGCGATGGAGGCGATGACAAGCGCGGCCGCGATCACCGTCGCCGCGTCGATCGCCTCGCCGAGGAGCAGTGCCGACGCGAGGATCGTCAGGAAGGGCTGCAGCAACTGGACCTGCCCGACGGCCGCGATGCCTCCCAGCGCCAGCCCGCGGTACCAGGCGAAGAAGCCGAGGAACATGCTGACGGTGCTGACGTACGCGAAGCCGGCCCACGCCGAGGCCGGCGCCGTCGCGATGCGGCCGTCCATCGCCCACCACGCGGGCAGCGCGATGAACGGCGCCGCCAGCACCAGCGCCCAGCAGATCACCTGCCAGCCGCCCAGCGTGCGCGACAGCCGGCCGCCTTCCGCATAGCCGACGGCGGCCGCCGCGACGGAGATGAGCAGCAGCGCATCGGCCGGATGCGGCGCGCCGCCGCCCTGCCACAGCGCGAAGCCGACGACCACCAGGCTGCCGAACACGGCGCTGATCCAGAACCGCCGGCTGGGTCGCTCGTGCGCGATCATCGCCGCCGCCACCGCGGTGGCGAGCGGCAGCACGCCGATGACGACGGCGCCGTGCGCGGCGGGCACGTAGCGCATCGCCCAGGCGGAGAACAGCGGGAAGCCGACGACCACGCCGGCCGCGACGAGGGCGAGTCGCGGCCACTGCGCGCGGCGCGGCAGCGGGGCGCGGGTGACGAGGAGCACGATCGCCGCCAGCACCGCGGCGACGACCGCGCGGCCCAGCCCGACGAACACCGGGTCGAGCGCGGCCACCGCGGCGCGCGTCGCCGGCAGCGTCACGCTGAATGCCGCGACGCCGATGAAGCCGTAGATGAAGCCGGCCCGGACGTCGGGCGCGCCGGCGGCGGGAACGGCGGCAGGAGTCGCAGCGGGAACGGTGGCAGTCATCGGCGATGTCGGGGTGGAGGGCGGGCGCGCCGCGAAGAACGGCGCGGCGGCGCGGTATCATGGCACATGCATGCGGCGCGGGCGCCGCGTGCTTGACTCGGTATCGATCCGGCGATGAAAGGAATCCGCTCATGGCATCACGCAGCTTGAATCCGGCGCTCGCCGCCGGGACTCGCGTCCTCTCGGGATGGGTCGCCGCGATGGCGCTGGCGGCGACGGTTTCGGCGCAGCAGCCGCCGGCGGCGCCGGCGCCCACGCCGGTCCAGCGCGGCGAGTACCTCGCCCGTGCCGGCGACTGCGTGTCCTGCCACACCGCGCCCGGCGGCGCGCCGTTCGCCGGCGGGCTCAAGCTCGACACGCCGTTCGGCTACATGCTCTCGCCCAACATCACGCCCGATCCCGATACCGGCATCGGCCGCTGGACCGAGGCCGACTTCTACCGGGCGATGCACTCGGGCGTGAACCGGCACGGGCAGGACATGTATCCGGTGATGCCCTACGATTTCTACACCAGGGTGACGCGCGAGGACATCGACGCGATCTTCGCGTACCTGCGCACCGTGAAGCCGGTGAAGAACGCCGTCGTCGCCAACCACCTTTACTTCCCGTTCAACCAGCGCTGGTCGATGGCGGCGTGGCGCGAGCTGTTCTTCTCCGAGGGCAGCTTCAAGCCCGAGATCACGCAGACGGTCGAGTGGAACCGCGGCGCGTACCTGGTCGAGGGCCTCGGCCACTGCAGCGATTGCCATTCGCCGCGCGACGTCATGGGCGGCATCGAGAAGAGCAAGGCGATGAGCGGCGCGGTGGTCGACGGGTGGTTCGCGCTCAACCTGTCGTCGAACCTCCACACCGGCTTGGGCGAGTGGACCGTCGACGAGATCGCGACCTACCTCAAGACCGGCGAGTTCCGGGGCAAGACGACCGCGCTGGGGCCGATGGCCGAAGTCGTGCAGAACAGCATGCGCTACATGACCGACGCCGACCTCAAGGCGATGGCGACCTACCTCAAGGCGATTCCCGCGACGTCGCCGCTGCGCACCGCGCGGGCAATGCCCGCGGCCGACAAGCAGGCCGCAGCGTCGCTGTACCTCGACCACTGCGGCGGCTGCCACCAGGCGGGTGGCCGCGGCATCCCCGGCGTGTTCCCGCCGCTCGCGGGCAACGGCGTCGTGCTGGCGCCGAACGCGGCCGACATCCTGAAAGTCGTGCTGGGCGGCGTTCCGGCGCAGGGCAAGTACATCGCGATGCCCGGGTTCGCGAGCCAGCTGACCGACAAGGGTGTCGCCGACATCGCCAACTACGTGCGCTCGAGCTGGGGCAACACCGTCGCGACCAACGTGAGCGTCGAAGCCGTCGCTGCGATGCGGCGGTCGCTGAAGTAGCGAATCCGCGCCGGCGCGGTCAGCCGGCGGCGAGCAGTTCGCGCGCGATCGCGACGACGCCTTCGGGCTCGAACCCGAACTTCCGCTGCAGCGCCGCCAGCGGCGCCGACGCGCCGAAGGTGTGCATGCCGACGACGCGGCCGGCGCTTCCCACGTACCGCTCCCAGCCGAACGTCGACGCCTGCTCGATCGCGATGCGGCGGGTGACCGCGGCCGGGAGCACGCTCTCGCGATACGCGGCATCCTGCTGCTCGAACAGGTCCCACGACGGCATCGACACGACGCGGCAGCGGGGGCCTCCGGCAACGAGCGTTTCGTGGGCCGCAACCGCCAGCGCAAGCTCGCTGCCGGTCGCGATCAGGATGATCTCGGGCGCGCCACCGGCGGCGTCGGCCAGCACGTAGGCGCCGCGCGCGACGCCGGTTGCCGCCGCGTACCGGGTACGATCGAGCGTCGGCAGCGCCTGCCGCGACAGTACGAGCACGGCCGGCCGGTGCTTCAACCGCAGCACGCAGCGATAGGCCTCGACCACCTCGTTGGCGTCGCCCGGCCGCATCAGCGTGAGGCCCGGCACCGCGCGCAGCGACGCGAGCTGCTCGACCGGCTGGTGCGTCGGCCCGTCCTCGCCGTCGCCCAGCGCATCGTGCGTGAACACGAAGATCGCCGGCAGTTCCATCAGTGCGGAGAGCCGCAATGCGGGGCGAAGGTAGTCGCTGAAGATGAAGAACGTCGCGCCGAACGGCCGCAGCTTGGACAGCGATAGCCCGTTCAGCACCGCGCCCATCGCGTGTTCGCGGATGCCGAAGTGCAGGTTCCTGCCGGCCGGCGTCTCGGGCTGCAGGTCGCCGGCGCCGTCGAACTTCAGCGTCGTCTTGTTCGAGGGGCCGAGGTCGGCCGACCCGCCCAGGAACCACGGGATGTTCTGCGCAAGGACGTTCAGCACCTGGCCCGAGGCGTCGCGACCGGCGACGCCTTTCGCGTCGGCCGGGAACACGGGCAGCCCGCGATCCCATCCGGCGGGCAATTCGCGTCGCTGCATCGCGTCGACTTCGGCAGCCATTTGCGGAAACGCGGCGCGGTACGCGGCGAACAGCGCATCCCACTGCCGGTGCGCCTCTGCGCCGCGCGCGCCGATGCCGGCGGCGAAGTGGTCGCGGACGCCATCGGGCACCAGGAACTGCGCGTCCTCGGGCCAGCCGTAGGCGCGCTTGGTGAGCCGCACCTCGTCGGCGCCGAGGGGCTCGCCGTGCGCGGCGGCGGTGTCCTGCCGGTGCGGCGAGCCGTAGCCGATGTGGCTGTCCAGCACGATCAGCGTCGGGCGCCCGCGCGTCGCCCGGAACACGGCGAGCGCGTCCTCGATGCGCTCGACGTCGTTGGCGTCGCCGACCCGCAGCACGTTCCAGCCGTAGGCGAGGAAGCGCGTGGTCACGTCCTCGGTGAACGTGATCCGGGTGCTGCCTTCGATCGTGATGTGATTGTTGTCGTAGATCCAGCAGAGGTTGTCGAGACCCTGGTGCCCCGCGAGCGACGCGGCTTCCGCGCCGACGCCCTCCATCAGGCAGCCGTCGCCGCACACCGCGTAGATGTCGCAGTCGAACAGCGCGAAGCCCGGCCGGTTGTAGCGCGCGGCGAGCCATCGCTGCCCGATCGCCATGCCCACGCTGTTCGCGATGCCCTGGCCCAGGGGGCCCGTCGTCGTCTCGACGCCCGAAACCCAGTGGTACTCGGGGTGGCCGGGCGCCTTGCTGCCCGGTTGCCGGAAGCGCCGGATGTCGTCCAGCGTGACTGCCGGCGCGCCGACCGTTTCGTAGTCGGCGTCGACCGCCACCGTGCCGGAGAGATGCAGCACCGACCACAGAAGCATCGACGCATGGCCGTTCGACAGCACGAAGCGGTCGCGATTGGGCCAGATCGGGTCGCGTGGATCGAAGCGCAGCACCCGGTTCCAGACCGTGTAGACGAGCGGGGCCAGCGCCATCGGCGTGCCGGGGTGCCCGGAACTGGCCGCCTGCACTGCGTCGATCGACAGCGTGCGGATGGTGTTGATGCACAACGTGTCGAGGTCCTGCGCGGGCGCCATGGCGGTCTCCGGGTTACGGTGGGGCGGCGCCGGCCGCGGCGCGGTCGGCCAGTATAAGTGTGTGCTCGCTTTCAACACGACCGGCAGGAATGCTAGCGTCCCCGGTGCGAAGCCGTGCCAGCATCGTTGCCTTTTCTGCGCCGGTGACGAGCCACAGCACGCGGCGCGCGCGGTTGAGCACCGGGTACGTCAGCGTCATCCGCCGGTGGCCGAGGTAGAGGCCGGTCACGCCGACGTCGGCGGTCGTGACGCCGAGCACCGGATCGCCGGGGCACAGCGACGCCGTGTGCCCGTCGGGGCCGAGGCCGAGGTGGACGAGGTCGAGCACCGGCGGCGTGCCGGCGAGCGCTTCCAGCACGTGAGCGTAGTCCGCCGCTGCCGCCGCGAGGTCGGGGGCCTCGACCGGCATCGGGTGGACGTTGGCTGCCGGCAGGCCGGCCGCGGCGGCGAGCGTTTCCCGCAGGTGGGTCAGGTTGCGGTCGGGGTCGCCCGCGGGGGCGACGCGTTCGTCGACCTGGAACAGGTGGATGTCCGACCACGGCAGCGGCAGGCTCGCCAGCGCGCGCAGCATGTCCCACGGCGTACGCCCGCCGCTGACGGCGGCCGCGAACCGGCCCCGGGCGGCGACGGCGGACGCCGCCTCGGCGGCGATGAATGCCGCCGCGCGCCGCGCGACCGCGTCGGCATCGGCGAGAATCTCGATCTGCATGCTGCTCCCGTTGACAGGGCCTCCGCCGCGGTCGGCGGGAGGCGGGTGTTGGCGCGGCGTCAGGTCGCGAGCGACGGGTTGTGCCAGCCGCCCGGCGGCGTCACCGAAGCGACCGCGGCGGGACCCCAGGTCTGCGGCGCGTACTCGTGGATCGGCGTGTCGGCGCGCAGCACCGGGTCGACGATGCGCCAGGCTTCCTCGACGTAGTCCTCGCGCGCGAACAGCGTCTGGTCGCCGCGCATCGCGTCGCCCAGCACGCGCTCGTAGGCGTCCGGCTCGCCCGCCTTCGGGTGCCGGCTCGCGACCATCTCGGCGGGCGCGCCGACGCGCTCGTCGCCGGGGTTCAGCACCATCATGCCCATCGCGATCGTGACGTCGGGGCTGATGCGCAGCCGCACGTGGTTGGGCCGCTCGTTCTCGGCGGTGTAGACGGTCGGCGGGTGGCGCAGCCGCACCATCACCTCGGTGCACGTGACCGGCAGGTTCTTGCCCGCGCGGATGTAGAACGGGACGCCCTGCCAGCGCCACGAATTGACCTCGAGGCGCAGCGCAGTGAACGTCTCGATCGTCGATTCCGGCGCGACGCCCGGCTCCGACCGGTAGCCGCGGAACTGCCCGCGCACGATGTTCGCGGCGTCGAGCGTGGGAATGCACTTCAGCACCTTCGCCTTCTCGTCGCGGATCGACTCGCTGTCGGTGCGCGCGGGCTGTTCCATCGCGAGGTTGGCGAGCACCTGGAACAGGTGGTTCTGCACGACGTCGCGCGTTGTGCCGACCTGGTCGTAGAACGCGCCGCGCCCCTGCACGCCGAAGTCCTCCGCCATCGTGATTTGCACGCTCTCGACGTGGTTGCGGTTCCAGAACGGGTCGAGGAACGCGTTGGCGAACCGGAAGTACAGCATGTTGTGCACCGGACCCTTGCCGAGGTAGTGGTCGATGCGGAAGATCCGCGTCTCGTCGAAGGTGCCGAGCAGGATGCCGTTCAGGCGCCGCGCCGATTCGAGGTCGCGGCCGAACGGCTTCTCGACGATGACGCGGGCCCCCGCCGTGCAGCCCGACGCCGAGAGCTGTTCGACCACCGCGCCGAAGAGCACGGGCGGGATGGCGAGGTAGTGCGCGGGCCGCGTCGCGGACCCCAGCTCCTTGCGCAATGCCTCGAACGTCGCCGGGGCGCCGTAATCGCCGTCGACGTAGCGCAGCAGGCGGCAGAGCTTGTCGAACGCGGCGGGGTCGAGCCCGCCGTGCTTCTCGAGGCTCTCCTTGGCGCGCGCCCGGAACTGCTCGAGGTTCCAGCCCGACTTGGCCACGCCGATGACCGGCACGTCGAGATTGCCGCGCTTGATCATCGCCTGCAGCGACGGGAAGATCTTCTTGTACGCGAGGTCGCCGGTGGCGCCGAAGAACACCAGCGCGTCGGACGGGATTTGGGTGGTCACGTCGGGCTCCTGTCGGGACGGTTATTTTTCGGCGGGCTTTTCGACGTGGCCGCCGAAGCCGAAGCGCATCGCGGAGAGCACCTTGTCCTGGAAGTCGGCCTGGCCGCGGGAGCTGAAGCGCTCGTACAGCGCGGCGGTCAGCACCGGCGTCGGCACGCCCTCGTCGATGCCGGCCTTGATCGTCCAGCGGCCCTCGCCGGAATCCGACACGCGGCCCGAGAAGCCGGCCAACTGCGGGTCCTTCACCAGCGCGGTCGCGGTGAGGTCAAGGAGCCACGACGCGATGACGCTGCCGCGCCGCCAGACCTCGGTGATGTCGCGCAAGTCGAGGTCGTACTGGTAGTGCGCGGGGTCGCGCAGCGGGGTGGTCTCGGCGTCGACCGCATGGGTTTCCTTGCCGACGTTGGCGCCGCGCAGCAGGTTGAGCCCTTCGGCGTAGGCCGCCATCAACCCGTATTCGATCCCGTTGTGCACCATCTTGACGAAGTGCCCGGCGCCGCTTTCGCCGCAGTGCAGGTAGCCGTCCTCCGCCGTGCCGCCGACGCCTTCGCGACCGGGCGTGCGCGGGACGTCGCCGCGGCCGGGCGCGAGCGTGCGGAAGATGGGATCGAGGCGCGCCACCGTAGCCTGCGGCCCGCCGATCATCATGCAGTACCCGCGCTCCAGCCCCCAGACGCCGCCGCTGGTGCCGACATCGACGTAGTCGACCTTCTTCGCCGCCAGTTCCTGCGCGCGGCGGATGTCGTCGACGTAGTACGAGTTGCCGCCGTCGATCAGCGTGTCGCCGGGCTCGAGCAGCGGCAGCAGCGACGCGATCTCCTTGTCGACGACTGCGGCAGGCACCATCAGCCAGATGGCGCGCGGCTTCGCGAGCTTCTGCACCATCTCGGCGAGCGACGCGGCCCCGGTCGCCCCTTCCGCGGCGAGGCCTGCGACGGCCTGCGGCGACATGTCGAACACGACGCACTGGTGGCCGTTCCTGAGGAGGCGCCGCACCATGTTTGCGCCCATGCGGCCCAATCCGATCATTCCGAGTTGCATGACTGTTCCTTCCTGTTTGAATGCGTGGTGGCGACGGCAGGATGCGGGTGCCGCAGCCGGAAGGGACGGCGGCGCGCAGCCTGCCACCCCGCGTATCGTCAGCGGGCCTTCATCGCCCGGTAGCGGCGGATCAGCGCGTTGGTGGAGCTGTCGTGGCCGAGCGCGGGCTCGTCCGCGCTTTCGAGCTCGGGCACGATCCGCTGCGCGAGCACCTTGCCCAGTTCCACGCCCCATTGGTCGAACGAGTCGATGCGCCAGATTGCGCCCTGCGTGAACACGCTGTGCTC
This sequence comes from Bordetella parapertussis, assembly GCA_943331295.2. GTDB lineage: Bacteria > Pseudomonadota > Gammaproteobacteria > Burkholderiales > Casimicrobiaceae > CAIWHR01. The sequence goes on along the minus strand of CALQLA020000006.1, from coordinate 96,050 downwards.
GTACAGCGCGACCAGCCGGCCGAGCGCGGCCGGCGTGAGCGCGTCGGCCAGGATCGTGTTCGACGGGCGGTTACCCTCGAAGACGCGGTGCGGAACGAGCGCCGCCGGCGTGCCCTCCGCCGCGACCTCGGCCGCCGTCTTGCCGAAGGCGAGCGCTTCGGCCTGCGCGAACACGTTGGCGACCAAGAGGTCGTGGTGGCGGCCGAGCGGATGCAACGCGTTCGCGAACGCGATGAAGTCGCAGGGGACGAGCCGCGTGCCCTGGTGGATCAGCTGGTAGAACGAATGCTGGCCGTTGGTGCCGGGCTCGCCCCAGTAGATCGGGCCGGTCGCGTAATCGACGGCGTCGCCGTCGACCGTGACGCGCTTGCCGTTGCTCTCCATCGTCAGCTGCTGCAGGTAGGCGGGGAACCGCTTCAGGTACTGTTCGTACGGCAGCACGGCCACCGTCTGCGCGTCGAAGAAATTGTTGTACCAGAGCGACAAGAGGCCCATCAGCACCGGCAGGTTCCGCGCGAAAGGCGCGGCGCGGAAGTGCTCGTCCATCTCGTGGAAGCCGGCGAGCAGCGCGCGGAAGTGGTCCGGCCCGACCGCGAGCATCGTCGACAGCCCGATCGCGCTGTCCATCGAGTAACGCCCGCCCACCCAGTCCCAGAAGCCGAACATGTTCGCGGTGTCGATGCCGAACGCCGCCACCGCCTTCGCGTTCGTCGATACCGCGACGAAGTGCCGTGCGATCGCCGCCGGATCGTTGTCGAGGCCGGCGAGGCACCAGTCGCGCGCGGTGTGCGCGTTGGTCATCGTCTCCTGCGTCGTGAACGTCTTCGACGACACGATGAAGAGCGTCTCCGCGGCGTCGAGGTCGCGCACCGCCTCGGCGAAATCGGTGCCGTCGACGTTGGAGACGAAGCGGAACGTCAGGTCGCGGGCGCTGTAGTGCTTCAGCGCCTCGTAGGCCATCACGGGGCCCAGATCGGAGCCGCCGATGCCGATGTTGACCACGGTGCGGATGCGCCGGCCGGTGTGGCCGCGCCACGCGCCGCCGCGAACGCGGTCGGCGAACGCGGCCATCCGGTCCAGCACCGCATGCACGCCGGGCACGACGTTCTCGCCGTCGACGACGATGACGGCGTCGCGCGGCGCGCGCAGCGCCACGTGCAGCACCGCGCGGTTCTCCGACACGTTGATCCGGTCGCCGCGGAACATCGCCTCGATGCGCGCGGCGAGGCCGGAGGCTTCGGCGAGCTGCACCAGGAGGGACAGCGTCTCGTCGGTGATCCGGTTCTTCGAATAGTCGAGGAAGAGGCCCGCGGCCTCCAGCGTCATCCGCGTGCCGCGGCCGGGATCGTCGGCAAACAGCCGGGACAGCGGGACGTCGCGCAGCGCTCGATGGTGCGCGGTGAGCGCCTTCCAGGCAGGAAGCGCGGTCGGTGAGTTCGGCGCGGCAGGCATGCGCGGCGACCTCTAGCGAGCGGTTTTCGTCGTTGCCGGCCGCCTGGCGGCGGTCTTGACCGGCATCGCCGGCGGCACCTTGACCGGAATCGTGGCCTGGCCGCCTTTTTCCCAGAGGCGGAAGCCGCCGATGAACGCATTGCCGTTGTCGCCTGCCCGGCAGCCCGGCGGCAGCGCCTTCAACTGCTTGACGTTGCCGCCGCCGATGACGACGTCGGTCGGCTCCAGCGCCGCGACCATCTTCGCGACCACCTCCTCGACGTGGCGCCGCCATTTCTTCCGGCCCATCCGCTCGAGGCCCCGCAGCCCGACGTAGTCCTCGTACGTCGCCTTGCGGTAGGGGAGGTGGCCGAGTTCCATCGGCTCGACGACGCCATCGACGATCATCGTCGTGCCGAGGCCCGTGCCGAGGCCCAGGAACAGCAGCTTGCCGCCGGTGTAGCTGCCCAGCGCCTGCATCGCCGCGTCGTTGATGATGCGCACCGGGCAGCCGAACGCGCGCTTGTAGTCGAAGCCCACCCAGCCGGCGCCGAGGTTGTGCGGCTCGACCGCCGGGCGATTGTTCACCACCTGGCCCGGATAGCCGATCGCGACCGCCTCGTACGGCCAGTCCTGCGCCGCGGCCTTGACGCCGGCCACCATCGCCTGCGGCGTCAGCGTCGGCCCCGACGGGAACTTCCGCCGCTCCGTCCTGCCGGTGGCGAGGATCTTGACGCCGGTGCCACCGATATCGACGACTAGCACGTTCATGTCCAAGTCTCCTGTGCTTCCGTTGGGCTGCCGGCGAACCAGGTGAACCTGGCCGATCACGGCGCCGTGGCGAGCGCCGCGCTCTTGCCGGCGATCACCGCCATCAATTCGTTCCATGACGCGGCGAACGACGACGCGCCTTCGTCCTGCAGCTTCGCCGCCAGCGCGTCGATGTCGATGCCGGCGCGGCCGAATTCCGCGAGCACCGCCTCGCAGTCGCCGCCGTCCGCCGGCGTCGGCGCGCCGACCTCGCCGTGGTCGCCGAAGGCCTTCAGCGTGGCCTCGGGAATCGTGTCGACCGTGAACGGCGCGGCGAGCGCCTTGACGTAGAGGATGTCGGACGCGTGCGGGTCCTTGGTCCCGGTGCTTGCCAGCAGCAGGCGCTGCGGGCGCGCCCCCGCGTTCATCACGCGCTGGCAGCGCGGCGATGCGATCAGGTCGCAGTAGGCCTTGTACGTGCGCTGCCCGATCGCGATGCCGAGGCGGTTGACGAGCGCCGGCGGCACCTTGCCGGCGATCGCCACGTCCCAGCGGCTGATGAACACCGACGCGACCGACGTGACGTCCGGCGGCAGCCCGGCGGCGATCCGGCGCTCGATGCCGGTGAGGTACGCGTCGGCGGCGGCGAGGTAATGCTCGCGCGAAAAGAGCAGTGTCACGTTGACCGGCACGCCGGCGAAGATCGCTTCCTCGATGGCCGGCAGGCCTTCCGGCGTGCCGGGGATCTTGATGAAGAGGTTGGGGCGGCCGGCGCGCGCGTGCAGGTCCTTGACCTGCGCCAGCGTCGTCTTCGGGTCGCGCGCGAGCAGCGGCGAGACCTCCAGCGACACCCAGCCGTCGACGCCGCAGGTGCGCGCGTGGATCGGCCGGAACAGGTCGGCGGCGCGGGTGATGTCCTCCAGCGCCAGCTCGAAGAACAGCGCCTCGCCCGACTTGCCAGCGGCGAGCTTGGCGCGGATGCCGGCGTCGTAGTCGCTGCTGTTCTTGATCGCGTGGTCGAAGATCGTCGGATTCGACGTGAGGCCGGTGACCGACAGCTCGTCGATGTAGCGCGCGAGCGTGCCGCCGTCGAGCAGGCTGCGCGTGATGTTGTCGAGCCACAGGCTCTGGCCGAGGTCGTGGAGCTGGCGGGTGGCGTTCATCGTGTCCTCGCGCGAGCGACGCGCGCCGGCGGCGGGCCGGCGCGTTGTCGCAAGGTGACCGGAGCGGACACCCGACGCGAAGTATAAGCGAACGGGCGGGCGGGGCCGCGCCCGCCGCCGTACTAGGCCGCCGGGGACGGCGCCGCGTGCAGCGCCGCGTTCACGATCTCCCGCGCCTCGACCAGGATGGCGTCGAGGTGCGCGGCATCGCGGAAACTCTCGGCGTATATCTTGTAGATGTTCTCGGTGCCCGACGGCCGCGCGGCGAACCAGCCGTTCGCCGCCGTGACCTTGAGGCCGCCGATTGCGGCGCCGTTGCCCGGCGCGTGCGTGAGCCGTGCCGTGATCGGCTCGCCGGCCAGCGTCGAGGCGGTCACCGCTGCTGCCGACAGCTTGCCGAGCCGCGCCTTCTCGTCGGGCGTCGTCGGGGCGTCGACGCGGGTGTAGCACGGGGCGCCGAACTCCGTTGCGAGCGCCGCGTAGTGCTCCCCCGGGTCGCGCCCGGTCCGCGCGGTGATCTCGGCGGCGAGCAGGTTGAGGATCAGGCCGTCCTTGTCGGTCGTCCACGCGGTACCGTCGTGGCGGAGGAAGCTCGCGCCCGCGCTCTCCTCGCCACCGAAGCAGAACGAGCCGTCGAAGAGTCCCGGCGTGAACCACTTGAAGCCGACCGGCACCTCGCACAGCCGGCGGCCGTGCTTCGCGACCACGCGGTCGATCATCCCGCTGCTCACCAGCGTCTTGCCGACGATCGCGTCGGCGCGCCATCCGGGGCGGTGGGTGACGAGGTAGCCGATGGCCACGGCGAGGTAGTGGTTCGGATTCATCAGCCCCGCGGTCGGCGTGACGATGCCGTGGCGATCGGCGTCGGGGTCGTTGGCGAACGCGAGCCGGTACCGGTCCTTGAGCCCGACCAGCCGCGCCATCGCATACGGGCTGGAGCAGTCCATCCGGATCCTGCCGTCGTGGTCGAGGGTCATGAAGCCGAACGTCGGGTCGACGCCGGGATTGACCACGGCGAGGTCGAGGCCGTACGTGGCGGCGATCGGGTCCCAGTAGCGGACGCCGGCGCCGCCCAGCGGATCCACCGCGAGCTTCAGCCCGGCGGCGGCGATCGCCGCCATGTCGACGACCGAAGCGAGGTCGGCGACGTAGGGCATGACGAAATCCTGCTGCCGCGTCCCCGGCGCCGCCAGCGCCGCGGCCGTCGCGATCCGGCGCACGCCGGCGCTGCCCGCGCGCAGCAGTTCGTTGGCGCGGTCCTGGATCCAACGCGTGACGTCGGTGTCGGCCGGGCCGCCATTGGGGGGGTTGTACTTGAATCCGCCGTCCTCGGGCGGATTGTGCGAGGGCGTGACCACGATGCCGTCGGCCGCGCGCGCGTCGCGGCCGCGGTTGTGGACGAGGATCGCGCGCGAGATAACGGGCGTCGGCGTGAAGCCGTCGCCCTGCTGGATGACGACCTCAACGCCGTTCGCCGCGAGCACCTCGAGCGCGGTGCGCTGCGCCGGCGCCGACAGCGCATGGGTGTCCTTGCCCATGAACAGCGGACCCGTCGTGCCCTGCCGGTGCCGGTACTCGCAGATCGCCTGCGTGATCGCGAGGATGTGCGCCTCGTTGAACGAGCCAGCGAGCGACGAGCCGCGATGGCCGCTGGTGCCGAAGCTCACCCGCTCGGCGGGGTTGGTTGGATCGGGCATGCGCGCGTAGTAGGCCGCTTCGAGCGCGGCGACGTCGACCAGCATCGATGCGGGCGCGGGCTTGCCCGCGAGCTGGGAAATCGTCATTGCGTTCGATCCAGGAGGTTGAAGTGGCGGAGCGCGCGCGGCGGAACGCTAGGCGGAGACGTGCCGGACGTCGTTCCACAGCCGCAGCACCGGCTGCGCCGGCGTGTGCTCGTAGCCCAGCGTGGAGAGGCTCGCGGTACCGAGCAGGAAGTGCCGCGCGGCAGCGGGCGGGAGGCCGAGCCAGCGGGCCGCCAGCACGCGCAGGATGTGGCCGCTGGAGAACACCAGCAGGCTCGCGTCGGCGGCGCGCAGCCGGCGCACGACCGCATCGGCGCGCGCACCGACCTCCGCCGGCGATTCGCCGCCCGGGCAGCCGTCGCGGAAGAGATCCCAGTCGGCGCGGCGGGCGAGGATCTCCGTCGTGGTGAGGCCCTCGTAGTCGCCGTAGTCCCACTCGACGAGGTCGGGGTCGACGACGGCGGTTGCGCCGAAGCCGGCGATGCGCGCGGTGTCGGCCGCGCGCCGCAGCGGGCTCGTCAGCACGCCGGAAACGGCGACACCGGCAAGGCGCTGCGCGAGGTCGCGCGCGTTGCGTTCGCCGCGTTCGGTGAGCGGCAGGTCGGTCAATCCCGTGTGCTGCCCGGTGCGGCTCCACGCCGTCTCGCCATGGCGGGCGAGGTGGATTTCCGGCAGTATCGGGGTCATTTCCGGATTCTCCACCATCACCGCCATCGGTACAATCCGCACCCGCGAGGCAATCCAATGACGACTGCGCCCGACGCAGCGGGACTTTCTGTGCCACCCGCGACGGTCACCGGAACAGGCGGCCTGCCGTGCATCGCGCTCGCGGCCGCCGACGGGGCCGCGGCCGGGATCCACCTGCACGGCGCGCACGTCACGTCGTGGCGGCCGGCCGGCGAAGCGGCCGATCGCCTGTTCACCAGCGCGCGATCGCACTTCAGCGCGGGCATGCCGATCCGCGGCGGCATCCCCGTCTGCTTCCCGCAGTTCGCGACCGAAGGGCCGCTGCCGCAGCACGGCTTCGCCCGCGTGCTCCAATGGACCCCCATCGCCGCCGGCCCGATTGCCGGCGGTCGCGCGCGCGCCGTGCTGCGGCTCGCCGATTCGGATGCCACGCGGGCGCTGTGGCCCCACGCCTTCCGGCTCGAGCTGACGGTGACCGTCGGCGGCGCGACGCTCGAAGCCCTGCTCGCCATCACCAATACGGGCGCCGCACCGTTCGCGTTCACGGCGGCGCTGCACACGTACCTGCGCGTGATCGACATCCGAGAGGCCACCGTGCATGGCCTCCAGGGCGCGCACTACCGCGACAAGGCGCGCGGCTTCGACGACGGCATCGAGACGGCGCCGGCGCTGGCGTTCGGCGGCGAAGTCGACCGCGTCTATCGCTGCGCGCCGGACGACCTCGAAGTGCGCGAGGCGGCCCGGTCGATGGCGGTGCGTGCCACCGGCTTTCCTGATAGCGTCGTCTGGAACCCGGGTGCCACGCGCAGCGCCGCGATCGGCGACATGGAGCCCGGGGGATTCCTGCGCATGCTGTGCGTCGAGGCCGCGGTCGTCCGCGCGCCGGTGGTCCTCGCGCCGGGCGCCGCGTGGACCGGCACGCAGACGCTGACCGCGCGATGACGGGCCCGCCAGACCGATCGCGCGACGTATCCCGCCCGCGCCGCACCGCAACCGTTTTCGCGAGGATGTCATGACCGTCGAAGAGAAGCGACTGGAGGAGTCCCGCGAAGGCCGGGCGCATTGGCGCCGCTGGGGCCCTTACGTCAGCGAGCGCCAGTGGGGCACGGTCCGCGAGGACTACAGCCCTCACGGCACCGCGTGGGACTACTTCACCCACGATCACGCGCGTTCGCGCGCCTACCGCTGGGGCGAGGACGGCATCGCCGGCATCTGCGACGACCGCCAGCAGCTCTGCTTCGCGCTCGCGCTGTGGAACGGCGCGGACCCGATCCTGAAGGAGCGGATGTTCGGGCTGACCGGCAACGAGGGCAACCACGGCGAGGACGTCAAGGAGTACTACTTCTACCTCGACAACGTGCCCAGCCACGCGTACATGAAGTTCCTCTACAAGTATCCGCAGGGGGCCTTCCCGTACGCCGACCTCGTCGCCGAGAACCGCCGGCGCACGAAGCAGGACCCCGAGTACGAGTTGCTGGACACGGGAATCTTCGACGACGACCGCTACTTCGACGTGTTCGTCGAGTACGCGAAGGCCGGTCCTGACGACGTCCTGGTGCGCATTACCGCGATCAACCGCGGCCTTGCGCCGGCGCCGCTGCACCTCCTGCCGACGCTGTGGTTCAAGAACGACTGGTCGTGGTTCCCGCAGAACGCGAAGCCGCACATCGCGGTGGAGCGCTCCGGCCGCAGCGGGCTCGTCCTCAAGGCGACGCACCGGACGCTGGGGCCGTACTGGCTGCACGCCGAAGCGCCCGACGCCGTGCTCGCCACCGAGAACGACACGAACCAGGCGCGTCTCTTCGGCGTGCCGAATCCGTCGCCCTGGGTGAAGGACGGCATCGACCGCTGCGTGGTCCACGGCGAGCACGACGCGGTCAATCCCGGCCGGACCGGCACCAAGGTCGCCGCGCACTATCGCCGCGAGGTCGGGCCGGGCGAGACGGTGGTACTCAAGCTGCGCCTCACGAACGCGCGGGACAGCCGGGCGCCGCTCGGGCACCGGTTCGACGCACTGTTCGACGAGCGCATTGCGGAGGCCGACGCGTTCTACCGGCGCGTGACGCCGTTCCCGATGGGGGACGACATGCGCAACGTCCAGCGGCAGGCGTTCGCGGGGATGCTGTGGTCGAAGCAGTACTACCGCTACATCGTGCACCGCTGGCTCGACGGGGATCCCGCCGGGCCGCCGCCACCGGAGGAGCGCAAGTCGGGCCGCAACCGCGAGTGGCAGCAGTTCGCCGCCGGCGACGTGCTGTCGATGCCCGACAAGTGGGAATACCCGTGGTTCGCCGCCTGGGACAGCGCATTCCACGCGGTGGCCTTCGCGCTGATCGATCCCGGCTTTGCGAAGGATCAGCTGCTGCTGCTGCTGCGCGAGTGGTACATGCACCCGAACGGCCAGATTCCCGCGTACGAGTGGGCATTCGGCGACGTGAACCCGCCGGTGCACGCGTGGGCGGCGATGCGCGTCTACATGATCGAGGGCAAGATGTACGGGCGCCGCGACCGCGACTTCCTCGAGCGCGTGTTCCAGAAGCTGCTGCTCAACTTCACGTGGTGGGTGAACCGCAAGGACGCCGAGGGCAACAACATCTTCGAGGGCGGCTTCCTCGGCCTCGACAACATCGGGGCATTCGACCGCACGACCGGGCTGCCCGGCGGCGGCCGCCTGGAGCAGGCGGACGGCACGAGCTGGATGGCGGCGTACTGCCTCAACATGCTGGGCATCGCGCTGGAGCTCGCCAAGGACGATCCCGTCTACGAGGACATCGCCACCAAGTTCTTCGAGCACTTCGTCCACATCGGCGCCGCGATCAACCGGATCGGCGGCACGAACGACGGGCTGTGGGACGAGTCGGTCGGCTATTACTTCGACCGGCTGAAGCTGCCGGACGGGCGCTGCTTCCCGATCTCCGCGTTCACGATCGCCGGCCTCGTGCCGCTCTTCGCCTGCGCGATCGCCGACCAGGACGTGATGCGCGGGTTCCCCGACTTCCAAACCCGGTTCCGCTGGTTCGCGCGCTACCGTCCCGAGCTGCTGCACGGGCTCGCGGACATCACGCACCACGGCGTCGAGAACCGGATCCGCGTCGCGCTCGTCGACTCGGACCGGCTGCGCCGCATCCTCGGCCACGTGCTGGACCAGGACGGGCTGCTCTCCGCCCACGGCGTGCGGTCGGTGTCCAGGCAGCACGCCGCCGATCCGTTCGTCCTGCGGCTCAACGGCGACCGGTTCACGATCGACTATGCGCCAGGCGAATCGACGACCGAGATGTTCGGCGGCAACTCCAACTGGCGCGGCCCGGTCTGGATGCCGCTTAACTTCCTGCTGATCGAGGCGCTGCAGAAGCACCAGTATTTCCTGGGCGACGATTTCCGGGTCGAATGCCCGACGGGCTCCGGCAACACCGTGTCGCTCTGGGACGTGACCACCGACCTTTCATGGCGGCTCATCAGCCTGTTCGTGCGTGACGACACCGGGCGCCGGCCCGTGCACGGCGACCGCGCCAAGTTCCAGCACGACCCGCACTGGCGCGACCTCATCCTGTTCTACGAATACTTCCACGGCGACACCGGTGCCGGCCTCGGCGCCTCCCACCAGACCGGATGGACCGGCGTGGTGGCGAAGCTCATCCACCAGCATGCCGAGTACGCGCTGCAGGGCCGGCAGCAGGACCTCGCGCACAAGGGACTGATGGCGGAGAACCCGCGCCGCGCGCCGTGATGCTGCCGCCGCTCGATGCCGAATGGCTGGAGACCGACGGCGCGGGCGGGTTCGCATCGGGGACGGTCGGAGGCTTCCGCACGCGGCGCTACCACGCGCTGCTGGTCGCGGCGCGGCAACCGCCCTGCGACCGCGTCGTCCTCGTCAACGGCTTCGAGGCGTGGCTCGAGCACGCCGCCGGCACGCTGCCGCTGTCGACCCAGCATTACCTGCCCGACGTGGTCCACCCCCGGGGGCAGGACCACCTCGCGGCGTTCGCCCACGAGCCGTGGCCGCGGTGGACATTTCGCGGCCCCGGCGGCATCGAGGTCGTGCACGAGTGCATCGTCGATCACGTCGACGGCAGCGTCGTGCTGTCGTGGCGCTCGACCGGCACGCGGGTGGCCGGCCGGCTCTGCGTCCGGCCGCTGCTTTCGGGTCGCGACTACCACGCGCTGACGCGGGAGAACCCGGCGTTTGCATTCGCGCCGCGCGTCGCCGGGGGCAACGTGTCCTGGCGCCCGTACCCCGACCTGCCGGCGGTCGCGGCGCTCACCAACGGCGACTACGCGCACGCGCCGGCGTGGTACCGCGATTTCCGCTACGACGCCGACGCGGCGCGCGGCCTCGACCACGTCGAGGACCTCGCCGCGCCCGGCACGTTCGGCTTCATGCTCGATGCCGGGGAGGCCGTGATGGTCCTCCGCGCCGGCGAGGGCATCGGCAGCAACGCCGGGGAAATCGCGGCGCGCACGCGCGCGCAGGAGGCGGCGCGGCGCGGGCCGCTCTCGCTCCTCGACCGCTCCGCCGACGCGTTCCTGGTGCGGCGCGGCCACGGCCACACGGTGATCGCCGGCTACCCGTGGTTCACCGACTGGGGTCGCGACACCTTCATCGCGCTGCGCGGGCTCTGCCTCGCGCGGGGCCGCCACGCGCTCGCCGCGTCGATCCTCGGCGCCTGGGCGGGGCAGGTGGTCGACGGGATGCTGCCCAACCGCTTTCCGGACCAGGGCGAAGCGCCGGCCTACAACGCCGTCGATGCGTCGCTGTGGTACGTGATCGCCGTGCATGAACTGCTCGCCGTCGCGCCGCCGGCACCCGCGGCCTGCGCCGCGCTGCGTGCTGCCGTCGGCGCAATCCTCGACGGCTACGCGGCAGGCACGCGTTACGGCATCCGGATGGACGACGACGGGCTGCTCGCGTGCGGCGTGCCGGGAGTGCAGCTCACCTGGATGGACGCGAAGGTCGGCGACTGGGTCGTCACGCCGCGGATCGGCAAGCCGGTCGAGGTGGAGGCGCTGTGGATCAACGCGCTGCGGATGGCCGGCGGCAGGTACGTCGCGCTCGCCGGCCGCGCGCAGGCGGCATTTGCCGCCCGGTTCGTCAAGCCGGCGGGCGACGGCCTCTACGACGTCGTCGACGCCGATCACGTCGCCGGCCGCAACGACGGCGCGATCCGCCCCAACCAGATCTTCGCCGTCGGCGGGTTGCCGCATCGGGTGATCGACGGCGACGTCGCGGCCCGGGTCGTCGCGACGGTCGAGCGCGAGCTCCTGACGCCAATGGGCCTGCGTACGCTCTCGCCCGCGGATCCCGCCTACCGGCCGCGCTACGAGGGCGACGTCCGCGCGCGCGACGGCGCCTACCACCAGGGCACGGCGTGGCCGTGGCTGACGGGCCCGTTCGTCGCCGCGTGGCTTGCCGTTCATGGCGACGACGCTGCCCGGCGGGCCGAGGCCCGCGCCCGGTTCGTCGTCCCTCTGCTCGACCACCTGCGCGTGGCGGGCCTCGGGCACGTCTGCGAAATCGCCGATGCCGAGCCACCCCACACGCCGCGCGGTTGCCCGTTCCAGGCCTGGTCGCTGGGCGAGCTGCTGCGTGCTCTGGCGTTCACGGCGCCGCCCGCCTGACGCCCCCGGCGGCCGGACCGGCCGATCCGCCTCCAACCCGGGCCACACGGGGCGCGGGACCCCGCCATTTGCAAGGCGGCATGACATCCCGCAAAATGGAGGGTCGTGCGTTTTGCGCGACGGGGCTGGCAGGGGAGAAACTTTTCCCCCCGCATGCCCTCAACCCCCCCCCCCCCCTGTCGTCCGGCCCCATTTCAACGTTACGAGGAATACACAATGTCCGACCAAGCCAACCCCAGCAGCCGCCGCCGCTTCATCAAGCTCGGCGTTGCCGGTCTCGCCGCCGCCTCGCTGGCGAACCAGACCGCCAATGCCGCCCCGGTTGCCGTCAAGGAAGCGGATCCGACCGCGACGGCGCTGGGCTACAAGCTCGACGCGACCAAGGCAACCGCCCGCAAGGACGCCAACGCCCTTTGCAGCAATTGCAACTTCTTCCAGGGCAAGGCGGGCGCTGCCGACGGCCCCTGCACGCTGTTCACGGGCAACCTCGTCGCCGCGAAGGGTTGGTGCACGGGCTGGGCGAAGAAGCCCTAAAGCGGGCCAGCAGCCCGGACAACCCGGCGCGAGGCCGGATCTCCCCGATCCGGCTGTCGCGCCGCGTTTCCGTCAGCCGTCGCGCGCCGGCTTTCCGGACGCTGTCCCGCCTGGCGCCCGCGCTTCCGGCGGTCGGGCCTCCAGTTTCGCGGCGACCGCCGCGTCCTTGATCTCGTTGCCGCGGCGGACGATGTCGACCAGCACGCTGCCGGTCCAGCCGAACGTGAAAAGCCCGGAGATCGCGATGATCGGCGCCAGCATCTGCCACTTCTGCGACAGGACGAAGTTGCCGTAGACATCATGTATTGACCTGCCGCACCTCAAGCGACGCGGATTAAGCTTGTGGTGCGTCAACCACCGTCGGCTCAGAGCCGCAATTGAGGGGGCAGGTCATGAAGGAGTTTAGCAAGTACGTGGGTATGGACGTACACAAGCGGACGATTGCGGTCACGGTAGCCGAAGCGCAGCCCGGGTTGAGCGAAGCGAAACCCGGGGGGAGGCGCAAACGGGCCCGGCCCACCCGGGTTTCGCTGGCGCTCAACCCGGGCTACGCGGGTGCGGGGGGTGGCGAGCGTGGGGGCCGTCATCTCAAATCGCCAGGTAGACCGCGAGCACGATCCCCAGGCCCGCGAGCAGCAGCGACAGCAGGATCGGGTAGCGCGCGGCGTGCGAGCGCGGCACATCGGCCGGCGGCAGCGTCGCGACATAGCTCCTGTGCTGGATCGCGCCGAGGATCATGCACGCCGTGCCGAGCACGACGAGGGCGATGCCCACGATGCCGGAAACGTCGAAATGAGACGGCAGGGTCGTGCTGGTCGCGACGTGCTGCGCGGCGAGGAGCCGCAGGAAGAGCCCGAAGCGGGCGACGACGAAGCCGAAGGCCATGATCGTGAGGCCCGTGCGCACCCACGCCAGCAGCGTGCGCTCGGCGGCGAAGAAGACACGGGGATCGCTTGGCATCGGGACGCCTTTCCACGGTCCGGCGCGATGGCCGGGGGCACGCGCCCGCGGCACGCCGCGGGGGCTGCACAGCACGATACACCGGAAGTGAAAAGGGTCAGAAACCCCCGTCCCACGTTATCATGCAAGGGGGGGATCGACAACGTATCCTGAGGGATTGCGGGGCAGGCGGCGGCGCCCGGCCGGGCCGCCGCCGCAGTCCGCCGAACAGGTGGCTGGAGAACGGAATGAGTGAACGCATCAATCGTCATGGCCTCGAAGTCGCGGCCAACCTCGACCGTTTCATCGAGACCGAAGCGATGCCCGGCACCGGCATCGCCAGCGCCGCTTTCTGGAAGGGTTTTGCCACCCTCGTCCACGATCTCGCGCCCAAGAACCGCGCCCTGCTGGCCGAACGCGACCGCCTGCAGCTCGAACTGGACGCCTGGCACCGGGCCCATCCCGGGCCGATCCGCGACATCGCGGCCTACCGCCGGTTCCTCGCGGACGTCGGCTATCTCGTGCCGGTGCCGGCCGGCGTGCGGGCGACCACCGCCAACGTCGACCAGGAGATCGCGGAGCAGGCAGGGCCGCAGCTCGTGGTGCCCGTGTCCAACGCGCGCTACGCGCTCAACGCGGCCAACGCGCGCTGGGGCAGCCTCTACGATGCGCTCTACGGCACCGACGCGATTCCCGAGACCGGCGCCACCGCGCGCGGCGCGGGCTACAGCCCGGCCCGCGGCCAGGCGGTGATCGCCCGGGCCCGCGCGTTCCTCGACCAGGCCGCGCCGCTCGCCGCCGGCTCGCACGCGGACGCCAGGGGCTATGCCGTGGCGGCCGGGCAGCTCCGCGTGATGCTCGGCGAGGGCGCCGTCGCGCTGGCGGACCCGGCGCAGTTCCGCGGCTACCGCGGCGATGCGTCCGCGCCGTCCGCGATCCTGCTCCGCAACCACGGCCTGCATTTCGAGATCCAGGTCGACCGCAACGACACCATCGGCCGCACCGACGCGGCCGGGGTCAAGGACGTCCTGGTCGAGGCGGCGCTGACGACGATCATGGACTGCGAGGATTCCGTTGCCGCCGTCGACGCCGACGACAAGGTGCAGATCTACCGCAACTGGCTGGGCCTGATGCAGGGCAGCCTGACCGAGGAGGTGACGAAGGGCGGCAAGACGTTCACGCGCCGCCTGAATCCCGACCGCGAGTACACCACCGGCGACGGCGGCACGCTGGCGCTGCACGGTCGCTCGCTGATGTTCGTGCGCAACGTCGGCCACCTGATGACGAACCCGGCGATCGTCGACCGCCACGGCCACGAGATACCCGAAGGCATCCTCGACGCCGTGGTCACCTGCCTCGTCGCGCTGCACGACCGCGCGCTGCGCAAGAACTCGCGCACCGGCTCGATCTACATCGTCAAGCCGAAGATGCACGGCCCGGCGGAAACCGTGTTCGCCGACGAGCTGTTCGGCCGCGTCGAGGAACTGCTCGCGCTGCCGCGCAACACGGTGAAGCTCGGCATCATGGACGAGGAGCGGCGCACCAGCGTCAACCTGATGGCCTGCCTCGCGGCCACCCCCGCGCGGGTAGCCTTCATCAACACGGGCTTCCTCGACCGCACCGGCGACGAGATGCACACGGCGATGGAAGCGGGCCCGATGATCCGCAAGGGCGACATGAAGGCCTCGGCCTGGATCGCCGCGTACGAGAAGAGCAACGTGCTGATCGGCCTCGCCGCGGGACTGCGCGGCCGGGCCCAGATCGGCAAGGGGATGTGGGCGATGCCCGACCTGATGGCGGCGATGATGGAGCAGAAGATCGCGCACCCGAAGGCCGGCGCCAACACCGCGTGGGTCCCGTCGCCGACCGCGGCGACGCTGCACGCGCTGCACTATCACGCCGTCGACGTGCAGGCCGTGCAGGTGGAGCTGGAGAAGGTGAGGCTCGCCGACGTGCAGGACGAACTGATGACGGGTCTCCTCACCGTTCCCGTCGTCGCGAAGGCCGGGTGGTCGGCCGACGAAATCCGGCGCGAGGTCGACAACAACGTGCAGGGCATCCTGGGCTACGTCGTGCGCTGGGTCGACCAGGGCGTCGGCTGCTCGAAGGTGCCCGACATCAACGACGTCGGGCTGATGGAAGACCGCGCCACGCTGCGGATTTCCAGCCAGCACATCGCCAACTGGCTGCTGCACAAGGTCGTCTCGCCCGAGCAGGTGCGGGAGACATTTCGCCGGATGGCTGCGGTTGTCGACGGCCAGAACGCCGGCGATCCCGCGTATCGCCCGATGGCGCCGGATTACGATGCGTCGCTCGCGTTCAAGGCGGCGATGGCGCTGGTGTTCGAGGGCCGCGCGCAGCCCTCGGGCTACACCGAGCCGCTGCTGCACAAGTTCCGGCAGGAAGTGAAGAAGCGCTGAGCGGAGCCGGCGCGGCCGGGGGCGGCGCCGCCGTAGCACCGCAGACGAAAAAAGGGGGCGCGTTCCAGGGGAGAGAGGCTCTCCCCGGGAACGCGCCCCCGGGCTTTCCGGTCGCCGGGACGCGCTAGGACCGTCGCGCCGACCGCGCGCGGCGCGCCGCGTACATGCCGGCACCGGCCAGCAGCAGCATCAGCGCCGCGAGCATGGCGTCGCGCAGTGTCGGAATCTGCGTCACCGGCGGCGGCGGTTCGGTGATCGACGTCGCGACGTTGCCGCAGCTGTCCGCCGGGGTGCAGTTCGGGCCGGGGGTCGGCGGCGTGCCGTCGCCCGGCGGGCTGGCCGCTGCGTAGTTGGTGATGTCGCCGGTGCCGGCAGGCGCCGTCGCGGTGATCGTGAACGTCGACGTGCCGTTGATCGCGCCTGCGACCATGCCCGTGCCGAGCGTCACGACGCAGTCGAGCGTCGCGAAGCCGTCGCCGGTGACGGGCAGCGATCCGCAGCTCAAGCCGGAGACGTTGGTGCCGTTGGACACCGCGGTGGCGATCACGCCGGTCGGCAGCAGGTCCTTCACGTTGATCGTGGTCCCGGTCGTGGCGCTGCCGTTGTTGCCGAGCGCGATGGTGTAGTTGCAGCTCGCGCCCGTGAGCACCGTCGCCGGCGCCAGCTTGACCAGCGTCACGTTCGGCGACGTGGCTTCGGTGATCGTCGTCGGCGCGTTGCCGCAGTTGTCGGTCACGCAGGCGGGTCCCGGGGTCGGCGGCGTGCCGGTGCCGAGCGGCGCGGCGGAGGCGTAGTTGGTGATGCTGCCGCTGGCGGGCGCCGTGGCGGTGATCGTGAACTTCGAGGTGCCGTTCGGCGAGCTCACCGCCATCGGCGCGGTCAGCGTGACCGTGCAGGCGAGCAGCGCGCCCGTGGCGCTGGGCATCGTCCCGCAATCGACCGCCGCGACATTGGTGCCTGCCGTGACGGCCGTGGCGGACACACCGGCCGGCAGTTGGTCGGCGATGACGAGCGTCGTGCCGGTGGCCGAGGTGCCGCTGTTCCCCAGGTTGATCGTGTAGGTCATGCTGCCGCTCGGGGCGACGGTGGCCGGCCCGATCTTGCTCAGCGTCACGTGCGGCGCAACGTCGAACCCGCAGGCGGCCGGCCGCGTGGTGGGCACGAGCATCGCGTTGAGCACCATCCGCATGCCGTTGCAGTCGCCGACCGACGCGCAGCTGAAGACCCCCCTTCGTCGTCGTGCCGTAGTCGTGGCCGTGGCCGCCGAGGTAGAACACATTGCCGCCCGAGCTTAACCCGGCCAGCACCTTGCCGGAGCCGGCGGCCCAGTAGTTCTTGCCGCTGATCGCGGTCGGGTCGGCCGCGTCGACGTGGCCGTTGTTCTTGAACACGCCGGCCTGCTCGGTGAAGTCCTGCTCCGACCCGCCGGTGTCGGGGTTCAGCGCCCCGTCGAACTGGTCGTAGGCGAGTTCCGGGTGCGGGTACGTCAGCACCTGCGCGTTGTTCGAGATCAGCAGGCCCGTCGACGTGAGGTAGGTGCCGGTGACCGCCGGCGACGCCTGCAGCTTCTCGAACGCGGACACGGCCTGGCACTGCGCCAGGAAGTTGCCGCCGCTGGCGATGAAGGCGCTGACCGCGGTACGGCTGGGGCCGAGCGTGGCGGGGTTGGTTTCGGTCGTGGAGCGGTGGGGCTCGAGATGGATCGTGGTGCAGGAGTTGGCGTCGAGGAGCGTCGGCTTCTGCACTATCCAGTTGCAGGCGGTGCCGGGCGCGCACTGGCACGTGGCGATCGACGGATTCGCCGGGTCGCAGCCGACGGGACCGGGAATGCCCGCCAGCGCCATGATCTGGGTATGGACCGACGACGTCTGGTCGCTGATTTCGGCGAACGGCTTCGACCGCAGCGTGTAGCGGATGTCGACGGTGACGTCCGCGGTCGTCTGGTAGACGGCGACGCTGCCGCCGAAGGTCGTGGCGAGCGCCTTGGCGGCGATCGCGTAGTCCTCGGTCACGACGAACGGTCCGCCGGAGAAGTCGAGGTTCGCCGCGGCCACGATGCCGGGCAGCACCTTCGAGGCGTTCGCGCTGAAGTCGATGCCGTCCTTGGCTTTCCCGTCCTTGATCGCCCACTTCACCGGAATTCCGTTCCAGAGCAGCTTCATGACCAAGCCGTAGGCCTTGAGGTTGAATGGCGCCGGCGTTCCCTGCTTCACGTTGTCCATCGGGATGACCAGCGCGCCCGCCTTGATGGTTTCGCTGACGGCGGCATTCCCCGGGAGGTCCGGGTCCGCGCCCCCGGCCTGGGCAACGCCACCGACGGCGAGAAGCGCCGCCACCGCGACAGGCGCCACGAGCCGGCGCGCGATGCGTTCGACCAGCGCCGCGACCCAGGGAAGCGCCGTTACCGGTCTGGAAGTGGCGGCACAGGCGTTGTTGGTTTCATGCATATCATTGAACTCCGGACAGTTTTCTTCATTTCGGGCGCGCATGCGCCGGTCTTGTTCAAGCCTTCGGCCGACGACGTCCAGGCGATGGCACGCGACGTGTCGTCGACCTACCGCAACCTTGCCCACAACAGGCGCAATACCAGCCAGGTTCCGGCCCGATGCCAGCGGTCGCCGTCGGCTGATGCCCCCGGTAGGATTACGGGTATTGGCGTCGCGCCCGGGGCTGACGGGAAGGGCGTCCAGCGGTCAGGCACAGTGGCCCCAGTAAGCACTCGCACTCAAGCGGCATCTTACGATGCCTGCTTCTGCAAAGCGGCCGATGGATACCGAAGCGCGACAGCGTTGACAGCTACGATCATACGAACGTAACATTAAAACGAACGTTTGATTTTATTGCCGGCGCGACAGCTTGCGCGTCCGGTACGGCGGTCTGCCGCCATCCACCAAAGGCCATGCGACGATGACCGGAAAAGTGATTTCGTTGGGAGCCGCTCGCGGTACGGCGGTGACAAAGGACAAGCTCCTCGACGCCGCCGAGGCGCTGTTCATGGAGCACGGGTTCGAGGCGACATCGCTGCGCGCGATCACGGCCGCAGCCGACGTCAACCTCGCCGCCGTCAACTACCACTTCGGCAGCAAGGAAGAGCTCTTCCAGTCCGTGCTGACGCGACGGCTCGATCCGATGAACCAGGAGCGCGTCGACCTTCTCACCGCGTTCGAGGCCGGCTCGGCGCCGGACTCCGTCCCCTGCGCGCGAATCCTCTCCGCGATGCTGATCCCCGCGCTGAAGCTCGCCCGCGACCCCGAGCGCGGGGGGGCCAATTTCCTGCGCCTTCTCGGCCGCGCCTACGCCGACCCGGCGCCGTTCATCCGGCAGTTCCTGTCCGACCAGTACGCGGTGATGATCGCGCGCTTCAAGGCTGCGTTCGGCCGCGCGCTGCCCGACCTGCCCAAGCGCGAGCTCTCGTGGCGGCTGCATTTCATCATGGGCGCCCTGTCCTACACGCTCGCCGGTACCGACGTGCTAAAGCTGATCGAGGCACTGAACCCCGACGACCACGCCGACGACGAACGGCTGCTGCAGCGCCTGGCACCGTTCCTGCTGGCCGGCCTGACCGCGCCCCTTGCCGACCTTCCCGGCACCGGCCCCGCCGCGCCGGCGACCCCGGCCTAGCGCGTCCCGGCTTCCTCGAGCTCCCTTTTCCCTCCGTCCTGCCTACAGGTGCCGCCGATGCTCACACTCCTCTGGTTCGTCGCCGTCCTCGCCGCCGCAGTCGGCCTGGCCTACGTCAATGCCGCCGGCCGCATGTGGACCGCCGCCATCGCGGTCGCGCTGGCCGTCGCCTGGACCGGGGGCCTGCTGCCGCCCTGGTTGGCGCTCGGTCTGACCGGCGCTTTCGTGCTGCTCGCCATTCCGCTCAACATCCCGTCGCTGCGCCGCAGCCTGGTCACCGAGGGCATCCTCAACGCGTTCCGCAAGGTGCTGCCGCCGATGTCGCAGACCGAGCGCGAAGCGATCGAGGCCGGCACCGTGTGGTGGGACGGCGAGCTGTTCTCCGGCAAGCCGGACTGGAAGAAGCTCCTCGCGGTGGCCACGCCCGCGCTGACGCCGGAAGAGCAGCAGTTCCTCGACCACGACGTCGAGGAGCTGTGCGGGATGGTCACCGAGTGGGAGACCACGCACGTCCACGGCGACCTGCCGCCGGCGGTCTGGCAGTTCATCAAGGACCGGGGCTTCCTCGGCCTCGGCATCCCGAAGGAGTACGGCGGCAAGGGCTTCTCCGCCTACGCCCACTCACGGGTGATGATCAAGCTGTCGACGCATTCGTCCGCCGTGGCGGTGTCGGTGATGGTCCCGAACTCGCTCGGACCCGGCGAACTCCTCGCGCATTACGGCACCGACGCGCAGAAGCGCCACTACCTGCCGCGCCTCGCCAAGGGCATCGAGCTGCCCTGCTTCGCGCTGACGAGCCCGTCCGCCGGCTCCGACGCGGCGTCGATCCCCGACTTCGGGATCATCTGCTGGGGCGAGCACGAAGGCCGCAAGGTGCTCGGCCTGCGGCTCACCTGGGACAAGCGCTACATCACGCTCGGCCCCATCGCCACGCTGCTGGGCCTCGCCTTCCGCGCGTACGACCCCGACCATCTCGTCGGCGACAAGGAAGACCTCGGCATCACCTGCGCGCTGATTCCCACGTCGCACCCGGGGGTCGTGATCGGCCGGCGCCACAAGCCGATGAACGCGGTGTTCCAGAACGGCCCGAACTCCGGCAACGACGTGTTCGTGCCGATGGATTGGGTGATCGGCGGCCAGCCGATGCTGGGCCGAGGCTGGCGCATGCTGATGGAGTGCCTCGCCGCCGGCCGCGGCATCTCTCTGCCGTCGTCGTCGATCGGCATGGCGAAGCTGGTCGCCCGCGCAGTGGGCGGCTATGCGCGCGTGCGCGCGCAGTTCAAGACGCCGATCGGCCGCTTCGAGGGCATCGAGGAGGCGCTGACGCGGATCGGCGGCAACCTCTACATGATGGACGCGACCGGCGCGCTCACGGCCGCCGCCGTCGACCTGGGCGAGAAGCCCGCGGTGCTGTCGGGAATCGCCAAGCTGCATCTCACCGAGCGCGGCCGGCAGGTCGTCACCGACGGGATGGACATCGTCGGCGGCAAGGGCATCTGCATGGGGCCCGCCAACTTCATCGGCGCCGCCTACATGGGAGCGCCGGTGTCGATCACCGTCGAGGGAGCCAACATCCTGACCCGCAGCCTGATCGTGTACGGTCAGGGGGCGATCCGGTGCCACCCGTACGTGCTGCGCGAGATGCACGCGGCGCAGGAGCCCGATCACGCGACCGCGCTCGTCCGCTTCGACGAGGCGCTGTTCGGCCACCTGCGCTTCACGCTGGCCAACATGGCCCGCGCGCTGGTGATGGGACTCACCGGCTCGCGCTTCGTGAACGTGCCGGCGGAGGCCGCGCCCGAGGCGCGGCGCTATTACCAGCAGCTGACGCGCCTGTCCGCGGCGCTGGCCTTCGCCTCCGACCTGGCGATGGCGGTACTGGGCGGCGCGCTGAAGCGCAAGGAAAAGCTGTCCGCGCGGCTGGGCGACGTGCTGTCGCTGCTGTACCTGTCGTCGGCGACGCTGAAGCGCTTCGAGGCCGAGGGCCGGCAGCACGCCGACCTCCCGCTGCTGAACTGGGCGCTGCAGGACGCGCTGCACAAGGCGCAGGAGGCGTTCGACGGCGTGATCGGGAATTTCCCGAACCGGCCGCTCGCGTTCCTGCTGCGCCGCATCGTCTTCCCGCTCGGCCGCCCGCACGCCGTGCCTTCCGACAGCCTCGGCCACCGCATCGCGCGCCTGCTGATCGAGCCGTCGGCCACGCGCGACCGGCTGACCGCCGGCATGTACATGGGCCGGCCGGACGACGAGGGCGTCGCGCTGATCGAGCGGGCACTGGCCGCGACGATCGCCGCCGAGCCGATCGAGGCGCGCATCCGCACCGCGGCGCGGGCCGGCCGCCTCGACGCGAAGCTGCCTCCCGGCAGCGCGCTCGAAGTGCTGGTGGCGCGCGCCGAGGCGGCGGGCGTCATCGATGCCGGCGAAGGCACGCTGCTCCTCGCGGCGCGCGACCTCACCGCGCGCGTGATCCGGGTCGACGATTTCCCGCAGGACTTCGGCGCGTCCGCGCTGCAGTCCTCCGGTCCCGCCAATGAAGCCGGCGTCGCCGCCGCGCCGCGTCCGCGGATGCACAAGGCGGCGGCTTAAGGCGCCGCCGTTCCATCGCGGGGATCCGCCGTGCCTTTCGCGCCGGCGCCTCCCCGCGCCAACCGGGCTGATCATGTCAACGACCGAACCGATCTACATCATCGACGGCGCGCGAACGCCGTTCCTCAAGTCGCGCAACCGGCCGGGACCATTCGCCGCCTCCGACCTTGCAACCGCCGCGGGGTCGGCGCTGCTCGTCCGGCAGCGCTTCCTGCCGACCGACCTCGACGAAGTGATCCTGGGCTGCGCCGCGCCGTCGCCCGACGAGGTGAACATCGGCCGCGTCGTGGCGCTGCGGATGGGCTGCGGCCTCAAGGTTCCCGGCTGGACGGTGATGCGCAATTGCGCGTCGGGAATGCAGGCGCTCGATTCCGGGATCAACAACATCCGGGCCGGGCGCTCCGACCTCGTGCTGGCCGGTGGCGTCGACGCGCTGTCGCGCGCGCCGCTCTTGTTCTCCGACGCCATGGTGCTGTGGCTGTCGAACTGGTATGCGGCGAAGTCGCTGGGACAGCGTGCCGCGCTGGTGGCGCGCTTCCGGCCGGGCTTCCTCGCCCCGGTGATCGGCCTGATGAAGGGGCTCACCGACCCGATCGTGGGGCTGCTGATGGGCCAGACCGCGGAGAACCTCGCCTATCGCTTCGGCATCACGCGCGCCGAGATGGATGCCTTTTCGGCGCGCAGCCACGAGCGCGTGATCGCGGCGCAGGCAGCGGGCCACTATGGCGAGGTCGCGCCGCTGTTCGACCGCAAGGGCAAGGTCTACGCGGCCGACGACGGGATGCGCGCCGACTCGACCGCCGCGAACCTCGCCAAGCTGCGGCCGTTCTTCGACCGCAAGTACGGCAACGTGACCGCCGGCAACAGCTCGCAGATCACCGATGGCGCCGCGTGGCTCGTGCTCGCGTCCGAGCGGGCGGTCGAGCAGCACGGGCTGACGCCGAAAGGCCGCATCGTCGATTCCGAATGGGCGGGCCTCGACCCGTCGCAGATGGGGCTGGGCCCGGTGCACGCGGCGACGCCGATCCTGCAGCGACAGGGCCTCGGCTTGAACGACCTCGACGCCTGGGAAATCAACGAGGCGTTCGCTGCGCAGGTGATCGCGTGCCTTCGGGCGTGGAACGACGACGGCTATTGCCGCACCGAGCTCGGCCTCCCCGGCGCGCTGGGAAAGCTCGACGAATCGAAGCTGAACGTCGACGGCGGCGCAATCGCGCTCGGGCATCCGGTCGGGGCGTCTGGCGCGCGGATCGTGCTGCACGTGCTCAACGTGCTGGAGCGCACCGGCGGTCGACGCGGCATCGCGACGATCTGCATCGGCGGCGGCCAGGGCGGCGCGATGCTGGTCGAACGGATATGACCGACCCCAACCCGGGCTACGGCGCCTGGAGAGTGCGGCCCCACAAGCACAGCGAACCAAAGGAATCACCATGCGACACTGGACGCTCACCCGCGACGCCGACGGCCTCGCCCGACTCACGTTCGACAAGGCCGGCGCCATGGCGAACACGCTGTCGGCCGAAGCGCTGGCCGAGCTGAACGAGGCGCTGGCGACACTCGACGCCGATCCGCCGAAGGGGCTCATCATCGCCTCGGGCAAGGCCGGCGGCTTCATCGCCGGCGCCGACGTCGACGAGTTCCGCACCGTGACCGACGAGGCGGGCGCGATCGCCATCGTCCGGCGCGGCTGGGACAGCTTCGCCCGCCTCGCCGCCGTGCCCTATCCGACGCTCGCGCTGATCCGCGGCTTCTGCCTGGGCGGCGGGCTCGAGCTGGCGCTCGCCTGCCGCTACCGGGTGGTCGTCGACGAGCCCGGCACGCGCCTCGGCCTGCCGGAGGTGATGCTGGGCATCGTCCCGGGCTGGGGCGGCATCCGCCGCCTGCCGCGGCTCGTCGGCGCGCCGGCGGCGTTCGACCTGCTGCTCACGGGCAAGACGATCGACGCGCGGCGCGCCAAGCGCCTCGGCCTCGCCGACGAATGCGTGCCGCCGCGCGTGATGGAGAACGCGGCGCGCGGGCTGCTCGCCGAGAAGCGCGCGCCGAGGGCGCTCCCCTTCCCGCTGTCGCTGACGCTGAACCCCCTGGTCCGCCCGTTCATCGCGGCGCAGGCGAGGAAGCAGGTGGGAGAGCGCGCGCGACGCGAGCACTATCCGGCGCCGTACGCGATCCTCGAGCTGTGGGTCAAGCACGACGGCAACGCGCTCGACGCGCCGGCGTCCGATCCGGCGTCGATCCCGTCGCTGCTGAAGACGCCGACCGCGGCCAACCTGATCCGGGTCTTCGGCCTGCAGGAGCGCCTGAAGGGCCTCGGCAAGGACGGTGAATTCAAGGCGCGGCACGTGCACGTCGTCGGCGCCGGCACGATGGGCGGCGACATCGCGGCATGGTGCGCGCTGCGCGGCCTCACGGTCACGCTGCAGGACCAGGACGCCGGCCGCCTCGCCCCGGCGATCGGCCGCGCGGCGGCGCTGTTCGCGTCGCGGCTCAAGGATCCCCGCCGCGTCCGCGACGCGATCGACCGGCTGCTGCCCGACGTCGCCGGCGACGGCGTCGCCCGCGCCGACGTGATCATCGAGGCGATCTTCGAGAACCTGGAGGCGAAGCGGGCGCTGTTCGCCGCGGTCGAGGCGCGTGCGCGGCCCGATGCGATCATCGCCACCAACACGTCGAGCATCCCGCTCGAGGACATCGCGACGGCGATGCAGGACGGCAGCCGGCTGATCGGGCTCCACTTCTTCAACCCGGTGCCGAAGATGATGCTGGTCGAGATCGTGCTCGGGCAGGCGACGGCGCCGGCGCTGGTGCCGCGCGCCGCGGCGTTCGTCCGGCAGATCGACAAGCTGCCGCTGCCCGTGAAGAGCGCGCCGGGCTTCCTCGTCAACCGCGTGCTGGCGCCCTATCTCGGCGCGGCGATGCGCTGCATCGACGAGGGTATTGCGCCGGAGGCGATCGACGAGGCGGCACTCGCCTTCGGCATGCCGATGGGCCCGATCGAGCTCGCGGATACCGTGGGCCTCGACATCTGCGTCGCGGTGGGCCGCATGCTCGCGCCCGGCATGCCGCCTTCGGCAAAGGTCGCCGAACTGATCGCGGCGGGGCACCTCGGACGCAAGTCCGGGCGCGGTTTCTACGACTGGACGGCCGGCAAGCCGGCGAAGAAACCGGCCGGGACCGTTCCCGCGGGGCTTGCCGACCGGCTGATCGCGCCGCTGGTCGCCGAAGCCCGGGCGGCGCTGGCGCAGGGCATCGTCGCCGACGCCGACCTGGTCGACGCCGGCGCGATCTTCGGCACCGGGTTCGCGCCGTTCACCGGGGGTCCGCTGCACTACGCGGCGGGGCAGCACGGCGGCCCCGCTCTGGCGTAGAATCCGGCCGTATCGACAGCAAGAACGGCGTCCGCTCGACCGGGCGGGACGACGGCGGCCAGACCAGACCAGGGCCGCTGCCGGCGGCGTCGACTGCGGCAGCGGCGCAACGCGGTGCGGAGCAGGAGGAGAGGCGTGGAAAAGATCTGGCTCAAGCATTATCCGAAGGGCGTCCCGGCCGAAATCGACGTCAACCAGTACGCCTCGGTGCGCGACGTGTTCGAGGAGAGCGTCGGCGCCTATTCCGCGCGACCGGCGTACACGTGCATGGGCAAGTCGATCACCTTCGCCGAGCTCGACCTGCTGTCGGAGGCGTTCGGCGCGTACCTGCAGAGCATCGACTGCAGGAAGGGCACGCGCGTCGCGCTGATGATGCCCAACATCCTGCAATACCCGATCTGCGTGTTCGGCGCGCTGCGCGCCGGCTGCACGGTGGTCAACGTCAATCCGCTCTACACGCCGCGTGAGCTCCTGCACCAGCTGAAGGATTCGGGCGCCGAGGTCATCGTCGTCGTCGAGAACTTCGCCCACACGGTGCAGGAGGTGCTGCCGAAGTCCTCCGTCCGGCAGACCATCGTCACCAGCATCGGCGAGATGCTGGGCTTCAAGGGCATCGCCGTCGACCTCGTGCTGCGCCACGTGAAGAAGATGATCCCGGCGTGGTCGATCCCCGGCGCGGTGAAGTTCTCCGCGGTGCTGGGAGAGGGCCGCAAGCACACGCTGGAACGCGTGCCGCTGGGGCACGACGACATCGCGTTCCTCCAGTACACGGGCGGCACCACCGGCGTCGCCAAGGGCGCGATGCTGCTGCACCGGAACATCGTCGCCAACCTGATGCAGGCTCGGGCGTGGGTGAAGCCGTTCCTCGACCCCGATCACCGCGAGGTGATCATCACGCCGCTGCCGCTCTATCACATCTTCTCGCTGACGGCGAACTGCCTCACGTTCATGACGCTGGGCGCCGAGAACGTGCTGATCCCCAATCCGCGCGACATCCCGGGGCTCGTCAAGGAGATGTCGAAGTACAAGTTCACGGCGTTCACCGGCGTCAACACGCTGTTCAACGCGCTCGTCAACAACGCCGAGTTCGGCAAGCTCGACTTCTCGTCGCTGCGCCTGACGCTGGGCGGCGGCATGGCGGTCCAGGAGGCCGTCGCCGAGAAGTGGGAGCTCATCACCCGCACGCCGCTGATCGAGGCCTACGGGCTCACCGAGACGTCGCCGGCGGCGACGATCAACCCGCTCGACCTGCCGAAGTACAACGGGTCGATCGGGCTGCCGATCCCGTCGACCGAGATCATGCTGCGCGACGACGACGGCAAGGAGGTGGCGCTCGGTCACCGCGGCGAGATCTGCATCCGCGGCCCGCAGGTGATGGCCGGCTACTGGCAGCACCCGGAGGAAACGGCCAAGGTGCTGGACCGTGACGGCTGGTTCGCCACCGGCGACATCGGCGTGATGGACCACCAGGGCCTCGTCAAGATCGTCGACCGCAAGAAGGACATGATCCTGGTCTCGGGCTTCAACGTGTACCCGAACGAGATCGAGGCGGTGGTCGCGATGCACCCGGCCGTGCTGGAGTCGGCCGCCGTCGGGGTCCCGAACAAGAAGTCCGGCGAGGCGGTGAAGCTCTTCGTTGTCAAGAAGGACGAGCGGCTGACCGCGGCGCAGGTGCTGGAGCACTGCCGCGAGCACCTGACGGGCTACAAGGTGCCGTCCGAGGTCGAGTTCCGCGCCGACCTGCCGAAGACCAACGTCGGCAAGATCCTCCGGCGCGAGTTGCGCGACGAGAAGAAGGCCGCGTCGTAGGCGCGCGACCGCGCGCGCCACGCGAAGGGGACCCGCCCGATGCCCGACCGGAACACGCCGCTGCCCGCGAAGGAGCCGACGCTGCGCGTCGTGCCGATGCCGGCCGACGCCAACCAGCACGGCGACATCTTCGGCGGCTGGGTGATGTCGCAGGTCGACATCGCCGGCGGCGTGCCGGCGTCGCGGCGCGCCCGCGGCCGCGTGGCAACGGTCGCCGTGAATTCCTTCGTGTTCAAGCAGCCGGTGATGGTCGGCGACATCGTAAGCTTCTATACGGAGATCCTGCGGGTCGGCACGACGTCGGTCACCATCGGCGTCGAGGTCTACGCGCAGCGCAATCCGGACGAGTTGATCTGCGTCAAGGTGACCGAGGCGAGCCTGACCTACGTCGCGGTCGGGCCCGACCGCCGGCCGCGGGCGCTGCCGCCCGAGGTGTAGCGGGGGCGGGGCGCGACGTGCGCAATTGCAACAGCCGGCGGCAATTGCCCGGCATGGCTTCAAGCGGCCGCAACCGGGGCCGGAGGGCGGGTGTATAGTGGTTTGCACGAGAATCGGCGATACCTGAACGCTGCCGCGCCTGCCGTACCGACGGGCGCGGCGCGATATCCCCAGAATGGCGCCCCGCAGTCGTTGCAGACGCGCCGCACTCACCACAAGGAGAGAGCTGTCATGACCACCCAATTTCATCGCACCCGGATCGCCGGCGCTGTCGCAGGCCTGGTGCTGGCGCTGGGCGCCGGCCACGCATTCGGCGCGGCGTTCGCGCTCCAGGAAAACTCCGGCAGCGGGCTCGGCAACGCCTACGCCGGCGGCGCAGCCGCCGCCGAGGATGCCGGCACTGTCTGGACCAACGTCGCGGGCATGTCGAAGATCGGCACCAACCAGGTCGTGGCGGCGATCAACTTCATCGGACCGTCGGCCAAGCTGAACAACAACGGATCGGTCGCGGCCTTCAACCAGCCGCTGGGCGGCGACGGCGGCGACGCCGGCAACTGGGCCGCGGTGCCCAACATGTACCTCGTGGTGCCGATCAACAAGGAATGGACGTTCGGCCTCGGCCTCAACGCGCCGTTCGGCCTCGTCACCGAGTACGACGACGGCTGGCTCGGCCGCTACCAGGCGCTGAAGTCCGACGTCAAGACGATGAACATCAACCCGGCGCTGTCGTGGAAGATCAACGACAGCTTCGCCGTCGGCGCCGGCGCCAACTACCAGCAGATCAAGGCCACGTTCACCAAGAACGTCAACTACTCGGCGGCGCTGGCGCAGGCGGCCGGGCAGGCGGCGGCGGGCGGCCTCATCCCGCCGGCCACCGTGCCGGCGATCATCGCCTCCACCGGAGGTCTCGACGCGAACGCCAACATCACCGGCGACGACTACGCCTGGGGCTGGAACGTCGGCGTGCTGTGGGACATCAGCAAGGACACGCGGATCGGCGCGCAGTGGCGTTCGAGCATCAAGTACAACGTCACCGGCAACGTGGACTTCAGCTACCCCGCCATTCCGTCGACGGTTCCGCCGGCGCTGGCGCCCGTCGTCGGCCTGCTGGCGGCCAACGTCAACCAGGTGCTGGCGAGCGGCGGCGTCACGGCCAGCATCGAGGTGCCCGCGATCGCCAACGTGTCGTTGTTCAGCCGCCTCAACGACAAGTGGGACGTCATGGGCGACGTCCAGTTCACGGGCTGGTCGAGCCTCCCGGAGCTGAAGTTCGTCCGCACCACCGGCGCCGTCCTCAGCAACACGCCGGAAAACTTCAAGGACGCCTGGCGCGTCTCGATCGGCACGAACTACCGGATGGACGACAAGTGGATGTTCCGCGGCGGCCTCGCCTGGGACCAGTCGCCGGTCAACGCGCAGGACCTGACGCCGCGGCTGCCGGACAACGACCGCACCTGGGTCACCCTCGGCGCCCAGTACAAGTACTCGCCGGCGCTGAAGTTCGACGCCGGCTTCGCGTACATCTTCGTCAAGGATCCGAGCATCAATCAGGCCGACGGTAATGCCGCCGCCAACGGCCTCATCAAGGGCAACTACAGCAACTCGGTGACGATCCTGTCGGCGCAGGCGACGTACTCGTTCTGACCGGTCGGGAACACCCGCAGCAACGCGCGGCCGAGGCGACCCGGCCGCGTTTTTTTCGGGCGTCGCGCGCGCGGCGGTTGCCGCACACGCCGCGGCGTCGTGCCGTTCGCGCGCTGCGCGACCGGCGATCGCCGGCGTGACCGGGGGCAAGCGTCCCCGTGCCGCCGCCGGCAACTCGAGGAGACGACGATGCAAGGACTCATCCGCTTCATGCTCGTGTTGTGTTTCAGCGCAACGGCCTTCGCCGCGGAAGTCGGCGGCGTCAAGCTCGACGACAAGGCAAGCGTCGGCGGCAAGGACCTCGTCCTCAACGGCGCGGGCATCCGCACCAAGGTCGTGTTCAAGGTCTACGTCGCGAGCCTCTACGTGCCGGCGAAGGCGGGAGATCCCGCCGCCGTGCTGGCCGCGGGACCGCGCCGGATCCAGTTGAACCTGCTGCGGAACCTTACGGCCGACGAACTGGTCGGAGCGCTGATCGACGGTCTCAACGACAACAACAGCGCCGCCGAGATGGCCGCCGTCAAGGCGCAGACCGACCAGCTCGTGACGATCATGAAGGGCTTCAAGGAAGTGAAGGAAAAGGACATCGTGACGCTGGACTTCGTCGACGACGGCACGCGGATCGGCTTCAATGGCGAGGCCCGCGGCACGATCCCGGGCGCTGCTTTCAACAAGGCGCTGACCCGGGTCTGGCTCGGCGACAAGCCGGTCCAGGCCGATCTCAAGAAGGCGATGCTCGGGGGCTGACGCATGACCGGCTTGCCTCACGGGCTGCCCGCGCAGGCGGGTGCCGCCTGCCGCCGCTCCGCGCCGCCCCGCATCGATTGCGACCCATGCCGGATTTCTGGCCGTCCTGCGCTTACCGGCTGCTTGCCGTCGGTGCCGACAACCGGCTCACGCTGACCGACGATTTCCTGCGCCACTCGCTGCTGCGGCCGGAGCTGGCGCCCATCGCGGAGTCGTGCGCGGCCGAACTCGCGCTGCACGACCGGCTGGTCAACGCGCCGCGCGGCGAGGTCGACGCCGCCGCGCTGGCGGGAATCGCCGACGCGGACGCGCGCGAGAACTATGGCGTCTGGCTTCGGTTCCGTGCGCGCCTTGCCGCGGCGCCGTCGATCGAGGCCGCGTACGTCGCGCTGTTCCGCGACGGCGTCGACGTGCCCCCGCTGTTCGTCGGCGAGCTCACGCAGATCCTGCTGCGCCACATCCTGGGCGCGGCCGCCGACCCGCTGCAGGCGCGCGCCGCCGAGATGCTCTTCCGTCCGCAGAAGATCGCGCTGGTCGCCGACGGCGGCGTGATGGCGGCCGACGACCAGATGATCGAGCGGCATGCCACGACCGGTAATTTCGGCAGCCTGGGCGAGCTGCTGAAGCAGAACCAGACGCCGGTCCGCAGTGCGGACTTCGACGTGCTCGATGCCGCCAACGCCGGCATCTACTGGGAGCGCGGTGAGCGCTTCGACCTCGCGGTCAGCATCAATCGCGGGCAGCCGGCGCTGGCCGCGTTGTGCCGCGTGCTGGAGCAGTGGATCGCGCACTTTCTCGCCGTCGAGGTCGCGATCGTCCCCCGGCGCGAGATCGACGACGCGCGCTGGGTGTGGCACGCCGGGCTCGACGCCGAGGCGAGTGCGCTCCTGAACGACCTGTATAATCGCATCGACGTCGACGAGGCGCGGATGGGGCGGCTGCTCTGCCTGTTCGAGCTCACGTTCGCGAACCCGGCCGCGATGCGCCCTGCCATCGCTGGCCGTCCGGTCTGTCTCGCGATGGCGATGGACCGAGACAATCGGCTCCGGCTGAAACCCCAGAACCTGCTGCTCAACCTGCCGCTCGCGCGGCCGCAGTGAACCCCTCGGTGAAATCCTCCGTGACCACCTCCGTGACCACCTCAGTGACCACCTCAGTGACCACCACTGGATCGGCGATGACGACATCTCCCGTGCTCCGTGGCGCGCTGGCGGCCTGCCTCTGTGCGGCGGTCGTCGCCGCGCCGGTCCTGGCGCAAACGCCGCCGGCGCCCGCTGCCGCGGCACCCGCTGCCGCCGCTGCCGAGCCCGCCAACCCGCTGGCGCCCTTCGCCTGGCTCGAGGGCTGCTGGCGTGGCGCGGTCAACCAGCGTGAATTCCGCGAGCACTGGCTGCCGCCGCGCGGCGGCCTGATGGTCGGGGCCAGCCACATTGTCATGGGCGACAAGACGCTGGGCTACGAATACCTGCGGCTGGAGCCCCGCGCCGACGGCGTCTACTACGTCACGCTCGCCGGCACGAAGGAAATCGCGTACCGGTACACCGGCGCCACCACCGACAAGACCGACACCATCTTCACGTTCGCCAACCCGGCGCAGGAATTCCCGCAGACGATCTCCTACCGGCAGGGGACCGAGGGCTGGCTGTATGCGACCGTCGAAGGGAAGGTCAACGGCGCCGAGCGCAGCATCATCTACCCGATGCGCAGGATCGGCTGCGAGTCGGGCGAGCTGATCAAGAAATAGCATGGATGGCGGCGCGCCCTCCGCGGCGCTCGCGAGCTTCGAGAGGATGCTCGCCGCGGGCAGGGACGGGGCGCTGCTGCGGTTCTCGCTCGGCAACGAGTACCTGAAAGCCGGCGACGCCGCGCGCGCCGTCGTGCACCTCGAAAAGGCCGTGGCGCAGGACGCCAACTACACGGCGGCCTGGAAGCTCTACGGCAAGGCGCTTGCCGCCGCCGGCGACGCCGCTGCCGCGGCGGTCGCGTTCGACGCGGGCATCGCTGTGGCGCATTCCCGCGGCGACAAGCAGGCGGAGAGGGAGATGGCGGTATTCCGCCGGCGGCTGCAAGTGCCGTAAACCGGGGCCTGTGGCCCGGTTGTGTGGCCCGATTGTGTAGCCCGGCGTTGAGCGACAGCGAAACCCGGGGCAATCGCGGCCATTGCCACGCCCACCCGGGTTTCGCGTTCGCTCAACGCCGGGCTACGGGTTGCGGGTTACGGGCTGGGGATGCCGCGATTGGCGAGCGCGTCCGCGCGCTCGTTCTCGGGGTGGTTGTTGTGGCCCTTCACCCAGTGCCAGCGGATCCGGTGCGCGGCTGCGATCGCGTCGAGCTCGCGCCATAGCTCTGCGTTCTTGACGGGCTTCCGGTCGCTCGTCTTCCAGCCGTTCTTCTTCCAGCCGTGGATCCACGTCTCGATGCCGTTCTTCACGTACTGCGAATCGGTGTAGAGATTGACCTCGCAGCCGCGCTTCAGGCTCTCCAGCGCGCGGATGACCGCCGTCAGCTCCATCCGGTTGTTGGTGGTGTGCGGCTCGCCGCCGAAGAGTTCCTTCTCGTGGTCGCCCCACTCGAGCAGCGCGCCCCAGCCGCCGGGTCCCGGGTTGCCCTTGCACGCGCCATCCGTGTGGATAGTGACCGGGTCGTCGCTCATTCGGGGGTCCCTCCTGGCGCTGCGCGTCGTCCCCCGAAGGGGGCGGCCCCGCCTGGTTCGCGGTCTTGGTCGTCCTGGGTGGCCCGGGTTGAGCGACAGCGAAACCCGGGGGGAGGCGCAAACGGGCACGGCCCACCCGGGTTTCGCGTTCGCTCAACCCGGGCTGCGGAATCGCGAGCTGTGGTCAGCATACAAGGCGGAGCGGTTCGCGCTCGGGGCGGCCCGGCGCGCTCATTCGATGCACTCCCGCGCCTGGCGCGGCGCGCTCGCGATGGCGGCTCCGCGCCGCTCCCAGGCCGGCGTGATCACGCGCATGCCGAGGATCTTCTTGGTTGCGCGGAGGAAGTACACGCCGCCCGCGATCGGCCACCAGCGGTCGCCGGTGTGCTCGAAGAAGCCGCAGCGCCGCAGCCACTTCTCCTGGGCGAACGGCGGCACGTAGCAGTCGAGGCTGCCGCCGGTGACGTCGAAGCCGAGCAGCGCGAGCCAGTCCTTCAGCCGGTAGAGCGCGATGAAGCTGCCGGTCCACGGCGGCGTCTCGCCGCGCCCGAAATACCGCCGCGCGCCGAACAGCGAGAACGGGTTGAAGCCGGCGATGACCACCTGCCCTTCGGGCCGGATGCTGCGATGGACTTCGCGCAGCAGCTGGTGCGGATCCTCGGCGAACTCCAGCGCGTGCGGAAGCACGACGAGGTCGAGCGAATTCTCGGGAAACGGCAGCCATTGCGGGTCGGCCAGCACGCTTGCCGGACCCACTGCGTCGACGGTCCAGCGCGTCGCAATCCGGCTCTGCGCGAGAAACGGGCACAATGGCAGTCCGATCTGGACGGCGTGGAAGCCGAAGATGTCGGTCACCGTCCGGTCGAACTGCTCCTGCTCGCGTTCGAGCAGGTAGCGCCCGAGCGGGGTCGCGAACCAGTCGGCGAGCCCATTTGACAGCGTACCCCTCGCTCCGGAAGATGCGTCCATGCCAGCGATTATCCCCATCCCCGCCTTCACCGACAACTACATCTGGCTGCTGCGCGAGGGCCGTCACGCGGTCGTCGTCGATCCGGGTGACGCTGCGCCGGTCGCGGCTTACCTCGACCGCGAAGGGCTCGTGCTCGCGGCGATACTCAACACCCACCATCACGCCGACCACGTCGGCGGCAACGCGGCGCTGCTCGCGCGCGCACCCGTGCCGGTGTTCGGGCCCGCGCACGAGAACATACCGGGTCGCACCCGGGCACTGGTCGAAGGCGACGTGATCACCGTCCCCGGCATCGGCATCGATCTCGCCGTGCTCGACGTGCCCGGGCACACCGCCGGCCACATCGTCTACACCGGCACCGATGGCGGCGACGGCACGCCGATCGCCTTCGTCGGCGACACGCTGTTCGCGTGCGGCTGCGGCCGCGTGCTCGAAGGCACGCCGGCACAGATGGCCGCGTCGCTGGCGAAGCTCGCCGCGCTGCCCGCGGCGACGCTTGCGTACTGCGCCCACGAGTACACGCTCGCGAACATCCGGTTCGCGCTGGCGGTGGAGCCCGGCAACGCCGCGCTGGTGGCGAGGGCCGGGCAGGCGAAGGCCACGCGTGACGCCGGCCGGCCCACCGTGCCGTCGACGATCGCCGACGAGCTCGCGACCAATCCGTTCCTGCGCGCCGCGGTGCCCGAGGTGTTTGCGGCGGCCGAAGCCCGCGCGGGCCGCCGGCTCGCCTCTCCCGTCGACGCCTTTGCCGTCCTGCGCGAGTGGAAGAACGCGTTCTGACCGCGTCCGTTCGCTTCGCCCCCACCCGCCGCCCCGACTTGCGCACTCCGCTCACTCTTCTCGGCTGCCTGGTCGCGGCGGCGCTTGCCGGCTGCGCGACGCCGGCCGTCGACACCGCGCCCACGGACGCCGTCAGCCTCGGCCCGCAGGCGCTGGAGCCGATGCCGGCCGGCGTGGACCGGCCGCTGTCTGCCGTCATGCTGGAACCGTTCCCGTCGTCGATCCGCGCCGAGCTGGAACCGTTGCCGCCGCCGGCCGACGACCTGTGGGAGCGGATCCGGCTGGGGTTCGGCATGGCCAACCTCGACGACCCGTACGTGACGAAATGGGAGGAGTGGTACTCGTCACGTCCCGACTACGTGGCGCGGATGATCGACCGCAGCCGCCGCTACCTCTACTACATCGTGGTCGAGGTGCAGAAGCGAGGGATGCCCCTCGAGATCGCGCTGCTGCCGATGGTCGAGAGCGCGTTCAACCCGGTCGCGTTGTCGACGAGCCGCGCCGCGGGCATCTGGCAGTTCATGCCGTCGACCGGCACGCACTACGGCCTCAAGCAGAACTTCTGGTTCGACTCGCGGCGCGACGTCATCGCGGCCACCGATGGCGCGCTCACGTACCTGCAGAAGCTCTACGCGCAGTTCGGCGACTGGCAGCTGGCGCTCGCCGCATACAACTGGGGCGAGGGCAATGTCGCCAAGGCCATCGACCGCAACCAGCGGGCGGGCAAGCCCGCCGACTACGCCAGCCTGTCGATGCCCGACGAGACGCGCAACTACCTGCCCAAGCTGCAGGCGGTGAAGAACATCATCAGCGATCCGGACCGGTTCAACCTGGCGCTCGCGGACGTTCCCGACGCGCCGTACTTCGCGGTGGTGAGGACCAGCCGCGAGATGGACGTGAAGCGCGCGGCGGAACTTGCCGAGATGTCGGTGGAGGAGTTCCGGTACCTCAACCCGCACCACAACCGGCCGGTGATCGCGGGGGCCGACGAACACGCGATCCTGCTGCCGATCGACAAGGCCGAGCTCTTCGCCGCCAAGCTCGAACTCACCGACCAGCCGCTCGTCTCGTGGCAGGCGTACCGGCTGCGCAGCGGCGAGTCGATGCCGCAGGTCGCGGCCCGCTTCGGCTTGTCGGTGGAGACGCTGCAGGCGGTAAACGGGATCGGCGCCAAGGCACGCGTGCCGGCCGGGCACATGCTGCTGGTGCCCTCGCAGCGGCCCGAGCAGGAGCCCGGCGCGACGCTGGCGCAGGCCGTGTTCACGACAGTGCCGCAGGGGCGGACGTTCTACTATCGCGTGAATCGCGGCGACACGCTGGCGGGCGTCGCGGCGCGCTACGGCGTGACCACCGCGGACCTGCGGCGGTGGAACAACCTCAGCCAGAATGCGATCACCGTCGGCCTGCAGCTTCGCGTCACGAGCGACCTCGCGCCGAATGCCGCCACGTCGAAGCGCGCGGCGGGCGGGCCCGCAAAGCCGGTGAAGGCGGTCAATCATTCGAAGGTGCCGGCGAAAGCGCCCGCGAAAGCGCCCGCGAAAGCACCCGTGAAGGCGCCCGCGAAGGCCCCGCGCCAATAGTTGCCCTGGCGTTCGCCGCCCGGTGGCGGGCGGACGAAAAAAAACAGGCGACGTTCTGGACGTCGCCTGTTTTTCTTGCCCGCCGCGTTTCCGGGGCGGGCAGTTCGCGCGAGAAATTATTTCTTCTTCGCGGCCTTCTTCGCGGGCTTCTTTGCCGCGGCCTTCTTCTTCGGGGCCGCCTTCTTCGCCGCTGCCTTCTTCGCCGGCTTCTTCGCCGGCTTCTTCGCCGCTGCCTTCTTGGCGGGCTTCTTTGCCGCTGCCTTCTTCGCCGGCTTCTTCGCGGGCTTCTTCGCCGCGGCCTTCTTCTTCGGGGCCGCCTTCTTCTTCGCCGCGGGCTTCTTCGTCGCGGCAGCCTTCTTCTTCGGGGCCGCCTTCTTGGGCGCCGGGGCTGCCGCCGCCGGCATCATCGACATAAGGTTGTCAGTCATTGCTAGTTCTCCTGTCTGAGTTGCTGTAACTGTTATGGTTGCTTCAACGACTCTTCTTCGCAGGCGGGCCAGGAGCATCAACGACTTCGAGCACTACCACAGCCTCTTGACAAACCTGTTGCTACCTGCTGCCTGAATTCTAGCCACATTTTGTTTAATTGCAAGAATTACGTGACGGTTCCGGATGTTGCGAAAGCGATTGTTGCGCTTTCGCACCACGATTTCTTTCTGCGCGATGCGATGCCGCGAGCGTGCCGCGCGCATCGCGCGCGACGACGTTCAGGGCAGCGGCGATTCGCGCGCGAAAAGATCGGCGATCGTCTCGCGCGAGCGGATGAGATGCGTCGCTTCGCCGTCGACCATCACCTCGCAGGCACGGGGGCGCGAGTTGTAGTTCGAGCTCATCGCGAACCCGTATGCGCCGGCCGAGCGCACGGCGAGAAGGTCGCCGGCCGTGACTGCGAGCTCGCGGTCGCGGGCGATGAAATCGGAGCTCTCGCAGACGGGGCCGACCACGTCGTAGCGGCGGGCGATGCCGGCCGGCGGACCGACCGGCTCCACTGCGTGCCAGGCGTCGTAGAGCGCAGGGCGGATGAGGTCGTTCATCGCCGCATCGACGATCGCGAAATTGCGCTCGTCGCCGGGCTTGATGTAGTTGACGGAGGTCAGCATCACGCCGGCGTCGCCGACCAGCCGGCGGCCCGGCTCCAGCAGCAGCGTCTCGCGCCGGCCGCCGAAGACTTCGCGCAGCATCGCGGCGTACTCGGCGACGGGCAGCGGCACTTCGTCCTGGTAGCGGATGCCGAGCCCGCCGCCCACGTCGATGTGGGAGAGCGGAATGCCGTCGGCGGCGAGCCGGTCGACGAGCCCGCGCACTTTCATCGCCGCCTCGCGATGGGGCGCGAGCTCGCCGATCTGCGAGCCGATGTGCATGTCGATGCCGCGGACCGCGATGTGCGCGAGCCCGGCCGCGCGGCGGTAGAGCGCGTGCGCGGCACCGATCGCGACGCCGAACTTGCTCTCCCTGAGGCCGGTGGAGATGTAGGGATGCGTCTTCGGATCGACGTCGGGGTTCACGCGGAAGGAGACCGGCGCCTGCCGGCCCATGCGCGCGGCGACGCGGTCGAGCGTATCGAGCTCCGCCGCCGATTCCACGTTGAAGCAGAGGATGCCGGCCGCGAGCGCCGCCTCCATCTCGGCTTCCGTCTTGCCGACGCCGGAGAAGACGACGCGGCGCGGGTCACCGCCCGCCGCGATCACGCGGGCGAGCTCGCCCGCGGAGACGATGTCGAAGCCGCTGCCGAGGCGCGCGAACAGGTTCAGCACCGCGAGGTTGGAGTTCGCCTTCATCGCGTAGCAGACGAGGTGGGGGACGCCGGAAAACGCCGCGTCGAATTCCGTCCACGCGCTCTCCAGCGCGGCGCGCGAGTAGACGAAGCACGGCGTGCCGTAGCGCTGCGCGATTGCCGAGAGCGGGACGCCCTCCATCCGCAGCGCGCCGTCGACGCGGGTCAGCACATTCATTGCGGGGCGGTCGCCGGTGCCGGCGCAGGCGCCGCCGCGGCGGGAGGCGCAGGCGTTTCGCCGGGCTTTGCCGGTGCCGTCGACGACGGCGCGGCGGCGGGTGGCGGCGGCAGCTTGAGCGGCCCCTTGATCCCGCAGGCGGCGACGGTGACGCCGACGATCGCGACGGCGGTCGCGGTCAGCATGAGGCGCATGGCGCGGGCGGCGCGCGGGGCGCGGATCGTGGCGGGGAATTCACGTAACATCGGGGCGCAATCCTAACACGGCGCCCGCGCGTGCGTCCCCGGGCACTCGCTCCCTGACCGGTACCTTCGAACATGATCACCGACACCGAATTCATCGTCGCCGCCGACCGCACGCTGGAAGCCATCGGCACCGCGCTCGACGCGGCGCTCGCCGATTCCGACGTCGACCTCGACTGGACCTGCAACGACGGCATCCTCGAGATCGAGAGCGACGACGGCGGCAAGCTGATCGTCAACCGGCACACGCCCAACCGCGAGATCTGGGTGGCGGCGCGCGCCGGTGGCTATCACTTCAGGGCGGTTGCCGGCGCGTGGCGCGACACCCGGGGCGGCGACGAGCTGGGCGCCGCGCTAGCGGCGCTGCTCAAGGGCCAGATGGGCCTCGTGGTGACGTTTCCCGTACTCATCGCGCCCGCGCTCGACTGACCGCGTCCCCTTGCGGACTGGCCCGATCCCGCGATCCATCGCATCGCCCCGGCTCCGAACGTTCCGTAGCCCGGGTTTCGCTTCGCTCAACGCCGGGCTACGTCCGGGCTACGCGCGCCTGGCGCCCGCGCTCAGGCTTCGAGCAGCGCGGTCCATTCGCCCAGCGCGCGCCGCGCTTCCGCGTGGTCCGGGAACAGCGTCTCGACGACCGCCCAGAAGCGCTTGGAGTGGTTGAGCTCGACGAGGTGCGCGACCTCGTGGGCGACGACGTAGTCGGCCAGCGCGGGCGGCAGGTGCACCAGCCGCCAGTTGAGGCGGATCTCGCCCTTGTGGTTGCAGCTGCCCCACTCGGTGCGGCCATTGGACAGCTTGATCGGCGGCACGGCGGGACCGATCTGCGCGGCGAACGCCTCCACCCGCGGCAGCAGCGCGCGCAGCGCCTCTTCCTTGAGCCAGGTGCCGACGTAGGCCGCGACCTGCCGCTCGTCCTGCGGCGCCGGGTGCAGGACGGTGAGGTGGAACAGGTCGGCCGCGATCATCCGCGTGCGCGCGGGATGCAGCGCCAGCGCGAGCTCGCTGCCCCGGTAGAGGATCGGCGCGCCGGTTCGCCAGACGCGCGGCAGCACGTCGCGGCGACGGCTTTCCCATTCGGCGACGGTACGCACGATCCACGCCGCGCGCTCGGTCAGCACCGCCTCGATCTCGCGGATCGTGATCCAGCGCGACGCGCGCACGGTGAGGCCGGAGAGGCCGATCTGCATGCCGATCGAGCGCCGCCGCGCGCGGATCAGCCGGTAGTCGATGTCCTGCCCCGCGAGGCGTATTCGCCGGGCCGGGCCCTCGTCGCTCTGGAGGCGGGCGCTCGCGGGCTGCATCGCGCTCAGTACGGCTTGCCCAGCCGGGCAACCTCGTCTTCGATCCACCGCTCCACTTCGGAGGTGAGCTCCTGGGCGCTCTTGCCGTCGGGAGCGATCGGCTGGCCGAACGAGATCGTCACCGTGCCCGGCCGCTTGCCCAGGAAGCCCTTGGGCCACAGCCAGCCGGCGTTATGGGCAACGGGCACGATCGGCACGCCGAGCGCGATCGCGAGGCGCGCGCCGCCGGTCTTGTACTTGGCGCGGGTGCCCGCCCGGATCCGCGTGCCTTCCGGGTAGACGACGAACCAGAAGCCCTGCGCGAAGCGCTCGCGGCCCTGGCGCACCATCTGCTCCATCGCGTCGGTCCCCGCCTTGCGGTCGATGGTGATCGGCGACGCCAGCGCGAAGGCCCAGCCGAAGAACGGCAGCGACAGCAGCTCCTTCTTGGCGACGAACGCGAGCGGCGGGAAGTAGTTGTTGAGCGCCAGGGTTTCCCAGGTCGAGCTGTGCTTGCACATCACGATGTGCGGCGGCACGTCGCGGCCGGAGGGAATGTTCTCGGTGCCGATCTCCCGCGAGCGGATCCCGCAGATCCAGCGCGCCGCCCACAGGCAGGTGTTGCACCAGACGCTGATGTACCGGAAGCGCGGGCGCGGCGGCAGCCAGAACATCGCGAGCACGGTCAACGCGTACAGCGGCGTGAAGACCAGCTGGAAGAGCGCGAAGGCGAGGGAGCGGATGGCGGACACGGCGCGCGGTCAGTCGCCGGCGAGCAGCGCGGACGCCGCGAAGGCGAGATCGGGAAAGATGATCGTGTTCTTCGGCAGGTTGCCGTCGCGCAGCGTATTCTCGCCCTTGCCGGTCAGGACCAGGATGGGCTGCCCGCCGACGGCGTCGGCGGCCACGAGGTCGCGCAGCGAATCGCCGATGCAGGGGACGCCCGCGAGGTCCACGCCGAACCGCAGGCCGATCTCGCGCAGCATTCCCGGCTTGGGCTTCCTGCACTCGCACTGCGAGTCGCCGGTGTGGGGGCAGTAGAAGAAGGCGTCGATACGCCCGCCGACGGCGCCCAGCGCCTTGTGCAACTTCTCGTGGATCGCATTCAGCGCCGCCATGTCGAACAGGCCGCGGCCGATGCCGGACTGGTTGGTCGCGACGACGACGCGGAAGCCCGCGTGGTTGAGGCGGGAGATCGCCTCCAGGCTGCCGGGAAGCGGCCGCCACTCGTCGGGCGACTTGATGAACTGGTCGCTGTCGCGGTTGATCACCCCGTCGCGGTCCAGCACGATCAGCTTGACCACGCGCTTGGGCGTCACGGCTTCGGAGGCGAGTTGCACCATGTCATCGGTCGCGCGGTGCGCGTCGTGTTGGCGCCCGGCGCGGCGCCGATCGCGGGTTCGGGGCGAAAGCGCGAAGCATAGCAAACGCGCCGTCGCACCGCGTTGCGGGGCGCGTCACGCTAGGCCGCCAGCCGGGAAATGTCGGCCACGCGGTTCATCGTCCGGGCCACGGCGGCGAGCAGCGCGAGGCGGTTGGCGCGCACCGCGGGATCATCCGCCATCACCATCACGTCGTCGAAGAAGCGGTCGACCACCGGCCGCGCCGCGGCCAGCGCCTTCAGCGCGCCGGTGTAGTCGCCGCGCGCCGAGCGCTCGTCTACGACGGGCGCCAGCGCCTCGAACGCGGCATGGAGGTCGCGCTCCGCGCCGTCGGCGAGGCGGGCGGGATCGACCGCGACGCCGACCTCGGCCTCGGACTTCTTCAGGATGTTGATGATCCGCTTGTTCGCGGCGGCGAGCGCCGCCGCCTCCGGCAGCGCGCTGAACTCGCGCACGGCGTCGGTCCGCGCGGGCACGAGGTCGATGCGCACCGGCCGCTGGCACAGCACCGCCTCGGCCTGGTTGGCGGTGTACCCGAGGTCGCGCAGGTAGCCGCGCAGGCGATCGAGGACGAAGGCTTCGAGATCAAAGCGCGCGTCCTTCATCGCCGCGACGCCGTCGAAGCTGTCGAACGCGATCGCCACCAGCGCATCGAGCGGGAGCGGCAGCCGGCACTCGACGAGGATGCGGACGACGCCGATCGCGTGCCGGCGCAGGCCGAGCGGGTCCTTGTCGCCGGTGGGCACCGTGCCGATCCCGAACAGGCCGGCCAGGGTTTCCAGCTTGTCGGCGAGCGCCACCGCCTGCGCGACCGGTCCCGCCGGCAGCGCATCGCCGGCGTGGCGCGGCCAGTAGTGCTCTTGAATCGCCGCGGCGACGGCGGCGGTCTCGCCGTCGTGCGCCGCGTAGTAGCGGCCCATCAGCCCCTGCAACTCGGGAAACTCGCCGACCATCTCGCTCACGAGATCGGCCTTCGCGAGGTAAGCGGCCCGATGCGCGTCGCCGACGTCGGCGCCGGACAGCCGCGCGATCGCCTCGGCGATGCGGATCACGCGCGCGCCGCGCGCCAGCTGGCTGCCGAGCTTGTTGTGATACACGATCGACGCGAGCCGCGGCACCCGTGCCTCGAGCCGCTGCTTCCGGTCCTGGTCGAAGAAGAACCGCGCATCGGCGAGCCGCGCGCGCAGCACGCGCTCGTTGCCCTGGATGATCGCCTCGGGATGCTGCGTCTCGAGGTTGCTGACCAGCAGGAACCGGTTGGCGAGCCGGCCGCCGGCGTCCGCCAGCGCGAAATACTTCTGGTTCTGCTGCATCGTCAGGATCAGGCACTCCTGCGGCACCGCGAGGAACGCCGGGTCGAAATCGCCGGCGTAGACCACGGGCCATTCGACCAGCGAATTCACCTCGTCCAGCAGCGCGTCGGGCATGATCACCGTGGCGTCGCCAGCCGCCGCCGCGAGCCCGGCGACGATCTTCGCGCGCCGGGCGGCGAAGCTGGCGATCACCTTGCCCTCGGCCGCCAGCGTTTCCTCGTAGGCCGCGGCCGTCCCGATCGTGATGTCGCCGCGGGACAGGAAGCGATGGCCGCCGGTGACCCGCCCGGCCTCGAGGCCGAGCGCCGCCACGGCGACTACCTCCGCGCCGTGCAGCGCCAGCAGCCGGTGGGCGGGGCGGACGAACTTCACGTTGCTGCCGTCGGCGCGCTGGTACGTCATCAGCTTCGGGATCGGCAGCTTCCCGAGCGTGGCGTCGAGCGCTTCCTGCAGCGCGTTCTGCAGCCGGGTGCCCCGCGCGATCGAATGCAGGAACAGCGCGTCGGCCTTGCCGTCCGGCGCCTGCACCACGCTGTCGGGCCCGTCGACCGCGTTCGGCCAGAGGTCGGCGAGATGGCCGCGGCCGAGTGCATGGAGGCGTTTCTTCATTGCCGCGGTCGGCATCCCGGCCGCATCGAGCGCGACGCCGACCGGCATCAGCTTCTGCACCAGCGGCTGGTCGGGCGACAGGGGCAGCACGTCGGTGATCGTGACGGCGAGGCGGCGCGGCGTCGCATACGACGTCACGATGCTGTCGGGGGCGAGGTGGCCGCGCTCACGCAGGCCGTCGGCAATGCCGGTCGCGAACGCTTCGCCCAGCGCCTTC
Source organism: Bordetella parapertussis (assembly GCA_943331295.2). Classification (GTDB taxonomy): domain Bacteria; phylum Pseudomonadota; class Gammaproteobacteria; order Burkholderiales; family Casimicrobiaceae; genus CAIWHR01. Next base: position 53,577 of record CALQLA020000006.1, on the reverse strand, counting down.
AGCGCCTTGGGCGGCAGTTCCTCGGTGAAGAGCTCGAGCGCGAGGGTGGCGTGGCTCACTAGACTACCTTCGTGCTTCGCACTCCGGTATTCGCCCTCGGGGCGGCCCGTCGGGCTCATTGGGCAGCCCCCCCGGCCAGCATCGGGAAGCCGAGCGCCTCGCGCGAATCGTAGTAGGCCTGCGCGACGAGGCGCGACAGCGTGCGGATGCGGCCGATGTAGCCGGCGCGCTCGGTCACCGAGATCGCGCCGCGGGCGTCGAGCAGGTTGAACGTGTGCGCCGCCTTGAGGATCATCTCGTAGCCGGGGAGTGCGAGCTTCGCCTCGAGCAGCCGCTTCGCCTCCGACTCGAAGTGGGCGAACAGCTCGAACAGCTTGGGCACGTTGGAATGCTCGAAGTTGTAGGTCGACTGCTCGACCTCGTTCTGGTGGTAGACGTCGCGGTACGTGAGCTGCCGCTTCGCGCCGTTCTCCTCCCACTCGGTCCAGACCAGGTCGAACACGTTCTCCTTGCCCTGCAGGTACATCGCGAGCCGCTCGATGCCGTAGGTGATCTCGCCGGTGATCGGCGCGCAGTCGAGTCCGCCGACCTGCTGGAAGTACGTGAACTGGGTGACTTCCATCCCGTTGAGCCACACCTCCCAGCCCAGGCCCCAGGCGCCGAGCGTAGGGTTCTCCCAGTCGTCCTCGACGAAGCGCACGTCGTTCCGCGTGAGGTCGAAGCCGAGCGCCGCGAGGGAGCCGAGATACAGGTCGAGGATGTCGGCGGGCGACGGCTTCAGCACCACCTGGAACTGGTAGTAGTGCTGCATCCGGTTCGGGTTCTCGCCGTAGCGGCCGTCCTTCGGCCGCCGCGACGGCTGCACGTAGGCGGCGCGCCAGGGCTCGGGGCCGAGCGCGCGCAGGAACGTCGCGGTGTGCGAGGTGCCCGCGCCGACTTCCATGTCGTACGGCTGCAGGAGCGCGCAGCCCTGCCGGTCCCAGTATTCCTGGAGCTTCAAGATGATCTGCTGGAAGGTGTGCATCGGGGCGGGCGGCTTTAGGCCGCGGTTCGCGCGGCGGCGTTGCTGGGAAGGCGCCATTTTACCGGCATCGCGGGCACGCACGCCGTCTGCCGGCGCAAAGCCGTCATCGCGGCGCCTGCCGGCGTCCGGCCGCGAATCCCAGCGCCGCCACCAGCAGCGCCGCGAGCGCCGGCAGCGCGTCGCCCCAGCGCACGTACGGCGTCACGCCCTGGCGGCCCGTCACCTCGATTTCGAGGATGCCGCGCGTGTACCAGGGCAGGCGCGCCATCTCGCGCCCGTGGTGGTCGATCGCCGACGTGATGCCGGTGTTGGTCGCGCGCAGCATCGGGCGGCCCGCCTCGAGCGCGCGCATCGCGGAAATCTGGTTGTGCTGCTCGGCGGCCAGCGACCGCCCGTACCAGGCGTCGTTGGTGACGTTGACGAACAGCGTCGCTTCGGCGGCATGCCGCCGCAGCTCGCCGCCGAAGGCATCCTCGTAGCAGATGTCGACCGCGACGCGCTGGCCCGCCAGCGCCATCGGCCGCTGCGACGCGTCGCCGGACGTCTGGTTCGCGAGCGGAATCGAAAGCACCGACCGGATGAACCAGCCGACGACGGGCTCCAGCGGAATCGTCTCGCCGAACGGCACCAGGTGCCGCTTGCGGTAGAGCTGGATCTCGTTGCTGCCGAGGCTCACGACGCTGTTGTAGTAGCGGATGTCGGTGCTGCCCGGCAGCGGTGGGTCGGTCGTGAACACGCCGGCCAGCGCGTCGCCGCCGCGATCGCCCGCGATGCGCTGCAGGTGCATCAGCACGCGGTCCGGCACCTCGTCGGCGAACATCGGGAACGCGGACTCCGGCAGCACGATGAGGCGGCCGCGGCTCTGTTCCGCGAGATCGAGGTAGAGCTGCAGCGTCGCCTCGCGCATGTCCGACTCGAACTTGACGTCCTGCGGCACGTTGCCCTGCACCAGCGAGACGGTGACGGGCGGCCCGGCGGGGACGGTCCACTCGACGCGCCCGGCAGCGAAGCCGCCGCCGGCGATCGCCGCGATCGCGGCGAGGCAGGCCATGCCGCGCCGGCGCGAGGGCGCCGCGAACGCGTCGATCGCGACCGCCAGGAGGGCGGCGCACAGTGCGACCGCGAGCGTCACGAGCCAGGTGCCGCCGAGCGTCGCGTAGCCCGCCAGCGGGCTTTCGAGCCCGCCGCCGGCCACCGGGAGCTGGGCATGGCCCAGCGCCAGCCACGGGAACCCGGTGTAGCCGGTGCCGCGGAGCAGTTCCGCGACGGTCCAAAGGCCGGCCGCGGCGACCGCGCGCCCCCAGGCCTGCGGCGAGGTCCATCGCGTCGCGATCCAGCCGACGAGCGCGGGGAAGAGCGCGAGATAAGCCGACCAGATCGCGGTGCCGACGACCGCGACGACGAGCGGCATCCCGCCGAACGTGTTGAGCGCGATGTAGACCCACGACGAGCCGGTGCCGAAGAGTCCCAGGCCGTACGCGAAGCCCAGTTCCGCGGCGGCGCGCGGGGTCGCTGCCACCTGCCACAGGCCGAACAGCAGCGCGAGCATCACGATCGCGACGCCCGCGTAGCCGAACGGGGCGAACGCGAAGACGCTGCCCGCGCCGGCGGCGGCGGCGAGCGCGAGGCTCGCCCGCCCGGCGCCCGCGGCCGTCACCTGCCGCGCGCCGCGGGCGCCGGCGGTGCCATCACGCCGCGTCCGGCGGCAGCGGACCGCCGGCATCGCCGGCGGCCGGGGCCGACTGCACCGGCTCGACCTGCAGCGTGTGCAGGCGGCGGCTGTCGCCGCGGACGACGCGGAAGCGGTAGTCGCCGATGTGGGCGGTCTCGCCGCGCTTGGGCAGGCGCCCGAACGCCTGCAGCACGAGGCCGCCGACGGTGTCGAACTCGTCGTCGGCGAAGTCGGTGCCGAAATGCTCGTTGAAGTCGCCGATCTCGGTCTGCGCCTTCACGCGGAACCGGCCGTTGGCCTCGGCGATGATGTTGTCCTCGTTCTCGTCGAAGTCGTACTCGTCGTCGATGTCGCCGACGATCTGCTCCAGCACGTCCTCGATGGTGACGAGCCCGGAGACGCCGCCGTACTCGTCGACGACGATCGCCATGTGGTTGCGGTTGGCGCGGAAGTCGCGCAGCAGCACGTTGAGCCGCTTCGACTCGGGCACGAACACGGCGGGCCGGAAGGTGTCCTTGAGGTCGAAGCTCTCCGGGTTCGCGTAGTAGTTGAGGAGTTCCTTCGCGAGCAGGATGCCGACGACGTCGTCCTTGTTCTCGCCGATCACCGGGAAGCGCGAGTGCTTGGTCTCCAGCACCAGCGGGATGAACTCGGCCGGCTCGTCGTCCTCCGACACGACGTCCATCTGCGAGCGCGGGATCATGATGTCGCGCACCGTCATCTCGGACACCGACATCACGCCCTCGATCATCGACAGCGCGTCGGCGTCGAGCAGCTTGTGCTCGAACGCGCCGTGCAGCAGCTCCAGCAGTTCCTCGCGGTCCTCGGGCTCGCGTGTCAGGAACGCGGAGAGCCGCTCGATCAACGTCGGCTTGGGGCCCGGCTTGTCGCTGGAGTCGCTCATCGTCGGCGCAGGTCAGGCCCGCGCCGCGGCGCGCGGCCGGGCGGCGGGGGTCGGTGTGTAGGGGTCGGCGACGGAGAGCGTCCGCAGAATCGCGGTCTCGCGGGCCTCCATCGCCGCGGCCTCGCGGTCGGTCTCGTGCTCGTAGCCTTGGAGATGCAGCATGCCGTGGACGACCAGATGCGCGCAGTGAGCCTCGAACGCCTTGCCCTGTTCCCGGGCTTCCCGCCGCACCACCGGCGCGCACAGCACGATGTCGCCCGCGAGCGGCGTGGCGTCATCGTACACGAAGGTCAGCACGTTCGTCGCGTGGTCCTGGCCCCGGAAAACGCCGTTGAGCCTCGTCCCCTCGCGGGTGCCGACGAAGCGCATCGTCACCGCGGCGTCGCGCTCCAGCGCCGCGCGCGCCCAGCGCCGCAGCGTGGCCGCGACCGGCAGCGTCGTCGCGGCGAGGGCGTACTGCACCGACAGCGACAGCCGGGGCGGTTTCGCCGCGGGGGGCGGCCGGCGCGGCGTCACCGGCGGTCGCCGTCGGCGGGCTTGTTCGTCGCCGCGTCGCGCTCGTAGGCGTTGACGATCTTCTGCACCAGCGGGTGGCGGACGACATCGGCGCTGGTGAAGCGCGTGAAGGCGATGCCGCGGACGCCCGCCAGGATGCGGGAGGCCTCGATCAGCCCGCTCTTCTGGCCGCGGGCGAGGTCGATCTGCGTGACGTCGCCGGTGATCACCGCCTTGGTACCGAAGCCGATCCGGGTGAGGAACATCTTCATCTGCTCGGGCGTCGTGTTCTGCGCCTCGTCGAGGATGATGAACGAGTGGTTGAGCGTGCGGCCGCGCATGTAGGCGAGGGGCGCGATCTCGATCGTCGCCCGCTCGAACAGCTTGGCGGTCTTGTCGAAGCCCATCAGGTCGTACAGCGCGTCGTAGAGCGGGCGCAGGTACGGGTCGACCTTCTGCGCGAAGTCCCCCGGCAGGAAGCCCAGCCGCTCGCCGGCCTCGACCGCGGGGCGCACCAGCACCAGTCGCTTCACGGTGTCGCGTTCCAGCGCGTCGACGGCGCAGGCCACCGCGAGGTAGGTCTTGCCCGTCCCGGCCGGCCCGATGCCGAACGTGATGTCGTGGTCCTGGATGTCCTTCAGGTACACCGTCTGGTTCGGCGTCCGGCCGTGCAGGTCGGCGCGCCGCGTGCGCAGCGTCGGCCCGTCGTCGGCGGTAGGCGGTGCCGCCGCCGTTCCCGGCTGCACGAGGAGCTCGATCAGCCCCAGCTGGATGTCGTCGATCGACAGCGGCTTCTCGGCGGCGGCGTAGAACCGCTGCAGCGCCGTCGCCGCGCGCGCCCTCTGCGCCGGCGTGCCGGTCAGCGTGAAGGTGCCGCCACGATGGCCGACCGTCACGTCGAGCGCCGCCTCGATCTGGCGCAGGTTGGAGTCGAGCGGACCGCACAGGTTCGCGAGCATCCGGTTGTCGACCGGGACGAGTGCCAGCTGTTCCTGGTCGCGATGTGCCTTCACTGGAGACCTCCGTGTTGCGGACTCCGGCAGCGGCCGGCGGTCACTGGACGAGCTTCGTGCTTCGCACGCCGGCACTCGCGCCTGGGGCGGCCCGGCGCTCTCATACCCCTTGCCTCACCAGCGGGGCCTTCAGCGCCTCGTCGAGCGTGGACAGCATCTCCGCGAGGTGCGCCTTCGCTTCCGGCGAGAACCCGGGCTTCGACTGCGCGGCGGCGATGTCGGCGCGCAGCGTGCGGGCCTCGACGCGCAGCAGGCTGCGGGCGTCCGCGGGCATCGACCCCGACGGCCGGACCAGCGCGGTCGCGACGCGGTTGGCGTGCTCGCGCTGCAGGTTGCGGCGGAAGAGGTCGATGTCCTTGCCCGTCTTGAGCTCGCTCCAGATCGCCACGCGCAGCCCGGCATGGAGCTCGGACAGGCGGAACGGCTGCGCCGATGTGGGCAGCTTGGCCTGGCTGTCGAGGATCCGCTGCGCGATGGCGTCGCTCATCACCTGGTTCAGCGCCGCGCGCTGGATCGCCAGCACCTGCGTCGGCAGCGAATAGTCGAGGCCGGAGGTCGAGAGCCCGGTGTCGAAGTTGTCGCCGCGGTCGAGGTAGTCCATCGAGAGCCGCTGCATGAACTCCGGCTTGAAGCGGAAGCTGTCGAACGCGAACAGGTTGGCCGCGAGCAGGTTGAGCGCGTCGCGCTGGCGCTGCGGCGACACGGGATAGAGCGGGGGGCGCGGCGAGCCCGCATGGTCGCGCACCACGGTCACGCCGCCGACGTAGCGGGCGGCGACCGCCCCCGACGCGCCGACCTGGGCGAGGCTGCGGCCGATGTTGCGCCGATAGACCGAGTAGTCCTCGCCGGGCTTCAGCTGCCGGTCCTGCCAGCGGTCGAGCAGCTCGCGCGCGAGCGTGATCCGGCGCGCGCTGAAGGCGAGCGGGTCGTCGGACAGGTCGCCCTGCGTCGCGTCGGGGTCGATCGCGGCGGAGGCATCCTCGTCGGTCGAGTACGCGAGCTCGCGTTCGAAGCTGCGCGCCGCGATGCGCTTCAGCTCCGCGGCTTCCTCGGCGGGCGGCAGTGGCTTGTAGCCGTACTCGATGGCCCAGTAGTCGTAGGGGCCGATCGTGTGCATCTGGTACGCGCCCTGGCGCTCGCCCGGCAGCGCGATGTTGATCGCGTTGTACTCCATCACCGACCCGGCGATGCCGTTGGCGCGGGTGAACTCGGGGTCGTTCAGCTGCGCCTGCGTGTAGATCGTCGACGCGCGGAAGTTGTGGCGCAGCCCCAGCGTGTGGCCGACCTCGTGGGTGACGATGTCCTTCAGGTCGTCGAGGACGAACTGCTCGGCCTCGGGGCTGTCGGGCTCGACGTCGCCGCGCGCCTCGAGCAGGTCGAGCGCGAAGCCCAGCTCCATCGCGGCGAAATCGGCCTGCTGGCAGAGCATCGCGGCGCGCTGTCCCGTCGGCGCGATCGGCTGCGGCACGTACTCGACGCGCTGGATGCGCCGGTTGCGCAGCCGCACCGGGTCGATGCCGATGTCGGCGTCGAGGATCTCGCCGGTGCGGGGATCGACCTGCGACGGCCCGATACCGCCGAACATCGGCCGGGCGGTGGGCATCCAGCGGATCGACGCGTGCCGGGCATCCACGGTTTCCCAGTCGGCGTCGTCGGGCTGGATCTTCGCCTCGATCGCGTTCGTGAACCCGATCCGGTCGAACGCCTTGTTCCATTCCAGCACGCCGGCGATCACCGTGTCGCGGTAGCGAAGAGGGATGTTCTTGTCGAGCCAGAACACGATCGGCTGCTTCGGCTCCGACCGCTCGGCTGCCGGATCCTTCTTCTCGAGGCGCCAGCGGTTGATGTAGTTGACGCGCGGCGTCAGAGCGTTGTCATTGGTGTAGTCGAAGCGCGACGTGCCGAAATACCCGATCCGGTCGTCAGCGGCGCGCGGGGCCATCGGCGCGTCGGGCAGCTTCGCGAAGTTGTAGTAGTAGCCGAGGAACAGGCTGCGGATGTCGGGGATCGTGGCCGGCGGCGGCGTGGCCGGCGCGGCGCCGGGGGTCGCCGGCGGCTGCGACACGCGGCCGAGCGAATAGTGCGCGTTGACGTTGAAGGCCGTCAGGTCGGGCGTCGAGCGGATCTTCGTGATGCCGGAGTTGCGCGCGTCGAACGAGTACGACTGGCGGAATGTCCGCTCGAGGTCGCCGTTGGCGCCGGGGATGTCGGAGAGCAGCAGCGCGCTCGCCTCGATCAGGATCGACTTGCGCTCGGGATGCGGTTGCGACGCGACCGGCGTGCTCGCCAGCAGGCTGTCGGAGAACGCCTCTTTCACCGCCAGCGCCTGCGGCGTCTTCGGCTGTGCGAAGTAGCGGTTGTTGAGGGCGATCAGCTGCACCTGCGTGCCCGACTTGCGGAACGCGACCAGGTGGCTCGTGTCCATCAGCCCGCCGAAGAAGTACTTCTCGCCGAGGCCCGAGCTCAGGTTCACCGAGAAGAAGTACGGCGTGTCGAACTGTTCCGGCGCGATCTCCAGCCAGACCTTGTCGTCCTTCTGCCAGACGCGGAACAGCCCGACGGTTTCCCTGGCGTCCTTGATCACCTCGGCGAAGGGCTTCGCCTGCCCCTGGGCCACGACCGCGGCAGCGGCCGCTGCCGCGGCGGCGGCCGGCGCGGAACTGGCGCCGCCCGGCTTGGCCCCGGCGGTCGTCGCGGCCTGCGCGGCGGCGACGCCGGCGGTCGCCGCGTCGTTGGCGTTGGTGGTGGACGCCGTGGCGCCCGAGGTACCGCCGGCGCCGGGCGCCGTCGCGCAACCGGAGAGGAGACCGCCGGCCGCGGCGAGCGCGAGCGCGCCGGCGAGCCAGGCGCGGGAGAAATGCGAGCGGTGCATCGAAAGCCTCGGAAGATTCGGGATCGGGAGGCGAGGCCGGTCGCGGAGAGTCACCGGGCCGCCGCGGTGCCGGGGGCGTCGAGCACGCCGCGCAGCGAATGCGGCAGCGCGGCGGCGATCGTGACCTCGGCGTAGGTGCCTATGAGCGACGGATCGCCGGCAAAGTTCACCACGCGGTTGTTGGCGGTGCGCGCCGCGAGCTCGCGCGGGTCCTTGACGGCCGGTCCGGTCACCAGCACGCGCTGGCGGGTGCCGGCCATCGCCGCACTGTACGCGCGGTACTGGGAGTCGAGCAGCGCCTGCAGCCGCATCAGCCGCGCCTGCTGCACGTCGGGCGGCACCGGGTCGGCGAACTCGGCGGCGGGCGTGCCCGGCCGGGCGCTGTAGCTGAAGCTGAAGGCGCCGTCGAAGTTGACCTCCTCGACCAGCCGCATCGTCTGCTCGAAGTCGGCGTCGGTCTCGCCCGGGAAGCCGATGATGAAGTCGGAGGTGAGCGACAGGTCGGGCCGCGCGGCGCGCAGCCGCCGTACGATCGACTTGTACTCGATCGCCGTGTACCCGCGCTTCATCAGCGCCAGCACGCGGTCGGAGCCCGACTGCACGGGCAGGTGCAGGTGCGAGACCAGCTTGTCCACCTTGCGGTAGATGTCGATCAGCCGCGCCGACATTTCCTTCGGGTGCGACGTCGTGTAGCGGATCCGCTCGATGCCGGGGAACTCGGCGATCGTCTCGATCAGCAGCGCGAAATCGGCGATGCCGTCGCCGCCTTCGAGCGCGCCGCGGTAGGCATTGACGTTCTGGCCCAGCAGCGTGACCTCCACCACACCCTGGTCGGCCAGGTCGGCGACTTCGGTCAGCACGTCGGCGAACGGCCGCGAGACCTCCTCGCCCCGCGTGTAGGGGACCACGCAGAACGTGCAGTACTTGCTGCAGCCTTCCATGATCGACACGAACGCGGACGCGCCGTCGACGCGCGGCGGCGGCAGGTGGTCGAACTTCTCGATCTCCGGGAAGCTGATGTCGACCTGCGGCACGCCGGAGGCGCGCCGGTCGCGGATCAACTGCGGCAGCCGATGCAGCGTCTGCGGCCCGAACACCACGTCGACGTAGGGCGCGCGGCGGACGATCGTCGCGCCTTCCTGGCTCGCCACGCAGCCGCCGACGCCGATGATGAGGTCGGGACGCGCGAGCTTCAGCTCGCGGACTCGCCCTAAGTCGCTGAACACGCGCTCCTGCGCCTTCTCGCGCACCGAGCAGGTGTTGAACAGGATGACGTCGGCGTCCTCGGGGCGATCCGTAGGCACGAGGCCGTCGGCGACGCCCAGCACGTCGGCCATCTTGGCCGAGTCGTACTCGTTCATCTGGCATCCGAACGTGCGGATGTAGAGCTTTTTGGTCACGGCGGGGGGCGCGCGCGGCACGCCCGGAGGCGAAACCGCAAGTCGTTGAAAGGGCGCGGATTATAGCAGGATAGCGGCAATCGCAGCGGGGCTGCGGCCGAAGTCCCCGGGGTGCCCCGCCCGCGCGCGGCTTGCGGTAGAATGGATACGCAGGTGTCCGCCGCGAATTCCTCGTGGCGGGTGAAACGGGAACGCGGTGCCGCGCGACGTTCGAGCGCGCCATTCCGCGGCTGCCCCCGCAACGGTAAGCCAGTGCGGGCCGCCCTCGACGCCACTGTTCGCGCATGCGGATGGGAAGGCAGGCGGTCAAGACTGACGAGCCCGGAGACCGGCCTGCGCCAGGTCCGTGCCGCGCCTTCGGGTCGGGCATGGGCCGGCGACGAAGCGCGACGCGACGGGCGTCGGCGCGGTCGCGAGGTGGCCGGTGCCCGTGCCCGTGCGCTGCAAGACGGCGCGCCTTCCGCCATCCTTCCTCCGCGTTTCCTCGCCCCCGCCACGCTTGGCCGCCGCCGCCGCGCGGGGTGCACGGTTGCCGTGAGGAGTGGCAATGTCCGTTTGTTCGAACAATGGCCGCGTGCGCGCGGCCCCGGTGCCGGCCGTGATCCGGGCAACAGGTCGCGCCGCGACGCTCGCCATCGTGCTGGCCGCTGGCATTGCCGGAGCGCAGACGAATCCCGGTGCCGGCGCGGTGAGCCTCGATCCCGTCGCAGTCACGGCGTCGCGGCAGGCGCAACCGATCTCCGACGTGCTGGCCGACCTCACCGTCATCGGCGCCGAGGAGATCCTGCGTGCCGGCGTGCAGAGCCTCCCCGAGCTGCTGCAGCGGCAGCCGGGCGTCGAAATCACGCAGAACGGCGGGCCCGGGTCGACATCGGGCGTGTTCCTGCGCGGCGCCAATCGCGGCCAGACGCTGGTGCTGATCGACGGGGTGCGGATGGCGTCGGCGAGCGCCGGCGCGACGTCGCTCGAGGCGATCCCGCTCGACCAGATCGACCGGATCGAGATCCTGCGCGGGCCGGCGTCGAGCCTGTACGGCGCCGACGCGATGGGCGGCGTTATTCAGGTGTTCACGCGGCGGGGCAGCGGCGCGGTCACCGGCAACGCCAGCGCCGGCTACGGCACGTACAACACCTGGGACGTCAATGCCGGCGTGAGCGGCGGCACCGGCCCGGTCAGCTTCGCATTGCAGGTCGCGGCGAAGGAGAGCAACGGCTTCAACGCCATCGTGAATCCGCGCAACTTCAGCTACAACCCGGACCCCGACGGCTACACGAACCAGAGCGTGTCGGCGAACGTCGGCGTCACGTTCGCCAAGGACCAGGTGCTGAGCGCGCAGTACTTCAGGAGCCGGCTCAACAACCAGTACGACGGCGGCCCGGACTTCGACGACCGCACGATCACCACCGCGGAGACGTGGGCGGTGGTCAGCAGCAACCGGCTGGCGTCGTTCTGGATGTCGAAGCTGACCGCCGGCGAGGGCGTCGACGACAGCGTGTCCGAGACGGGCTTCGGCAACTTCCCGTTCAAGACCACGCAGCGCCAGTTCGCCTGGCAGAACGAGTTCACGCTGCCGCTGGGCCTCCTCACCGCCGGCTACGAGCGCCGCGACGAGCGGCTCGCCACCGAAGAGGGGTTCAGCAACACGGCGCGCGACACCGATTCGCTGTTCGGCATCTACCAGCTGCGCTACGGGCCGCACTCGCTGCAGGGCAACCTGCGCCATGACGACTCGAGCCAGTACGGCGGCAAGACGACGGGCTCGCTCGCCTATGGCTACCGGATCGATCCGGAGTGGCGGGTGACCGCGGGCTACAGCACTGGCTTCAAGCCGCCGTCGTTCAACGACCTCTACTACCCGGGCTTTTCCAATCCCAACCTCGTGCCCGAGACCTCGACCAACTGGGAAGGCGGCGTCTACTGGAATAAGACGCTGGCCGGCGTCGCCGTCGAGGCGCGCGCGATCGGCTATCACAACCAGATCTCGGAGCTGATCGTCTTCCAGTGCGACGCCGACTTCAACTGCGCGCCGCAGAACGTGGACCGCGCCACGCTGGAGGGCGTGACGCTCGGCCTCGACTCCCGGTTCGAGAACGGCGCGACGATCGGCGCATCGCTCGACCTCCAGTCGCCGAAGAACGACCGCACGGGCAACCTGCTGCCGCGGCGCGCGCGCCAGCACGGCGCGCTGACGGCCGGCTTTCCCGTAGGCCCGGTGCGGCTGGGGCTCGAGGTGGTCGCGTCGTCGCTGCGCTACGACGACGCGGCTAATCTCGTGAAGATGGGTGGCTACGCGATCGTGAACCTGACCGCCGAGTGGGCACTGGGCCACGGCGTGACGCTGTTCGCGCGCGGCAACAACGTGTTGGACAAGAACTACGAGCTGGCCGCCGACTACGCGACGGGTGGCGCGACGGTGTTCGCGGGGCTGCGGGCGGTGTTCAAATGACGGGCGGCGTGCGCTTGGCGGGGGTGGTGTTTCGCGGGCCTCGCCGGGGCGGTCCCGGGTTTCGCTTCGCTCAACGCCGGGCTACGGACGGGCGGGCTACGCGATGGCGCATTGCCATTGCGGCCGTCGCATTGGCGCTGACCGCCGGGGCGGCGCAGGCCGCGGTGACGGCGAAGGACGATACCGGCGCCGTCGTCCGGCTGGAGGCGCCCGCGCGCCGGATCGTGAGCCTCGCGCCGCACGCCACCGAGCTTGTCTTCGCCGCCGGCGGCGGCAAGCGCGTCGTCGGCGTCGTCGACACCTCCGACTGGCCGCAGGAGGCGCGCGCGATCGCGCGGATCGGCGACTCGCGCGCCATCGACCTCGAGCGGATCTTCGCGCTGCGCCCGGACCTCGTCGTCACCTGGCCCTACACGTCGCCCGGCCAGGTCGAGCGGCTGCGCGCGCGCGGCATCGCCGTCTTCGTGACCGACCCGGCGACGATCGACGGCATCGCGACCAATCTCGAGCGGCTGGGCACGCTGCTGGGGACGAGCGCGCGCGCCGATGCCGCGGCTGCCGGCCTGCGCGCGCGCCTCGCGCGGCAGGCGAAGGCGAGCGCCGGCAAGCGCACCGTCAGCGCGTTCTACGAGATCTGGCCCGCGCCGCTCTTCACTATTGGCGGCTCGCACCTGATCACGCAGGCGATGGCGGCCTGCGGCGGGACCAACGTGTTCGCGGCGCTGTCGCTGCCGGCGCCGATGGTCAGCGTCGAGGCCGTCGTGAAGGCGGCGCCGGAGGCGATCATCGCCGCCGGCGACGACGGGCTGCGGCCCGACTGGCTCGAGGCTTGGAAGCGCTGGCCGCAGGTGCCGGCGGTCGCCAACGACAACCTGCTCACCGCCGACGGCAACCTGCTGCACCGCCCCGGCCCGCGCTTCATCGACGGCGTCGAAGCGCTGTGCGCGGCGCTGGATGTGGCTCGCCGGCACGACGCGATGGCGCAGGCCGGCAGCCGGCGCTGAGTCGCGGGCGGGGCGCTATGCCGGGATGAAGCTGCGTCGGCGGCCTTCACCCAGCGCCAGCAGCCGGTGCCCGAACAGCGCCGACAGGCGCTCCGCGGTGAGGATCGCATCGGCGTCGCCCGCGACCGCGCCGTCGCGGCCGAGGGCGATCGCGCGGTCGGCATAGCGCAGCGCGAGATGCAGGTCGTGCAGCACCATGACGACCGCCTTGCGCCCGTCGCGGGCCAGCCGGACGACCGCGTCGAGCGCGTCGATCTGGTGCGCGAGGTCGAGGTGCGACGACGGCTCGTCGAGCAGCAGCAGCTCGGGGTCCTGCGCGAACAGCGTCGCGAGCGCCACGCGCCGCCGCTCGCCGCCGGACAGCGAAGCGACCTGCCGCGAGCCCAGCCCGGCGAGCCCGACGTCGGCGAGCGCGCGCTCGGCACGCTCGAGGTCCGGCGCACCCTCCCAGGCCCAGCGCGCGAGATGCGGATGGCGGCCCACCAGCACGGTCTCCCGCACCGTCGCCGGGAAATAGTCGACGTTGTCCTGCGGCATGTAGCCGCGCCGGCGCGCCCGTTCGCGCGGCGGCAGCGACGCGAGCGGCACGCCGCCGTATTCGACGCTGCCCGCCGCCGGTTCGGCCAGGCCCGCGAGCGCGTTCAGCAGCGTCGTCTTGCCCGCGCCGTTGGGGCCCACGATCACCCAGCACTCGCCGGCGTTCACGGCGAAGTCGAGCCCGCGGAACAGCACGCGGCCGGGCACGGCGAGGCTTAAGGCCCGGCAGGCGAGGGGCGGCGCGGCGGCCGCCGTCGGCTCAGCCACGGCCGCGGCCCAGCAGGTAGAGGAACAGCGGCACGCCGATCAGCGCGGTGATCACGCCGACGGGCAGCTGGACCGGCGCCGCCGCCGTGCGCGCCAGCGTGTCGGCCAGCACCAGCAGCGCGCCGCCGGCCAGCGCCGACGCTGGCAGCAGCAGCCGCTGGTCGTTGCCGATGACGAGGCGCAGCGCGTGCGGCACCACGAGGCCGACGAAGCCGACGCTGCCGGCGGTGGTCACCGCGGCGCCGGTGGCGAGCGCGGCGAGCGCGTAGAGGAGCAGCGTCACTTTCGGCACGGCGACTCCCAGCGCCGCGGCGGTCGCCTCGCCGCGCGAGAGCACGTTGAGGTCGCGCGCGACCGGCATCGCGACGGCCAGGACGACGACGAGCGTGGCGAGCGCGGGCCACGGGTTCGTCACCGCGGAGAGGTCGCCGATCAGCCAGAACAGCATGCCCTTCACCTGGATGTCGGGTGCCAGCGTCAGCAGCAGCGAGATCAGCGCGGTCCAGCCGGACGCGACGACGACGCCGGTGAGGAGCAGCCGGCTGGTGGTCCACGCCGTGCGGTCGCTGCCGCCGCGGGCGAGGCCGAAGACCAGCAGCGTCGACGCCATCGCGCCGCCGAAGGCCGCCGGCGTCGCGGCGGCCGTGAAGCCCAGCAGGATCGCGACCAGCGTGCCCGCGGCGGCGCCGCCGGAAATGCCCAGCACGTACGGATCGGCCAGCGGATTCCGGAGCAGCACCTGCATCGTCGCGCCGGCGAACGCGAGAAGGCCGCCGGTGGCGAAGGCCGCGAGCGCGCGCGGGAGCCTCAGCTCGCTGACGATCGCGGCGCTGCTGTCCGTCGCGCCCGCCAACGCGCGCGTGATGGTCGCGAAGTCGACCGGGACGCTGCCGACGGCGAGTCCGAGTGCCATCGCCGCGGCCGCGACGAGCGCGAGCCCGCCCAGCACCGCGAAGGCGCGGGCGGCGGGGTGCGGCAGGGAAGCGCGAACGGGCATCGGGGGTGGCGGCAGTGGGACGGCAAGGGCGCTACGAGCTTCGATTATAGAGGCGGGGCGGGCGCCGCCACCCGGCCGCGGCCGCGACCGGCGCGTCTATAATCCGCGCTCCAGTCACCACGCGCCGCGGCGCACCCGATCACGCGCATGAGCAAGGCGTTCACCAGGGAAGGCGACGACGCGCCGGAAGACGACGGGGCGGAACTCGCGCCGCCGCTGCCCGCGGGCGCGCGCAACTACATGACGCCCGGCGGCTTCGCGCGGCTTTCCGCCGAGCTCGATCGCCTCGTGCGCAAGGAGCGGCCCGAGCTCGTCGCGGTGGTCTCGTGGGCAGCCGGCAACGGCGACCGTTCCGAGAACGGCGACTACATCTACGGCAAGAAGCGCCTGCGCGAGATCGACCGCCGGATCCGCTTCCTGATCCGGCGCCTCGACGTCGCGGAGGTCGTCGACCCCGTCGCGCGGCGCGACGGCGACAACGCGGACCAGGTCTTCTTCGGCGCCACGGTCACCGTCTCCGACACGCGCGGCGAGGCACGCACGATCAGCATCGTCGGCGTCGACGAGATCGACACCGACCGCGGCTACATCAGCTGGGTCTCGCCGATGGCGCGCGCGCTGCTGAAGGCGCGCGAGGGCGACACCGTCCAGCTGCGCACGCCGGGCGGCGTCGAGGAACTCGCGATCGAAGAGGTCCGCTACATTCCGCTCGCCACCGGTGCGCCCGCCGGCGGTTGACGCCGCGCGTGCGCAGAACCTATAGTGACCTCATGACGCAGACGCCCGCCGCCGCACGCGGCCCTTCCATCGATCACGAGCTCGCGCTGCTGGAGGAAAAGCTCGCGACGCTGGTCGCGCACACGCGCGCACTGCGCGCCGCCAATGTCGCGCTGCGGCGCGACCTCGCCACCGCCTACGACCGGAACAGCACGCTCGCCGAGCGCGTGGCCGCGGCGACGGAGCGCGTCGACGCGCTGCTCGCGCGCCTGCCGGAAGGCGCCGGATGAGCGCGAAATCCCCGCCGGCCGCCGACAGCGCCGTCACGCTCGACATCAACCTGCTGGGCCGCGACTACAAGGTCGCCTGCGCGCCGTCGGAGCGCGCGGAACTGCAGGCCGCCGTGGCGGTCCTCGATGCGCGCATGCGCGTGATCCGCGACCAGGGCAAGATCGCCGGCGCCGAGCGCGTCGCGGTGATGGCCGCGCTCAATCTCGCCAACGAGCTCCTGCACGCGAAGCGCGCGTCCGGCGCCGATGCCACGCGTCAGCCTGCGGGCATCGTTGCGAATGCGATTGACGACGCGGTGGCGCGGCGTAGAATTACTTCCATGCACTCCACCATCGATCAGGCGCTGGCGGGGTTCGAGAATCTCTCCTGAGCGCATCGCGCGAGAAAGTCGCGCAGAGCGCGTGATCAATGTTCCCTGCGGTGTTCGAGTCGTCCAGATACTCTTTGAACCAATGCAACCAGCGCGGCTGCCGAGCTACTTACGGGCCGGTGTGCGCTTCCCTTGCGGAAGTGCCTGATGGCCCTGGCAGGCGGCCACTCTTGAACCCAGGTTCAAGATAAAGGGCGATACGGCACAGGTGGGGAACACCCTTTGATTCGCCGGCGTGCCACCAGGCGCCGGCGGATGCGACAGCAAGGCGACCACCGCGCGTGGACAGGCCCGCGAAGCAGCGGGCCCCGCGCGCGGCGGGAAAAGCGAAAGGACCGGGGCGACGAGCCCAGCGGATCCCAGACAGGTGCGGCGCCGGCGACGGCGCCGCATTGCTTGTACGGACTGCTCACACGGACGACCAGGCGCATGCGCTGCTGGCTGATGAAATCGGAGCCCGACGAGTACTCGATCGACGACCTCGCCGCCGCACCCGGCCGGACCGTGCCCTGGTTCGGCGTGCGCAACTACCAGGCGCGCAATTTCATGCGCGACCAGATGCAGGTCGGCGACCAGGTGTTCTTCTACCACTCGAGCTGCCCCGAGCCGGGCATTGCCGGGGTCTGCACGGTGTCGGCGCCGGCGTATCCGGACGCGACGCAGTTCGACCCCAAGAACAAGCACTGCGACCCGAAGTCCTCCCCCGACGCGCCGCGCTGGGTGAACGTCGATGTGACGTTCGGGAAGAAGACCCGCCTCGTCGCGCTCGCCGAGCTGCGCGCGCATCCCGAGCTCGCGCAGATGCGAATCCTGCAGAAGGGCAACCGGCTGTCGATCACGCCGGTCGATCCCAAGGAATGGGCGTTCATCGTCAAGCTCGCCGCCCGTCGCCCGTAGCCCCCGGCCCGGGTCGAACGGAGGCGAAACCCGGGCGGGCGCGGCAGCGGCCCCGGACGGGGCCGCGCCGGAAGCCTAGAACAGCCCGACGATCTTGCCTTCGTCGTTGACGTCGATCGCGTTGGCGGACGGCACCTTCGGCAGGCCCGGCATCGTCATGATGTCGCCGCAGACCATAACGACGAACTCGGCCCCGGCCGCGAGGCGCACTTCGCGGACGTTGATCGAGTGTCCCGACGGCGCGCCGCGCAGCGATGCGTCGGTCGAGAACGAGTACTGCGTCTTCGCCACGCACACCGGGTAGTGGCCGTAGCCCTCGTCCTGCAGCCGCTTGATCTGGCCGCGCACCTTGCTGTCGGCGGTCACTTCGGAGGCGCCGTAGATCTTGGTCGCGATGGCGTTGATCTTCTCCCACAGCGTCGCGGACTCCTCGTAGACGAACTTGAAGTTGCTGGGCGTGGTCTCGATCATCTGGACGACGGCGCGCGCGACGTCGGCGGCGCCCTTGCCGCCCTCGGCCCAGTGCCGCGCCAGGATCACCGGCGCGCTCTGGTGCGCCATCTTGCGCTTCAGGAGGTCGATCTCGGCGTCGGTGTCGAACGTGAAGTGGTTGATCGACACGATGCACGGCAGGCCGTAGTGGTTGCGGATGTTGTTGACGTGCCGCTCGAGGTTGGCGATGCCCTTCTCCAGCGCCGGCAGGTTCTCCTTGTTGAGCTCCTTCAGGTCGATCCCGCCGTGGTACTTGAGCGCGCGGATGGTCGCCACGATGACGACGGCGTCGGGGCGCAGCCCGCTCTTCCGGCACTTGATGTCGATGAACTTCTCGGCGCCCAGGTCGGCGCCGAAGCCGGCCTCGGTGACCACGTAGTCGGCGAGCTTCAGTGCCGTCTGCGTCGCGATCACCGAGTTGCAGCCGTGGGCGATGTTGGCGAACGGGCCGCCGTGGATGAACGCGGGGCTGTTCTCCAGCGTCTGCACGAGGTTCGGGTGCAGCGCGTCCTTGAGCAGCGCGGTCATCGCGCCCTGTGCCTTGAGGTCGCGGGCGAGGATCGGCTTCAGGTCGCGCGTGTAGCCGACGACGATCTTCGAGATCCGCTCCTTCAGGTCCTTGATGCTGGTGGCGAGGCAGAAGATCGCCATGATCTCTGAGGCGACGACGATGTCGAAGCCGTCCTGGCGCGGGTAGCCGTTGCCGGGCCCGCCCAGCGACACGGTGATGTCGCGCAGCGCGCGGTCGTTCATGTCCATCACGCGCTTCCACGCGATGCGGCGGACGTCGAAGCCGAGCTCGTTGCCGTGGTGGATGTGGTTGTCGATCAGCGCGGCGAGCAGGTTGTTGGCGAGCCCGATCGCGTTGAAGTCGCCGGTGAAGTGGAGGTTGATGTCCTCCATCGGCACCACCTGCGCGTAGCCGCCGCCGGCGGCGCCGCCCTTCATGCCGAACACCGGTCCGAGCGACGGCTCGCGCAGGCAGATCACGGCCTTCTTGCCGATGTGGTTCAGCGCGTCGCCCAGGCCCACGGTGGTCGTGGTTTTCCCTTCGCCGGCCGGGGTGGGGCTGATCGCGGTGACGAGGATCAGCTTGCCGTTCGGCTTGTCCTTCAGCGTGTCGATGTAGTCGAGCGAGACCTTGGCCTTGTAGCGGCCGTAGGCGTCGAGGTGGTCCTCGGGGATGCCCAGCTTCGCAGCAATGTCGTTGATGCGGAGCATCTTCGCTTTCTGGGCTATCTCGATGTCGCTGGGCATGGCTTGACCTCGTGGTTGTCGATGGCTACGGGCACCGGGCGGCGCCCGGGTGCGGGCAATCAGTGCGTGGTTTCGATGGCGGGGAGGCGCTGCCCGCCGCCGAAGCTCTTGTGCGCGGCCAATCCGCCGCCGGCGGTGACGCGCACGGCGCAGTACTTGAACTCGGGAATCTTGCCGAACGGATCCAGCGCCGGGTTGGTCAGCATGTTCGCGGCCGCCTCGTAGTAGCAGAACGGGACGAACAGCGCGCCGACCGGCGTGCCCTCGTCGGCGCGCGCGAACAGGCTGATCTGGCCGCGCCGCGACGCCACGGTGATCACGTCGCCGGGCGCGATCGACAGGCGCGCGAGGTCGGCCGAGTTCATCGACGCCACCGGCTCCGGCTCGATCGCGTCGAGCACCGCGGTGCGGCGCGTCATGCTGCCCGTGTGCCAGTGCTCGAGCTGGCGGCCGGTGATCAGCACCATCGGGTAGTCGGCGTCCGGCTGCTCCGCCGCCGGGATGATGTCGGCCGGGACGAAGCGCGCGAGGCCGGTCGCGGTCGGGAATTCCTCGGTGAATACCACGCGCTCGCCCGGATCGCCCTCGAACTCGCACGGGTAGGTGACCGCGGATTCCGCTTCGAGTCGCTCCCAGGTGATGCCCGCGATCGACGGCATCGCGGTGCGCATTTCGTTCCAGACGTCGCGGGGGCCGGCGTAGTTCCAGTCGAGGCCCAGCCGGCGCGCCATCTCCTGGATCAGCCACAGGTCGGCCCGCGCGTCGCCCGGCGGCGGCAGCGCCTGCCGGCCGAGCTGCACGGTGCGATCGGTGTTGGTGAAGGTGCCCGTCTTTTCCGGGAACGCGGAGGCAGGCAGGATCACGTCGGCGAGGTACGCTGTCTCGGTGAGGAAGATGTCCTGCACGACGAGGCACTCGAGATGGGCGAGCGCCGCCCGCGCGTGCTGCGCATCGGGGTCGGACATCGCCGGGTTCTCGCCCATGATGTACATCCCGGTGATCTTGTCCGCATGGACGGCGTCCATGATCTCGACCACCGTCAGCCCGGGTTGGTGGTCGAGCTTCGTTCCCCACAGGTGCTCGAACTTCTGCCGCGTGTCCGGGTTGGCGACCCGCTGGTAGTCGGGATACATCATCGGGATCAGGCCCGAGTCCGACGCGCCCTGCACGTTGTTCTGGCCGCGCAGCGGATGCAGGCCCGTGCCCGGGCGGCCGATCTGCCCGGTCATCAGCGACAGCGCGATCAGGCAGCGCGCGTTGTCGGTGCCGTGCACATGCTGCGAGATGCCCATCCCCCAGAGGATCATCGAGCCCTTCGACGTCGCGTAGAGCCGCGCCACGGTCTTGATCGTCTCCGCCGGGATGCCGCACAGCGGCGCCATCGCCTCGGGACTGAAGCCTTCGACGTTCTTCCGCAGTGCCTCGTAGCCGTCGGTGCGCTCGGCGACGAACGCCTTGTCCACGAGCCCCTCGGCGACGATCACGTGCATCATCGCGTTGAGCAGCGCGACGTCGGTGTCGGGCTTGAACTGCAGGTAATGGGTGGCGTGGCGCGCGAGCTCGGAGCGCCGCGGGTCGGCGAGGATCAGCTTCGTCCCCTGCTTGACCGCGTTCTTGAGCCACGTCGCGGCGACCGGGTGGTTGACCACCGGGTTGGCGCCGATCAGCAGCACGACGTCCGCCTGCAGCACGTCCATCACCGGGTTGGACACGGCGCCGGAGCCGATCCCCTCGAGCAGCGCGGCGACGCTCGACGCGTGGCACAGCCGGGTGCAGTGGTCGACGTTGTTGGTGCGAAAGCCGGTGCGGACGAGCTTCTGGAACAGGTAGGCCTCCTCGTTGCTGCCCTTGGCCGAGCCGAAACCTGCCAGCGCCTGCGGGCCGCGGGTGTCGCGGATCTCGCGCAGCCTGCCGCCGGCGGCGGCGAGCGCCTCCTCCCACGTCGCCTCGCGGAAGATCCTGTGGATGTCGTCCGGGTCCATCGTGAAGTCGGCCGACTTCGGCGCGTCGGCGCGGCGGATCAGCGGCGTGGTGAGCCGCTGCGGGTGGCTCACGTAGTCGAAGCCGTAGCGGCCCTTGACGCACAGCCGCCCGTGGTTGGCGGGGCCGTCGCGGCCCTCGACGCGGACGATGCTGTCGTCCTTGATGTGATAGGTGAGCTGGCAGCCCACGCCGCAGTACGGGCACAGCGAGTCGACAGTGCGGTCCGCCGCGACGAGGCCGGCCTCGCGCGCGGGCATCAGCGCGCCCGTCGGGCAGGCCTGCACGCATTCACCGCAGGCCACGCAGGTGCTCTCGCCCATCGGGTCGCCTAAGTCGAACACGATCTCCGCGTGCGCGCCGCGGAACGCGAAGCCGATGACGTCGTTCACCTGCGACTCGCGGCAGGCGCGCACGCACCGCGTGCACTGGATGCAGGCGTCGAGGTTGACCGCGATGGCCGGGTGCGACAGGTCCGGTCCCGGCGACATCCGCGGCGCGAAGCGCGGCTTGCCGATCTTCATCCGTCCGGACCAGAGGTCGAGCTCCGACGCCGGGTCGTACACGCGCGAGGGCATGTCCGATTGCAGCAGCTCCAGCACCATCTTCTGCGAGTGCGTCGCCCGCGGGCTGTCGGACGAAACCTTCATGCCCGGCTTCGGCGCGCGGCAGCACGACGGCGCCAGCACCCGCTCGCCGTCGATCTCGACGACGCAGGCGCGGCAGTTGCCGTCCGGGCGCAGGCCCTCGGTGTAGCAGAGGCGCGGGATCGGGATGCCGGCGCGGTCTGCCGCCTGCAGGATCGTCTCGTCGGGCAGCGCCGCCACGGCGCGGCCGTTCAGTGTGAATTCGATCATGGTCGCGCCCTCATCCCAGTTCGTGCGGAAAATGTTTGACGACGCAGCGGATCGGGTTGGGCGCCGCCTGCCCCAGGCCGCAGATCGACGCGTCGGCCATCACCTGCGACAGCTCCTCCAGCAGCGGAGCGTCCCAGCGCGGCGCGGCCATCAGGCGCGCCGCCTTCTCGGTGCCCACGCGGCAGGGCGTGCATTGCCCGCAGGACTCGTCGGCGAAGAACCGCATGATGTTGAGCGCCGCGTCGCGCGCCCGGTCGTGCTGCGACAGCACGATCACCGCCGCCGACCCGATGAAGCAGCCGTGCGCGTTCAGCGTGTCGAAATCGAGCGGGATGTCGCCCATCGCGGCGGGCAGGATGCCCCCCGACGCACCGCCCGGCAGGTACGCGTAGAACTCGTGGCCGGGGAGCATGCCGCCGCAGTACTCGGCGATCAGCTCGCGCACGGTGATGCCCGCCGGCGCGAGGTGCACGCCGGGCTTCGCCACGCGGCCCGACACCGAGAACGAGCGCAGGCCCTTGCGGCCGTTCCTTCCCTGGTTCGCGAACCACGGCGCGCCCCGCTCGAGGATGTCGCGGACCCAGTACAGCGTTTCCATGTTGTGCTCGAGCGTCGGGCGGTCGAACAGGCCCACCTGCGCGACGTACGGCGGCCGCAGCCGCGGCATCCCGCGCTTGCCTTCGATCGACTCGATCATCGCCGACTCTTCGCCGCAGATGTACGCGCCGGCGCCGCGGCGCAGGTGGATCTCGGGCAGCGGCACGGGCGGGTCGGCGGCAAGCGCCGCCAGCTCGCGGGTCAGGATCTCGCGGCAGCCGGCGTATTCGTCGCGCAGGTACAGGTAGGCGGCATGGATGTCGGTCGCCAGCGCGGCGATCAGCATGCCTTCGATGAAGCGGTGCGGATCGCGCTCGAGGTAATAACGGTCCTTGAACGTGCCGGGCTCGCCTTCGTCGATATTGACCGCCATGAGGCGCGGCGCGGGCTCGGCGCGGACGATCCGCCACTTGCGGCCGGTCGGGAACCCGGCGCCCCCCAGGCCGCGCAGGCCCGAGTCTTCCATCGTCGTGATCGCGGCGTCGAGCGCGCCGGGGTTGCCGGCCAGCGCCTTCAGCGTCCGGTAGCCGCCAGCCGCGCGGTACTGGTCGTACGTGACGTAGGGCAGCGCGGCCGGGGCCGTGGCGTTGGCCGCGGCTGCCGCGCCGACGCTCGCCGGCGTCGCGCGGTCGACCGGATTGCGCCCGACCACCGCGACCGGGCCCGTGTCGCAGCGGCCGAGGCAGGGCGCGGGAAGCACGCGCACGTCGGCGCCCAGGACCTGCGGCAGCCGCGCCAGCAGGTCGGCCGAGCCCGCCATCGCGCAGGACAGCGACGTGCAGACGCGCACCGTGAGCCTCGGCGGCACCGCGTCGCCTTCCTTCACGACGTCGAAGTGATGGTAGAAGGTCGCGACCTCGTAGACCTCGGTCATCGCGAGCTTCATCTCGGCGGCCAGCGCCACGATGTGCGCGGCCGAGATGTGGCCGAAGCGGTCCTGGATCCGGTGCAGGTACTCGATCAGCAGGTCGCGCCGTCGCGGGTCGCCGCCCAGCAGCGCCCGGACTTCATCCAGCGCCCGCGGTTCGAGCGTGCGCCCCTTCATCACCGGGCGCACCTTGCGCCCTCCGCCGCGCGCGTCGGCGATCGGGATGGTGCGCTTCAGTGCGTGCGGATCGGTCATGGGGGGCGTTCGCAAGTGGAGGGTGGCAGGCGGTCAGGTGCCGAGCGGCGTGCCGGCGACGAGGCCGGCTTCGCGCGCGAAGTCGGCGGCGGACATCTTCTTGCCGTCCTCGTGCTTCAGCTTGAACACCTCGATCTGGCCGCCGTGGGTGGTGACGCGGATGCTCCCGTCGCCGACCGCGGCGATCTCGCCGGGCTTGCCGACGACGGCGCCGAAGGTGCGTGTCGGGTGTTTCTTCGCGTCGAAGACCTGGAGCTTCTTGCCGGCGAGCGTGGTCCAGGCGCCGGGCGCGGGATTGCAGCCGCGGATCAGGTCGTAGACGTGGTCGACGTGGTCGTGCCACGAGATCTTCGCTTCGGCGGCGCGGCACCAGCCCTCGTAGCTCGCCTGCGCCTCGTCCTGCACCGTCTCGGTGTGGCGGCCGGCGACGACCTGATCGGCTGCTTCGAGCATGGCCGCCACGCCGAGCGGGAAAAGACGCTCGAAATAGACGCTGCCCAGCGTGTCTTCCGGGCCGATCGCGGCTTCCTTCTGCAGGATCACCGGGCCTTCGTCGAGGCCGTCGGTCGGCCGGAAGATCGTGAGCCCGGTCATCGATCGGCCGCGGATGATCGGCCAGTTGATCGAGCTGGGGCCGCGGTGCAGCGGCAGCAGCGACGGGTGGTACTGTATCGTCCCGTGCTTCGGGATGTTGACGAAGTCCTGCGGCGCGAACTGGAGCACGTAGGCCATCACGCCGATCTCGACGTCGAGCTCGCGCATCGCCGCCAGCGCCTCGGTACTTTTCAGCGACGGGAGCTGGAACAGCCGGACGTTGCGCTCCACCGCCGCGGTCTTCAGCGGGTCGGGTTTCGCGCCCGGCTTGTCCTGCGCGCAGAACACGCCCGCGACGGTGTCGCCGCGCGCCAGGAACGCTTCCAGCACGGCCTTGCCGAAGTCCTGCTGTCCGATGATCGCGAGTTTCATGTCAGTTGTTCCTCTGTTCGTAGCCGGGATTGAGCGAATGCGAAATCCGGGCGGGCGCAGCCATCGGCGCGGGTGCAGCCTTCGCGCGGTCCGCCCGGGTTTCGCTGCCGCTCAACCCGGGCTAGGCCCGTTGCGCCATCGCGCCACTTCACCGCTTAGATCGCCTTCGCCGCGCGCAGCTCCGCGACCTGCGCGGGGCCGTAGCCCAGCTCGGCCAGCACCTCGTCGGTGTGCTCGCCCAGCAGAGGCGAGCGCGTGACCTCGGTCGCGCTGTCGGACATCTTGATCGGGTTGCCCACGGTCAGGTACTTGCCGCGCGTCGGGTGGTCGACCTCGACCACGGTGCCGGTCTTGCGCAGGCTGGGCTCCTCGGCGATTTCCTTCATCGACAGGATCGGACCGCAGGGGATGTCGTGCTGGTTGAGGATGTCCATCGCCTCGAACTTGGTCTTGGTCATCGTCCACTTCTCGATGTCGTCGAAGATGTCCTTGAGGTGCGGCAGCCGCGCCTTCGGCGTCGCGTAGCGCGGGTCGGTCAGCCACTCGGGCCTGCCGATCACCTCGCAGATGTCCTTCCAGACCGGCGCCTGCGTGATGAAGTAGATGTACGCGTTGGGATCTGTCTCCCAGCCCTTGCACTTCAGGATCCAGCCCGGCTGCCCGCCGCCCGAGGCGTTGCCGGCGCGCGGCACGGCCGCGCCGAACTTGCCGTTCGGGTACTGCGGGTATTCCTGCATCGTGCCGGTGCGGTCGAGCCGCTGCTGGTCGCGCAGCTTCACGCGGCAGAGGTTCAGCACGCCGTCCTGCATCGCGGCCAGCACCTTCTGGCCGCGGCCCGTGGTGTTGCGCTGGTAGAGCGCCGCGACGATGCCGAGCGCGAGATGGAGGCCGGTGCCGCTGTCGCCGATCTGCGCGCCGGTGACCAGAGGCGGGCCGTCGTCGAAGCCGGTGGTCGAGGCGGCGCCGCCCGCGCACTGCGCGACGTTCTCGTACACCTTGCAGTCCTCGTAGGGCCCCGGGCCGAAGCCCTTGACCGACGCGACGATCATCCGCGGGTTGAGCGACTGGATGTGCTCCCAGGTGAGGCCCATCCGCTCGAGCGCGCCGGGCGCGAAGTTCTCGACCAGCACGTCGCACTTCTTCACCAGCGCCTCCAGCACCTCCTTGCCCTTCGGATGCTTGGCGTCGACGGTGATCGAGCGCTTGTTGTGGTTCAGCATCGTGAAGTAGAGGCTGTCGACGTCCGGGATGTCGCGCAGCTGCCCGCGCGTGATGTCGCCTTCGCCGGCGCGCTCGACCTTGATCACGTCGGCGCCCATCCAGGCGAGCAGCTGCGTGCAGGTCGGGCCCGACTGCACGTGCGTGAAATCGAGGATCTTGACGCCGTCCAATGCCTTGCTCATTGCGTTCCCCTATGCGATTGCGTTGTTGCGAACCCGCCGCCCCGTCCCGGGATGGCCGTGACTATTTCTTCTTCGCGGTGGGATTGAGGCTGGTGATGCGGCCGCTTTCCGTGCCCGCCTTCTCGTCGATCACCGCGTTGATCAGCGTCGGACGGCGCGTGCGGATCGCCTCCTCCATCGCGGCGCGGAGCGCGGCCGGCGTCGTGGCCACCACGCCCGTGCCGCCGAAGGCCTCCATCAGCTTCTCGTAGCGCGCGCCCTTGACGAAGACGAGCGGCGACGGGTCGCTGCCCCCGGTCGGGTTCACCTCGTCGCCGCGGTAGACGCCGTTGTTGTTCAGGATCACTACGCAGACCGGCAGGTTGTAGCGGCAGATCGTCTCGCATTCCATGCCCGAGAAGCCGAAGGCGCTGTCGCCCTCGATCGCGATCACCTGCTCGCCGCTGACCACGGCCGCCCCGACCGCGAAGCCCATGCCGATGCCCATGACGCCCCACGTGCCGACGTCGAGGCGTTTGCGCGGCTTGTACATGTCGACGATGCTGCGCGTGAAGTCGAGCGCGTTCGCGCCCTCGTTGACCAGCATGGCGTCGGGGTTCGCGCGGATGATGTCGCGCACGACGTTGAGCGCGCTGTGGTAGTTCATCGGCGTCGGGTCCTTGGCCAGCGACTCCGCCATTTTCGCCACGTTCGTCGTCTTGCGCTCCGCGATGGCGTCGAGCCACTCGGCCGGCGGCTGCGGCCAGTCCGGCCCGATCCCGCCCAGCATCGCCGCGACGCAGGAGCCGATGTCGCCGACGACCGGCGCCTCGATGCGGACGTTGCTGTCCGCTTCCTGCGGCGAGATGTCGACCTGGATGAACCGCTGGCCACCCCACGCCTTGGCGGTCTTGCCGCCCCAGGTCTTGCCCTTGCCCTGCGAGAGCAGCCAGTTGAGCCGCGCGCCGACCAGCATCACGACATCGGCCTCGGGCAGCACGTACGACCGAGCCGCCGACGCCGACTGGTCGTGCGTGTCGGGCAGCAGGCCCTTGGCCATCGACATCGACAGATAGGGGATGCCGGTCCGCTCCACCAGCGCGCGGATGTCCGCGTCGGCCTGCGCGTAGGCGGCGCCCTTGCCGAGGAGGATCAGCGGCCGCTTCGCGCCCTTCAGGAGGTCGAGCGCGCGCTGCACGGCGTCCGGCGCGGGGATCTGGCGCGGCGCCGGATCGACGACCTTGATCAGCGAGTTCCGGCCCAGCTCGGCGTCGATCGCCTGCGGGAAGAGCTTCGCCGGCAGGTCGAGGTACACGCCGCCGGGACGGCCCGACACGGCGGCGCGGATCGCGCGCGCCACGCCGACACCGATGTCCTCGGCGTGCAGGACCCGGAACGCGGCCTTCGCGTGCGGCCGGGCGATCGCGAGCTGGTCCATCTCCTCGTAGTCGCCCTGCTGCAGATCGACGATCTCGCGCTCGGAGGAGCCGCTGATGAGGATCATCGGGAAGCAGTTCGTGGTGGCGTTGGCGAGCGCCGTCAGGCCGTTGAGGAAGCCGGGGGCGGACACCGTCAGGCAGATGCCCGGCTTCTGCGTGATGAAGCCGGCGATGGACGCGGCGTAGCCGGCGTTCTGCTCGTGGCGGAACGAGATCACGCGCAGCCCCGCGCGCTGCAGCTTGCGCGTCAGGTCGGTGATCGGGATGCCGGGGAGCCCGAAGATCGTGTCGATGCCGTTCAGCTTGAGGGCGTCGATGACGAGCTGGAAGCCGTCGGTCTCCGGCGCCGGGCGGTCGATCTCTCCGCCGCTGCCGGCGCCGGGCGAGGCGCCGGCGGTGCCTGCCTCCCTGGTCGTCGCTGTCGCTTCGCTCATGGTTCCTGTCCTCCTCGATGACTTTCGAATGGGTCCGGTCGCGGCGTCCGTCGAGCGCAGCCCGCGATCGATTCCGGGACGGCGGCTTGGACGTCGCTAGTGTAGTGCTTCGTTCTGTTTGGAACTTAACTTGCGATTGGCGCGAATCACCTTGGCGAGGATGTCGTGAGCCCTGGCGGCCCAGACGAACGGCTTTGGATTTTCGTTATGCGCGACGATGTACTCCTTGATGGCAGCGGTCAGTTCCGGGACGCTGCGAAACACGCCGTTGCGCAAGCGCCGGGTCGTGATATCGCGGAAGAACCGCTCGACCATGTTGAGCCAGGACGCCGAGGTCGGGGTGAAATGAACTTGGAAGCGTGGATGCTCGGCCAGCCACTCCTTGACCTTCGGATGCTTGTGCGTGGCGTAGTTGTCGCAGATCAGATGAAGGGACTTGTCTTGCGGCGTTTCGCGGTTGATCTGGCGCAGGAAGACGAGCCACTCGACATGGCGGTGGCGCTGCTCGCAGTGCGAGATGACCGAGCCGTCGAGCCTATTCATGGCGGCAAACAGCGTGGTGGTACCGTTGCGCTTGTAGTCGTGGGTCATGGTGGCCGCACGACCCGGCTTCATAGGCAAGCCCGGCTGGGTTCGATCCGGCGCCTGCACTTGGCTCTTCTCATCGCAACAGAGCACCAGCGCGTGCTCGGGCGGCGCCATGTACAACCCGACGATGTCTTCGTGCTTCTCGACAAACCTGGGATCGCGCGACACCTTGAAGCGCTTGACCCGATGCGGCTTCAAACCACGCGCGCTCCAAATGCGCTGGATCGCGGTGTCGCTTACGCCGACCACCGCCGCCAAGCTCCGCGTGCTCCACTGGGTCGCACCCTCCGGCTTGGTCAGGCGCACGATCTCGGCCGGGTCGATCTTGGGCTTGCGCCCGCCGCGCGGCAGATCTTGCTCGATGGCTTTCAATCCGCCGATCGCATAACGCTCACGCCAACGTCCCGCCTGAATCCGACCAACGCCGAGCAACTCGCCGATGCGGTGATTATCCAGCCCGTCCGCCGCCAGCAGCACGGTGCTGGCGCGCCGCGCCAACCGCACTTCGGTCGTATTCGATTGCGCCAGCTTCACCAGCTTATCCCGCTGTGCGTCGTCCAGTTCAATCGCCGTCGCCTTTCGCATCCCCGCCTCCAAAGTGCATCGTATACACCTTGGATTCGGCAGGTCATAAATAGTCTATTAATTACGAATCACTACACTAGCCGCGCAGCTTTCCGATCACTTTCGACGCCAGCGGCCAGAACAGCATCACCAGCGCGAGCGTCGTGATGCCGCCGACCAGCCAGTTGGCGTAGAAGATGCTGACCTCGCCCTGCGACATCAGCATCGTCTGTCGGAACGAATCCTCGGCCCGGTCCCCCAGCACCAGCGCCAGCACCAGCGGCGCGAGCGGGTAGTCGAGCTTCTTGAAGACGTAGCCGACGACGCCGAACAGCAGCATCAGCCAGATGTCGAGCATCGCGTTGTGGACGGTGTAGGCGCCGATCGCGCAGATCACGATGATCACCGGCGCGATGATCGAGAACGGGATGCGCAGGATCGCCGCGAACAGCGGGACGCAGGTCAGCACCACGATGAGCCCCGCGAGGTTGCCGAGGTACATGCTGGCGATGAGGCCCCAGACGAAGTCCTTCTGCTCGACGAACAGCAGGGGCCCTGGCTGGAGGCCCCAGATCAGCAGCCCGCCCAGCAGCACGGCCGCTGTCGGCGAGCCGGGGATGCCCAGCGCCAGCATCGGCAGCAGCGCACTGGTGCCGGCCGCGTGCGCCGCGGTTTCCGGCGCGATCACGCCCTCGATCTCGCCCTTGCCGAAATTGGCACCGTTCTTCGACATCCGCTTCGCGATGCCGTAGCCCATAAACGATGCCGGGGTCGCGCCGCCGGGGGTGATCCCCATCCAGATGCCGACCAGCGTGCTGCGCAGCGACGTCGCCCAGTACTTCGGCAGCTGCTTCCACGTCGTGATCACCACCTTGAGATCGATCTTCGCGCTCTTGCCGGTGAAGGACAGGCCTTCCTCCATCGACAGCAGAATCTCGCCGATGCCGAACAGCCCGATCACCGCGATCAGGAAGTCGAAGCCGCGCATCAGCTCGCCGATGCCGAAGGTGAGCCGCAGCTGGCCGGTGACGGTGTCCATGCCGACCGCGGCCAGCGCGAAGCCCAGCATCATCGCGGCCAGCGTCTTCCACGCCGAGCCCTTGCCCATCCCGATGAAGCTGCAGAACGTGAGCAGGTAGACGGCGAAGAACTCCGGGGGGCCGAACTGGAGTGCGAACTTGGCGACCATCGGCGCCAGGAACGTGATCATCACGACCGCGAAGAACGCGCCGACGAACGACGACGTGAACGCCGCGGTCAACGCCTCGCCGGCGCGGCCCTGCTGGGCCATCGGGTAGCCGTCGAACGTGGTCGCGACCGACCAGGGCTCCCCCGGGATGTTGAACAGGATCGACGTGATCGCGCCGCCGAACAGCGCGCCCCAGTAGATGCAGGAGAGCATGATGATCGCCGACGTCGGCGGCATCGTGAAGGTGAGGGGCAGCAGGATCGCGACGCCGTTGGCGCCGCCCAGGCCGGGAAGGACGCCGATGATGACGCCCAGCACGATGCCGATCATCATCAGCAGCATGTTGAACGGCGTGAGGACGACCGCGAATCCGTGGAACAGTGCGCCGAGTTCGACCAAGGGAAAACCTCGTGGAAGTGTTCGCGTGCGGGGAGGTTGTGCCGGGGCGCCGCGCGCCTCAGTAGCCCAGGAAGGCGAGCGGATCGACGATGCCCTTGTACAGCGGCACCTTGAACCACACCTCGAACAGCACGAAGATGCTGGCGACCACCGCCAGCCCGACCGCCGCGCTCTTGCCCCAGCTGTACTTGCCGAGCCACACCATGAAGATGGCGATGTACACGGCCGACGCGACGTAGATGCCGATCACCTGCACGAATGCAACGTAGACGAGCGCCGGGAGCAGCACGGACAGCACCTGCTTCAGCGGCTCCCGTCCGACGAACTCGTTGCGCTTGCACTCGACGGCGCCAGTGAACCGCTGCTGCCGGCGCTTCCAGTCGTCGAACAGCACCTGGCCCAGCGTCACCGCGGCCGAGATGCAGATGAAGGCGCCGATGTAGAACGGGAAGTAGCCCGCCTCCGGGCCGTCGCTGCCCCAGGTCGAGCCCAGCCGGTGGCTGTCGTAGACGACGACCGCGCCGAATGCGAACAGCAGCACCGCGACCACGATTTCGACGGTGCGTGTCGAGATGCCGGCGGCGGCGCCGGCGGATTCGTCTTCATTCATGTCAGTTACCGGTGGCGGTGCGGGAAGAAAGGCTCGGCGGCGCGCCGGCCGCGCGGGGACCCCGCGCCGGCGCGTTTGGCGCCGGCCGGCGTCCCTTTCGGCGGACTACTTGGCGAGGAATCCCGCCTCGCGCATCAGCTCGCGATGCGTGGTCTCGGCCGTCTCGACCCACTTCGTGAATTCCGGGCCGCTCATGAACGTCGTATTGAAGGCGCCGTCTTCCATGAACTTCTTCCAGTCCGCGGTCTCGCGGACCTTCTTGAACAGGTCGACGTAGAACTCGACCTGTTCCTTGGTCACGCCGGCCGGCATGAAGATGCCGCGCAGCATCAGGTAGTCGACCGGGACGCCCGACTGCTTGCAGGGCGGGATGTCGTTCCACGACATCTTGTCGGTGACCTTGGCCTTGTAGGGCATCCGCTCGTCGTCGAACACGCACAGGGGCCGCAGCTGCCCGGCGCGCCATTGCGCCACCGCCTCGATCGGGTTGTTGACCGTGGAGTCGATGTGCTTGCCGACGAGCTGGACTGCGACGTCGCCGCCGCCCTTGAACGGGATGTAGATGAACTTGGTGCCCGGCAGCGCCTTCTCGATGGCGACCGTGATGATCTGGTCCTCCTGCTTCGAGCCGGTGCCGCCCATCTTGAACTTGTTCGGGCCCGCGGCCTTCACCGCGTCGAGGTACTCCTTGGCGGTCTTGTACGGGCTGTCGGCGTTGACCCACAGCACGAACTGGTCGAGCGCCAGCATCGCAACCGGCGTCATGTCCTTCCAGCTGAAGGGCACGCCGGTGGCCAGAGGCGTCGTGAACAGGTTCGACAGCGTGATGATGATCTTGTACGGATCGCCCTTGGCGTCCTTCACCGACAGGAAGCCCTCGGCGCCGGCGCCGCCCGACTTGTTGACGACGATGAGCGGCTGCTTCATCAGGTTGTTCTTGGTGATGACGCCCTGCAGGAGCCGCGCCATCTGGTCCGCGCCGCCGCCGGTGCCGGCGGGGACGACGAACTCGACCGGCTTGGTCGGTTCCCAGCCGGCTGCCGCCGCGGGGACGATGCCTGCCAGCGAGGCGCATGCAACGCCGGCGGCGACCCGCATCCACCGGGCCAGGACGGGCCCGCCGCGGGCCTGCTTCGCTGCGATATGAAGTTCCATTCTCACTCCTCCAATTACTCCGATCCGGTGGACCCCCGGCGGGCGAACGACCCGGACGGCGATCCCGTTGCGCCGCGTCGCTGCGCTTTGCGCAGGGGCATCGTACTCCAATACCTCGCGCTTGAAATCGGGGGCGACGCCGCTTCTGGGGGCGGCCGTCGCGGCAGTCATCCTAGGCCGCGCTTACCATCGTAACCAGTTATAGTTTTTGATAGTATCCATAACGTATCAATTATGAATCAGGGACGCTCGGGCGATGAAGAACGCCACATTGCGGCAACTCAAGATCTTCGAGGCGGTCGCGCGCCACCTCAGCTTCTCGCGCGCCGCGGAGGAACTGCACCTGACGCAGCCGGCGGTGTCGACGCAGGTGAAGCAGCTGTCGACGCACGCCGGCGTGCCGCTGTTCGAGCACCTCGGCAAGAAGGTCTACCTGACCCCGGCGGGCCTCGAGCTCCTCGGGCACGGCCGGGACATCATCGAGCAGTTCCGCGAGGCCGAGGCGGCGATGGACCGGCACAAGGGTGTCTCGGGCGGCCGCCTCAACGTCGCGGTGATCAGCGCCGGCGACTATTTCTTTCCGCGTCTCCTCGCCGAGTTCACCGGCCGGCACCCCGGCGTGTCGCTGAACCTCGCGGTCCACAATCGCGAGGAGCTCCTGCGGCAGATGGCAGACAACCTCACCGACCTCGCGATCATGGTGCGCCCGCCCGAGGGCCCCGACACCGTCGCCGCGGCATTCGCGCCGCATCCCTACGTGATCGTCGCTGCGCCCGGCCACCCGCTGTCCAAGGAGCGGAAGATTTCGTTCGCGACGCTTTCGCGGGAGCGCTTCGTCGTGCGCGAGCGCGGCTCCGACACGTGGAACTCGATGGAGCAGGCGTTCGGCCGGCGCCTCGCGAAGCTCAACATCGCGATGGAGATCCACAGCACCGAGATGATCAAGCAGGCGGTCGTCGCCGGCATGGGCATCAGCGTGCTGTCGGCGCACACGATCGGCAAGGAGATGCGCGACGGCAGCCTGGCCGTCCTCGACGTGCAGGGGTTCCCGCTGATGCTGAACTGGTACGTCGTGCACCGCAGGAACAAGCGCCTGCCGCCGGTCGCGCTCGCGTTCAGCGAGTTCCTGCGCGACGAAGGCGCCTTGCTGATCGAGAAGATCACCCAGGTCCGGATCGCGCCCCCGCGGGCGGCGCGACGCGCGGCGCGCGAAAAACGGGCATAGTTGCGGGCCATGGTCCCCGGAACGAACGCCGACTGGCCCGCGGTCAACGCCTGGCGCCGCTCGATGCGCGTCGAATTGATCGCGCGGCGCGAGGCTGCCGATACCGCGGACCGGCGCGCGGCAGGTGCCGCCGTCAATGCGCTGATCGAAGCCGCCTTTGCGCCGCCGCCGGGCGGGATCGTGGCGTTCTGCTGGCCCTACCGCGGCGAGGTCGACGTCCGCTTCGCCGTGTACGCGTTCCGGCGGCGGGGCGCGGTCGCCGCGCTGCCCGAGGTCGCCGGCAAGGGGTGCCCGCTGCAGTTCCGCCAGTGGTGGCCGGGGGCGCCGATGGCGGCGGGCGCGCTGGGCATCCCGGCGCCCGTCGGCACCGGTCTCGTCGTGCCCGCGGTCGCGCTGGTGCCGGTGGTCGGGTTCGACGGGCAGGGGTATCGGCTGGGCTACGGCGGCGGCTACTTCGACCGCACGCTGGCGGCGGCCCGTCCCCGCCCGCTCGCCGTCGGCGTCGGCACGGAAGCCGCGCGCCTGCCGACGATCCACCCGCAGCCGCACGACATCCCGATGGACTTCATCGTCACCGAGGCCGGCATCCGGGCGGTGGAAGGCGGCACGCTGGCGGCGGTCGACCCGGCGGCGGCGGCGGCGCTGGCGGCCGGGATCATCGCCCGCCGCGGGTAACCGGGCTCAGGCGTCGCCGTAGCGATCGCGCAGCAGGTTCTTCTGCACCTTGCCCATCGCGTTGCGCGGCAGGTCGGCCACGATGTGGACGCGCTTGGGCACCTTGAAGCGCGCGATCTCCGACTTCAAGAGCGCGATGATCGCGTCGGCGTCCAGCGCATGGCCGGGCCGCGCGACGACGACCGCCGCGACGGCCTCGCCGAAGTCCGGATCGGGGATGCCGATGACGGCGCTCTCCTGCACGCCCGGAATGAGGTCGATGCGATCCTCGATTTCCTTCGGGTAGACGTTGAGCCCGCCGGTGATGATCAGGTCCTTCGCCCGGCCGACGATCCGCACGTAGCCTTCGGGCGTCCACGTTCCCATGTCGCCGGTGCGGAAGAAGCCGTCGGCGGCGAATTCCTCGCGCGTCTTCCCGGGCATCCGCCAGTAGCCGGCGAAGACGTTGTGTCCCTTGACCTCAATCGCGCCGATGGCGCCGGGCGCGACGGGGGCCCCCGCCTCGTCGACGATGCGGATTTCCACCCCGGGCAGCGGCGGGCCGACGGTGCCGGACAGGCGCGGCCCGGCGAGCGGGTTGCTCGTGTTCATCCCGGTCTCGGTCATCCCGTAGCGCTCGAGGATCGCGTGCCCGGTGCGCTCGCGGAACGCGTCGAAGGTCTCGGCGAGGAGCGGCGCCGAGCCCGACACGAACAGGCGCAGGTTGCGGCACGCCTCGCGCGTGAACGAGGCGTCGGCGAGGAGGCGCGTGTAGAACGTCGGCACGCCCATCATCGCGGTCGCGTGCGGCAGCAGCGCGACGACCTCGGCCGCGTCGAACTTCGGCAGCCACAGCATCCGCGAGCCCGACAGCAGCGCGCAGTGCACCGCCACGAACAGGCCGTGCACGTGGTAGACGGGCAGCGCGTGCAGCAGCACGTCGCCGCGGGTGAAACCCCACTCCTCGACCAGCGTGACGGCGTTGGACGCGAGGTTGCGGTGCGACAGCATCGCGCCCTTCGAGCGGCCGGTGGTGCCGGACGTATAGAGGATCGCGGCGAGGTCGTCGGGCGCCGAGGCGACGGTCGCGAACGACGCGGGCTCGCCCTCCGCGGCGACGCAGAGCGTGCCGCCGTCGTCGTCGAGGGTGAACACCGCGGCGCCCGGCGCCAGCGCCTCGATCGTCTCCCGCGCATCGGGCCGGCAGACGATCACCCGCGGTTCGGCATCGCCGAAGAAGTACGCGAGTTCCGCGCGCTGGTAGCCGGTGTTGAGCGGCAGGTAGACGAGCCCGGCGCGCAGGCAGCCGAGGTAGAGCGCGAGCACCTGCCAGTGCTTGTCCGTCTGCACGGCCACCCGGTCGCCCCGCGTGCACCCGGTCGCGAGCAGCGCGTGCGCGATCTGCGCCGAGCGGGCCGCGAGCTCGTCGTAGGTCACCACCGGGCCGTCGGGAATCACGAGGCAGGGCTCGCCGGCGGTGGGAAAGTGGTTCTCGAACAGCGCGTACAGGTTGGCGTTCATCGACGGTCGGGGAGGGGGAGCGAAGGGCGTTGCGGCACCGCGGGCGGCGAGGCGGAAGTGATACTCTTTCGACGGTCAATTATTCCACAGGACGCGCCGCGGCGATCGCCCGGAGCACTTCCGCGTCCGCGCGGGCTCCCGGGGGCGAATGCCTTCGTTCCCGGCGCAAAGGTCGTCGAGTGAACCCGAAGGTCGTCCGGTGAGTCCTCCGTCGCTCCAGTCGCTCCCCCCGCGCGCGCGGATCGATGCCGTCTCCGATCCCGGCAGCGTCGCGCCCGTCGACCCCCGGCTCGAAGCGCCGCGGCCGTCGCCGCACCTCGCCCGCTGGGGCATCGCCGCGCAGGACGACGACGGCGTCACGCTGGCGCGCGCCCGCGTCGGCGGCCGGCCGGTGCTGGTGGCGGCGCAGGACGAGCGTTTCCTGGGCGGCAGCGTCGGCGCCGGCCACGCGCGCGCGCTCGCCGCGCTGTTCGAGTGCGCGCGGCGCGAGCGGCCGGCGGCCGTCGTGCTGCTGCTGGCCTCCGGCGGCGTACGCCTGCACGAGGCGAATCCCGCCGAGAGCGCGCTGGCGCAGGCGCTCACCGCTGCGCTCGCCGCGCGCGCGGCCGGCATCCCGGTGCTGACGCTCGGGGTCGGCGACGTGTTCGGCGGCGCGTCGGTGCTGGCCTGCGCCGCCGACCGTGTCGCGCTCCTGCCCGGCACGCGGCTGGGGCTCTCCGGACCGAAGGTCATCGAGACCGCGCACGGCCGCGCGGAACTCGACGCCGGCGACGCCGAAGCGATTGCCCGCGTGTTCGGCAGCGCCGCCCGCGCCGCGGCGGGGCAGGTCGACGCCGTCGCCGCCGACGCGGAGGCGATCCGCGGATGGATCGCGACGGCCCTGCGCGATCCCGTGCCCTTCGCGGCGCGCGTGCTGGCGATGCAGGCGCGGCTGGGCGCCAGGCTCGCCGCGGCTGTCCCCGCGCCGCCAGGTGTGGTGCCGCGGCCGGCCGGACCGGCGGCGCCGTACTTCGCGGCCGCGATGGTCGTCGACCCCGCCGGCTGGCTGTGGGCGGCGAAGTCGCCGGCGGCGACCTGGCTCACGCGACCGGCCGGGGCCGCGACGCTGGGCCCCGGGGCGATCCACGCGCAGGACGCGGCGCTCCTCGCGCAGTTCGCACCCGATGCCGACGACCGCCCTGCCGGGCCGCGGACGCTGTACCTGGTCGAGGATTCCGCCGGGCACGAGGCCACGCGCGCCGCGGAGACGCTGTGCCTGTCGCAGTACCTCGCGCAGCACGCGGCGGTGCTCGCGCTGCTGTCCTCCCGCGGCGT
Source organism: Bordetella parapertussis (assembly GCA_943331295.2). Taxonomy (GTDB): domain Bacteria; phylum Pseudomonadota; class Gammaproteobacteria; order Burkholderiales; family Casimicrobiaceae; genus CAIWHR01. The sequence goes on along the minus strand of CALQLA020000006.1, from coordinate 16,925 downwards.
GCGGATGGCGGGCATCCTGGCCGGCACCGGCCACAGCGCCGCATTCTTCGTCAACGCGCTGCAGGCGCCGGTGCTCTACGCGTTGCGGGGCGCCCGCGTGATCGCGATGGATCCCGCGGCCGTTGCGCGTGTCACGCGGCTCGATCCGGCGGCGCTTGCGGCGCTGATCGACGACGATCCGCTGCTGGGCCAGCCGGTGCGCTGCTTCGCGCAGTGGGGCGGGGTGACGCTGCTGCCGGCGTTTGGCGGGGCGTTGCCCGATCCTGCCGGCGTGTCCTGACCGGCGACGGCAGCCGGTCGTTCCGGCGTCAGCCGCCGCGCGCGGCAGCCCAGAGGCGCGCGATCTGCTCGGCGCGATCGGCGAGCAGCGTCGCCGCGTTGTCCACGCAGTCGGCCAGCGTGGCCGGACCCGCCGGCAGCGTGAACGTGCCGGCGAACAGCCGCCCGAGCTCGGGCAGCGCCGCCGTCTCGACGGCGCCGCACAGCAGCGTGGGCGGCACCCCGGCGGCGCGCGCGCGCTGCGCGACGACGCACGGCGCCTTCCCGCCGAGCGTCTGCGTGTCGCTGCGGCCCTCGCCGGTGATCAGCCAGTCGGCGCCCGCCATCGCCGCGTCGAGGGCGACGAGGTCGGCGACCACTTCGGCGCCGGCGCGGGGGATGCCGCCGACGAGCTGCAGCGCGAAGCCCAGGCCGCCCGCGGCGCCGGCGCCGGGGTGAGTCGCGGCCCGCCGGCCGAGCGCTGCCTCGACCAGTCCGGCGAATCGCGCGAGCGTCGCGTCGTAGGCGGCGATCTCGCCGGGCTGCACGCCCTTCTGCGGCCCGAACGTCGCCGTCGCGCCGCGGGCCCCGCACAACGGGTTGTCGACGTCGGACAGGATCGTGATCGCGCAGCCGGAGAGCCGGGGGTCGAGCCCGGCCGCGTCGACGGTCGCGAGGGAAGCGAGCCCGGCCGGCGTCGGCGCGACCGCCTTGCCGGACGCGTCGAGCAGGCGCAGGCCCAGCGCCGCGAGCATCCCGGCGCCGCCGTCGTTGGTGCTGCTGCCGCCCAGCCCGATCATCACCCGGCGCACGCCGGCGTCGAGCAGCGCGCGGAGCAGCTCCCCGACGCCGGTCGTCGAGCGGTGCGCGACCGGGACGGCCATGCCCGCGGGGTCGGTGATGCCGACGACCTGCGCGACCTCGATGACGGCCGCGCCGCCATCGGCGTCGGCTTCTCCCAGCCGGCCGTAGGGTGCCGCGCACGCGCTGCCGCCGGCCCCCGTCACGCCCCGGGTCGCGCGAATGCCGCCGCGCGAGAGCACCGCGTCGAGCGTGCCGTCGCCGCCGTCGGCCATCGGGCACAGCCGGATTTCCGCGTCGGGCCAGACGCGGCGCAGCCCGCGCGCGATCGCGCTGCACACGGCTGGCGCGTCGAGGGAGCCTTTGAACTTGTCGGGTGCGACAACGATGATCGGCATCGGGGGGGTCTCGGGATGACGGGCGGCCGGCGCGAATTGCGCGGGGACCGGGTTCAGTTTACCGTAGGGCGCGCCGCCGCCTCGCGCATGGCGCCGCGGGTGGTGGCGGCGTGCGTTGCGCGCGCCGCGCGGCGGCGGACGAAGGAGGGAGGCCGATGGTCGATGCGGCAGTTTGCACGCCCTGGCGTTGCCGGCTCCGCCGCGCGCTCGGCGTCGCCGCGTTGCTCGCGCTGGCGATGCCGCCGGCATTCGCGGCGGCGACGGCCGACTACATCCGCGAGTCGCGCTGGGCACAGGAAGTGACGGCGGGGCTGGTGGTGGGCGACGCCGTGTACCTGGCGACGCCGCTGCGCCCCCGGGTGCTTGCGCTGCTGACCGAACCCGAGGGCGCCGGCAAGGGCGGCGTCGTGATCGTCCACGGCCTCGGGCTCCATCCCGACTGGGGCCTCATCGGCGGGCTGCGAACGGGGCTTGCCGACGCCGGGTACACGACGTTGTCCGTGCAGATGCCGGTGCTTGCGGCCGATGCGCCGCGTTCCGGCTATCCGGCGACGTTCGCCGAGGCCGGCGACCGGATCGTGGCCGCGATCGGCTTCCTGAAGGCGCGCGGCGTCGTCAGGATCGCCGTCGTCGCCCACAGCCTGGGCGCGGTGATGGCCGACGCGTACCTCGCGCGCGGCGACGCCATCGCCCCCGATGCCTTCGTCCCGATCGGGATGCCCGCCGGATTCACCGTCCCCCCGCGCCTGCCCGTGCTCGACATCGTCGCCGGCAACGACCTGCCCGAGGTGAAGGCGGCGGCGCCAGGGCGCAGGACGCTCGCCGGCGGCGACGCTTGCCGGCGCGCGCTGGTCGTCGCCGGTAGCGACCATTTCTTCCGGCGTGGCGAGAAGGAGCTGGTGGCGGCGGTCGCCGCGTTCCTCGAGCCCGTGTTCGCGGGGCGGTGCCCGCCGCCGTTGCCGGGCGACGGCCGCTAGTCGCGATCGTCGTCGTCGTCGCCGTGGGTGGCACGCGCGAGCCGGTCGCGCACTGCGAGCCACGCGCTGTCGCCGGGCACCGCCTCGACCAGGATCACGTCGGCCTTCGCGTCGTCGAGCGCGCGCAGGCTCGCGTAGAGGTCGTGGGCGTAGCGCACCGGATCGGCCGGCGCGACGCGCCACACTCCCGCGAAGTCGCCGGGGCGCGCGACCGAATGCGCGAGCACCGCGATCCGCTCGTCGCGGCCGGCCAGCAGCCGGATTTCCGCGTGCAGCGCGTCCGCGGCGACGAGCGTCGCCCGCGTCCGCGGCGCGTAGTGCGCGGCAAGCGTCCCCGACGCGCGCGGGGCAGTCGCGCCCGGGGCGCCGGGGACGACCCCCAGCACCCGCGCCAGCGCGTCGATGCCGATGCCGCCGGGGCGCAGCAGCACCGGCGCACCGGTGGCGGTGGTGAAGGCGACGATCGTCGACTCGATGCCGACGGCGCAGGCGCCGCCGTCGAGCGTCATCGCCACGGCCTCGCCCAGGTCGTCGACGACGTGGCGCGCGGTGGTCGGCGAAATCCGCCCGAACCGGTTGGCTGACGGCCCGGCGATGCCGCCGCCGAACGCGTCGAGCAGCGCGCGGGCGACAGGGTGCGACGGCACGCGCAGGCCCACGCTGTCCTGGCCGCCGGTGACGAGATCGGACACGTGCGCGGCGCGCGGCAGGACCATCGTCAGCGGTCCCGGCCAGAAGGCATCGGCGAGCCGGCGCGCACCGTCGGGCACGTCGCGCGCCCAGTGGCCGATCGCCGCCGCGGACGCGATGTGGACGATCACCGGGTGATCGGCCGGGCGTCCCTTGGCGGCGAAGATGCGCGCCACCGCGTCGGGATTGGCGGCGTCGGCGCCGAGGCCGTAGACCGTTTCCGTCGGGAACGCCACCAGCAGGCCGGCGCGGAGCAGGCCCGCGGCGCGGGCGATCGCGTCCGGTGACGGCGGGGCGATGTTCGGGATCATGCGGCCTTTGCGGGAGGGGCGTCGGCGCGGCCGTACGGGCTGCGGCCCGGTGGTGAATTCAAGTAGAATCGTGGTTTTTGCGCGGCCTGCCACGCGGTTCGCCAGTCGGCGCCGCGCCTGTGGCAGAACGGCCTGGGAGAGCGCGCCCCCGGCGGCGCAAGCAACCCAGGTATCCAGGAGCGGCAATGAGTGAGTTTTTGTTCACGTCGGAATCGGTTTCGGAAGGCCACCCGGACAAGGTGGCGGACCAGATCTCGGATGCGGTGCTGGACGCGATTCTAGAGCAAGACCCGACGGGGCGGGTTGCCGCCGAGACGCTGGTGTCGACCGGGCTCGTCGTGATGGCCGGCGAAATAACCACCGCGGTCAAGCACGACTACGGCCGCATCGCGCGCGAAACCATCCGCCGCATCGGCTACAACGACCCCGAACTGCGCTTCGACGCGGACGGCTGCGCGGTGATGGTCTGCTACGGCCGGCAGTCGCCCGACATCGCGCGCGGCGTCGATCACGCGTCGGACGAATACCTGAACCAGGGCGCCGGCGACCAGGGCCTGATGTTTGGCTACGCCTGCGACGAGACGCCGACGCTGATGCCGTTCCCGATCTACTACGCGCACCGGCTGGTGCAGCGGCAGTCCGAGGTGCGGCGTGACGGGCGCCTGCCGTGGCTGCGGCCCGACGCCAAGTCGCAGGTGACCGTCCGCTACGCCAACGGCAAGCCGGTCGCGATCGACACCGTGGTGCTGTCGACGCAGCACCATCCGAGCATGAACGACCGGCAGGCGGCGCTGGCCGAGGCGGTGATCGACGAGATCATCAAGCCGGTGCTCCCGGCGGCGATGCTCGTCGGCACCAAGTACCTCGTCAACCCGACCGGACGGTTCGAGATCGGCGGCCCGCACGGCGACGCCGGCCTCACCGGCCGCAAGATCATCGTCGACACCTACGGCGGCGCGGCGCCGCACGGCGGCGGTGCGTTCTCCGGCAAGGACCCGTCCAAGGTCGACCGCTCGGCTGCCTATGCGGCGCGCTATGTCGCGAAGAACATCGTCGCCGCCGGCCTCGCGACGCAATGCCAGGTCCAGCTCTCGTACGCGATCGGCGTCGCGAAGCCGATCAACGTCACCGTCTACACCGAAGGCACGGGCAAGGTCTCCGACGCCACGCTGGTCGAGCTGATCAACGCCCATTTCGACCTGCGGCCGAAGGGCATCGTCCGGATGCTCGACCTGCTGCGCCCGATCTACCAGAAGACCGCCGCCTACGGCCACTTCGGCCGCGACGAGCCCGAGTTCACCTGGGAAGCGACCGACAAGGCCGACGCGCTGCGCGCTGCCGCCGGGCTGTAACGACGTCCCGCCGGGTTCCGTACCCCGGGTTGGGCAACGCGAAGCCCGGGGGGCGGCGCAAGCGGGCACCTTCCACCCGGGCTTCGCTCGCGCTCAACCCGGGCTACGCACATGAAGCGCTCCGGCGCCGGTGGCGCTCGAACGCCAGCGTGCACAGCACGCTCGCCGCGCCCAGCACGCCCAGCGCCGGCCGGCTGCCGATCGCCTCCGTCAGGCTGCCCGCGCAGAAATTCCCGATCGGCGCGATGCCGAAGAACATCATCGCGAAGAACCCCAGCACGCGGCCCCGCTTGTCGTCGTCCGAGATCGACTGCAGCAGGATGTTGGACGCCGTCGCCGTGACGACGATGCCGAAGCCGATGCAAGCCATCGCCACCGCGGCGAGCCAGAACGATGCGGCCCCGGACAGCAGCAGCAGCGCGACGCCGGTCGATGCGGCACTGGCCGAGAGGAGCCGCGGGATGCCCGCCACCTTGACCCGCGTGGCGAGGCCGACCAGGCCGAACACCGCGCCGACGCCCGCCATGCTGAGCAGGTAGCCCAGCGTGACCGCGTCCGAGTGCAGCACCTCCCGCGTGAAGACCGGCATCAGCACGAGGTACGGCAGTCCGCAGAAGCTGACCGACGCCAGCAGCAGCAGGCTGGCGCGGATGGCCGGTGTCGCCCACGCATAGACGAGGCCGGCCCGCAGCTCGGCGAGCACCCGGCCGCCGGCCGCCGGCGCCGTGGCCGGCTTCATGCGCATGCGCCACAGCACGGCGAGCACGACGAGGTAGCCGCAGCCGTTCACGACGAAGCAGGCGATTTCGCCGACGACCCCGATCAGGAAGCCCGCGACCGTCGGGCCGATCAGGCGGCCGGAGTTGTTCATGAACGCCATCAGCGCTATCGCGTTCGGGAGGTCGTGCGGGTTGGTGATGAGATCCGGGTAGATCGACTGTCGCAGCGGGCTCTCGATCGCCTGGCACGTGCCGAGCACTGCCGCCAGCAGCAGGATGACCGGGTAGCTCGCGAGCCCGGCGGCGGCGAGGCCCGCCAGCACGAAGGCCTGCAGCGAGGAGATCGCCTGCATCGCCATCAGCGCGCGGCGCCGGTTCACGCGGTCCGCGATCAGCCCGCCGAACGGCGCGATGAACAGGAAGGGGATCTCGGCGGCGAACGCGGCGAGCCCCAGCAGGAGCGGCGAGCCCGTCGTCCGGTAGACGAGCCAGATCATCGCGATCCGCTGGCACCAGGTGCCGATCAGGCCGATGCCCTGCCCGGCTAGGAAGTAGCGGTAGTTGCGTGACCGCAGCGCGGGGAGCGAGATCGCCATGGCCGGGCCGCGTGCCAGCGGGCCTAGCGGCCGCGGTACTTCGGCGGCCGCTTCTCCGCGAACGCGGCGCGTCCTTCCAGGCGGTCCTCGGTGTCGCGCAGCGTGCCCCAGGCGAGCCGCTCCATCTCCAGCGCGCCGGCCAGCGGCAGGTCGCGGCCGGCGCGGACGAGGCGCTTGATCGCGCGCACGGCGAGCGGCGCGTTGTCCGCGATGCGGCGGGCGATCGCGAGTGCGGCCGCCGGCAGCTCGGGCAGCGGCACCACCTGGCTGACGAGGCCGATGCGCAGCGCGTGCGCGGCGTCGATCGGGTCGCCGGTCAGCAGCATCAGCATCGCGTCGGATTCGTTGATGACGCGCGGCAGCCGCTGCGAGCCGCCGGAGCCGGGGATGGTGCCGACGCGCGCTTCCGACAGCGCGAAGCGCGCGTTGTCCGACGCGATCCGGATGTCGCAGGCGAGCGCGATCTCGAGGCCGCCACCGTAGGCCGCGCCGTTGATCGCGCTGATCAGCGGCTTGGCGGTCGACTGGCCGGCCGTCAGCGAGCCGTCGATGCCCTCGCCGAACGTCTCGGCGGCGAACGACGTCGCGGGCGGCGGCGTGTTCTTGAGGTCCGCGCCGGCACAGAACGCGCGGGGGCCGGCGCCGGTGATGATCGCGACGTGGATGTCGGCGTCGTCATCGATCCGCCGCCACAGGTCCTGGATCGCGCGCCGCATCGGGTAGTCGAGCGCGTTCATAGCCTCGGGGCGGTTCAGCGTGATGGTGGCGATGCGGTCGGCGACGTGGATGTCGAGCGGCACGGGGATTCCTCGAAGGGGCGGTCGGATGCTAGGGGTCGATGCGGTGCTTGAATCCCGGGCGGCGCGACGCGGCCAGCTTGGCCAGCGCAGCGATGATCACGTCGCGGGTCTCGCCCGGGTCGATCACGTCGTCGATGAAGCCCATGCCCGCGGCCTCGTACGCGGACGACTGCCGCGCGAGTTTTTCCATGATCTCGGCGCGGCGGGCGACGGGATCGGCGGCAGCGGCCAGGTCCTTGCCGTGGACGAGCTCGACGCCGGCCTCCGGGCCCATCACGTCGAAGTGGGCTGTCGGCCACGCGACGATCGTGTCGGGATTCATCACGCGGCCGCCCAGTGCGATGTACGCGAGGCCGATGGCCTTCCGCGCGACGATGGTGATCTTGGGCACCGAGGCCGCGCACAGCGTGTTGAGCAGGCGCGCGGCGAGCGACACCATCCGCTGGCGCTCGATCTCGGGGCCGACGAGGAAGCCCGGCACGTCGGTGATGAACACCAGCGGGATGTGGAACGCGTCGCACATGTCGACGAACTTGCGCGCCTTCTGCGCCGACTTCTCGTCGAGGACGCCACCCTTGGCCTGCGGGTTGGACGCGACGAACGCCACGGTCTGGCCGGCGACGCGCGCGAGCGCGGTGATGAGGTTCGGCCCATAGCGCGGGCGGTAGTGGAACACCTCGCCGGCGTCGGCGATCAGCGCCAGGACCTTTCGCATGTCGTAGGCCTGGCGCGTGGCGTCGGGGATCAGCGCGCGGAGCCGGTCGCGGCCCTCGGGCGTGTCGAGCGCCGCGGGCCGCGCCGCGACGATCGGCGGCAGCTCGTCGCTGCTGGACGGGAGGTAGGACAGGAACTGCCGGATCGCGAGCAGCGAATCGGCCTCCGTCGCGCCGACGTGGTCGACCTGGCCGGTGACGGTCGCGCTGATCTCGGCGCCGCCCAGCTCCGCGCTGGTGACGGTCTCGCCGATGCCGACCTTCACCACCACCGGTCCCGACATGCCCATGAAGCCGGTCTTCTCGGCGATGGTCGTGAAGTCCGACTGCGCGGCGGTGAACGACGGGCCGCCGAACGCGGCGCCGAGTATCGCGGCCGCCTGCGGCACGTGGCCCGACATCCGCAGGTGCTCGCCGAAGCGCGAGCCGATGCCGGCGGCCATCGCGCCGTAGGTTTCCTGCACGCGCGCGGCGCCGGCTTCCATCAGCGCGATGAAGGGCTTCCGGTGCGCGAGCGCGGCGGCGCGGACGCGGCTCGCCTTCAGCTCGCCGACGCGGCCGCGGGTGCCGCCCAGGACGGTGGCGTCGTCGGAGGTGACGTAGACGACGCGGCCGTCGATCGTGCCGTGGCCGGTGACGATGCCGTCCGCCGGCGTGCGCGCGGCGAGGTCGGGGTGCTGGCTGTGGCCGTGGAGCCCCATCTCGACGAAGCTCCCCGGGTCGAGCAGCAGGTCGATCCGGGCGCGCGCTGAGAGCTTCCCCAGCGCCGCAAGCTTCGCCGCGGCCTCGGGCGCCATGGCGCCGCGCACCCGCGCCCGGCGGGCGTGCAACTCGTCGATGATCTTCTTGTCCATGGCGATTGGGGAACGGGCGTGGGACGAGGGCAACCGGCACCCTGGCGCCGCCCCGCCGTTCAATTCATCTGTCCATATATTGAAATGACAAATGCTTCTGAAGGTGGAAGCCTGATCCGGTGCACCCTCCGGAGCAGGCTTCCGCAACGTCGCGGGCAGGCCCGCAGGTTGACATTCTAGGGTGCAATGCGTAATTTCGGTAGTGCGCGGACCATTCCCGGCCCGCGCGCAGCGCCGCAAACGATAGTCCAAATATTGGACAAATTGCGCCGGAGGAGATCAGAAGTGACTGCTATCGCTACCGTACGACCGCGGGTCCCGCCGTCTGCGCCGTTCCGCGCCGCCCGCGCCTTCCTGCGGGCGCTGGCCCCCCCGGCGGCCCTGATGGCCATCGCGGCCTGCGCCTTGCCGGCGCTGGCCGCCGACTACAAGCCCGCGATCAACAAGGACACGCTGGTCGTCGCGCTCGAGAAGTCGGTGAGCAACCTCGACGCTCAGGTCACGTCCACCGGCGACTCGCTGCTCTACGCCTGGCAGGTCTACGATACGCTGTACGGCTTCGATCCCGTCGGCAACCTCGTCCCGCGAATGGCGAGCGCCGTCAAGATCTCGCCCGATCGCATGAGCTACACGTTCACGCTGCGGCGCGGGCTCACGTTCCAGAACGGCGACCCGCTGACGCCCGAGGACGTGAAGTTCTCGCTCGAGCGCATCCTCGAGCCCGCGGTCAAGAGCACGCGGCGCGTCTACTTCGCGCCGATCGTCAAGGGCATCGAGACGTCCGGCAACACGGTCACGATCCAGCTGAAGACGCCCGACGGCGCGTTCCTCAACAAGGTCGCCGGCTTCCTGTTCATCGTGCCGAAGAACTACGTGACCAAGCTCGGCACGCCGGAGGCCTTCGCCGCCGCGCCGATCGGCTCGGGCCCGTTCCGCGTCAAGGAGTTCAAGATCGGCCAGTACCTCGAGCTCGAGCGCTACGACGGTTACTGGGGCAAGGAGATCGGCGAGCGCCCGGGCGTGGCGCGGATTGTGATGAAGTTCGTGCCGGAGGCCGCGAGCCGGGTCAACGCGCTGTTGAGCGGAGAGGTCGACCTGTCGGCGGTCATTCCGCTGCAGGACGCCAACCGGCTGAAGGCGGACGCCGGGCTCGACGTCTACGTCAACCCCAACGGCGGCCCGCTGCACGTGCGGCTCTACTCGAACGTGCCGGGCCACCCGTTCGCCAACCGCGACGTCCGGCAGGCGCTGTCCTACGCGGTCGACACCAACGCCATCATCAAGGGCGTGCTGTACGGCTTCGGCAGCCCGATGGGGTCGTTCATCTCCAAGTACTACCCGTACGGATCGGACCCCGACATCAAGCCCTACCCGTACGACCCGGCCAAGGCGAAGGAACTGCTGAAGAAGGCCGGCTACCCGAACGGCATGGAGGTGAAGCTCTACGGCGGTACCGATCAGCCGAAGGAGCTGGCCGAGGCCGTCGCCGCGTACTGGAGCCAGGTGGGCATCAAGACCGAGATCGTGCGGATGGACTACCCGGCGTTCATCCGGCTCAACAACACGCACAAGGCGGGCCCGGCGACGGTGACGATCTTCTCCAACGTCATCTACGATCCCGTGCACCCGATCGTCGGCACGTTCTCCAAGGATGGCACGTGGTCCGACTACTACAATCCCGACGTCGAGGCGCTGATCAACGAGCTCGAAGGCACGCTGGGCGCCGAGGCGCGCGGCGAGAAGTTCCGCAAGATCGGCCGCATCCTGCACGACGACGCCGCGGCGATCTACATCTCCGAGCACGTCTACGTCTATGCGAAGAAGAAGGACCTGCAGTGGCAGGTCCAGCAGGGCTCCGGATTCCTGAACTTCCGCACGACGGCGTGGAAGCCCTGATGCGGCCGGCAACCCCGGCGGCGCGCCCCATCCAACCTGCCTGACGGCACCCTGAAGACGAGGCAACGATGCAACGAACCGCCCTTCAATCCCTCGGCGCACTGGGGATCCTGGTCGCCGGCCTGGTCGCCGGCACGCCCGCCCTCGCCGCCGACAAGACGAAGCCCGCGGTCAACCGCGAGACGCTGATCGTGGCGCTGGACAAGGAGATCCAGAGCCTCGACGCGCTGATCACCGCCAGCGGCGACTCGCAGCGCTACGCGATGCAGATCTTCGACACCCTCTACGGCTTCGACTTCAAGGGCAACATCGTGCCGCGGATGGCCGAGTCGTTCAAGCTGTCGCCGGACGGGCTCACGTATACGTTCACGCTGAAGAAGGGCATCCGGTTCCACAACGGCGACCCCTTCACCTCCGAGGACGTAAAGTACTCGATCGAGCGGATCATCGACCCGGTCAACAAGAGCACGCGGCGGCCGTTCTTCGCCCCGGTGGTCGCGTCGATCGAGACGCCGAACCCGTCCACGGTCTTGATCAAGCTGGTCAAGCCGGACGGCGCGTTCATGAACAAGATCGCCGGCTTTCTGTTCATCGCGCCGAAGAACTACACGTCGAAGCTGCCCACGCCCGAGTCCTTCGCCGCCGCCCCCATCGGCACGGGGCCCTACAAGGTGAAGGAAAACAAGATCGGCCAGTTCCTGGAACTGGAGCGCTTCGACGACTTCTACGGCGAGAAGCCCGGGATCAAGACGCTGACGTTCCGGTACATCCCGGAGCCGACCAGCCGCGTCAACGCGATCCTGGCCGGCGAGGTCGACATCTCCGCGATGATCCCGCTGTCCGATGTCGAGCGGCTGAAGAAGGACCCCGCCCTCAACGTGATCACGAATCCGGTGTCGTCGCCGATGCACGTGCGGCTGTACTCGAACGTCGCCGGCACGCCGCTCTCCAAGGTCGAGGTCCGGCAGGCGCTCAACTACGCGGTGGACGCCAATGCGATCATCAAGGGCGTCTTCCACGGCGTCGGCGCGCCGATGGGCACGTTCATCTCGCGCTACTTCCCGTACGGCAGCGACCCCGACGTCGCGCCGTACCCGTACGACCCGGCGAAGGCGAAGGAGCTCCTGAAGAAGGCCGGCTACCCGAACGGCTTCGAGATCGAGCTGTTCGACGCCGTCGGCACGCCGAAGGAGTTCGCCGAGGCGATCGCCGCCTACCTGGGCCAGGTCGGCGTCAAGGTGAAGATCAACCGCATCGACTACGCCGCCTGGAGCCGCCTCAACAACACGCACAAGACGGGGCCGATGACGACCACGCAGTTCACCAACGGCATCTACGACCCGATCCACCCGGTGGCGGGCTCGTTCTCGAAGGACGGCACGTGGTCCGACTACTACAACCCCGAGGTCGAGAAGCTGATCGTCGAGCTGGACAGCACGGCCGGCGCCGAGGCCCGCGGCGCGCTGTTCAAGAAGGTCGGCCGGCTGCTGCACGACGACGCGTCGGCGCTGCTCGTCACCGAGCTCTTCAACGTGTTCGCGAAGAAGAAGGACATCGCCTGGGAAGTGCAGCAGGGCTCGGGCTTCCTCAACTTCCGCAAGGTGGCGTGGCAGTAGCCGCGCCGGCGCAGGCCTGCCCGCCGGCAGGGTTCGATGCTGACCGTTGACTCGCCTCCGCCGATGGCGTTGCCGACGGCCGTCGATGGTGCGGAGCCCCCTGCGCCGTCGGCGCTCGATGCCGCGGCGCGGGTCGTGCGCACGCGGGGGGCGGACGGGCGGGCCATCGTCTGGCGCGCCTGGGGCGACGCTGCCGCGCGCGAGGCCATCGTGCTGATGCACGGCTCCTACGGGTCGTGGACGCACTGGCTCGCCGTCATCGCGCCGCTCGCCGCGCGGTATCGCGTCGTGGTGCCGGACCTCCCGGGCTTCGGCGACTCGGACGATGCGCCCGACGACCGGTCGCCGATGGCGTTCGCGCGGGTGCTGGCGGACGGCCTCGATGCCGCGCGCGCCGAGCTCCTGGGCCGTGCCGCACTGGTGAGCGTCGGCGGTTTCTCGCTGGGCGCCGTGTACGCGGGATGGCTTGCGCGCGAGCTCGAAGCCGGCCGCGTGCGCGGCGCGCGGCTGTCCCGGCTGGTGCTTGTGTCGCCGGGCGGGCTGGGCAACCGTCCGCAGTTGCCGCCGCCGCTGGCGCGGGTGCGCCCGGAGATGGACGAGGCGACGCGCTTCGCGCTGCATCGCGAGAACCTGGCGGTGGTGATGTTCGGCGATCCGGCGCGCATCGACCCGGTTGCCGTCCGCGTGCAGGACGCCAATGTCGCGCGGGCGCGCTTCCGCGGCCGCTTCACGACGCGGTCGGACTTCCTGCTCGAGGTGCTGCCGCAGGTCAGGGCGCCCGTGCTGGCGCTGTGGGGCGACCGCGACGCGTTCGACGCGGACGTGCGCCTGCGCGTCGCATCGCTGCTGGCCGCGCGCCCGGATGCCACGACGGCGATCGTCGCCGGGGCAGGGCACTGGCTTCCCTACGAAGCGCCGGCCGCGTTCCTGCGGCACCTGTCCGACTGGATGGAAACCCGGAATAAGTCCATATAGTGGAATACATTGCCGGCTGCGGGAGCGCTGCTGTGGTCGGCCCGGACGGTGTCCGCGCCGGCGCCGTAACGCGATCGATTGTCATAGGGAAATGCGGTCGGAACTCGCGCGCCGCCGGGGCGCCCCGGGCCACCGGCGCCGGGGGCCCGCGCAGCCGCCGGCACGGGAAAGTTTCGCGAACGATGTTTCACATGTTGCTGGATCGACACTGCCCGATCTACACTGTCGTCCGGACGCGTGCCGGGTACACGGCGCCGATCCGCACGACGAATGGTGCCGCACGGACGGCGCCGCAACCAACCAAGGAGCGAGCACGGTGACCCACCCACGATTTGCCGGACGCGTTGCGCTGGTCACCGGCGCGGCGCGCGGCATCGGCCTCGCCACTGCAGAGCGCCTCGCCGAGGATGGCGCCGCCGTCGCCATCTGCGACCTCGCGGCCGACGCCGCGGAAAGCGCCGCCGCGCAGGTCGCGTTGCGGACGGGCGTGCGCGCGATCGGCATCGGCTGCGACGTCTCGGACGAGGAGAGCGTCGACGCGATGACGGCGCGCGTGCTGGCCGAACTGGGCGGCCTCGACATCCTGGTCAACAACGCCGGCGTCACCCGCGACAACCTGCTGTTCAAGATGACCGCCGCCGACTGGGACCTCGTCATGGGCGTCCACCTGCGCGGCGCGTTCCTGTGCACGCGGGCGGCACAGCGACACATGGTGCCGCAGCGCTTCGGCAAGATCGTGAGCCTGTCGTCGACGTCGGCGCTCGGCAACCGCGGCCAGGCGAACTATTCGACCGCCAAGGCGGGGCTGCAGGCGTTCACGCGCACCGCCGCCATCGAGCTCGGGCCCTACAACATCAACGTCAACGCCGTCGCGCCGGGCTTCGTCGATACCGAGATGACGCGGCAGACCGCCGCGCGGCGTGGCTACACCGCCGAGGATTACATGGCGCTGCGCGCCAAGAACATCCCGCTGGGCCGCGTGGGCGTGCCGCGCGACATCGCCAACGTCATTGCGTTTCTTTGCAGCGAAGAGGCCTCGTTCGTGTCGGGCCAGATCATTTACGTCAAGGGCGGGCCGGAAACGCTGCGGTAGCGGCGTCCGGATCATTCGCCGGCCCGCGCCCGTCCGGGCGCCGGCCTACCAGGGGAGAGAGCCATGGGTGCACGCACGCTTGCGACGATTGTTGCCTCCGGTCTGGGACTGGCCACGCTGCTGGCCGCGCCGTTCGCCGCCGCCCTGAACGGCAAGCCGGCGATCGACCGCGACACGGTCGTGTTCGGCGTCGGCAAGGAAATCAGCAACCTCGACGCGCAGGTGGCCGCCACCGGTGACTCGCAGCGCTACGGCTGGCAGCTCTACGACACGCTGTACGGGTTCGACGACAAGGGCAACCTGCAGCCGTCCGTCGCCACTGCAGTCACGCGCTCCGACGACGGCCTGCGCTACACCTTCACGCTGCGCAAGGACGTCAAGTTCCACAATGGCGCGACGCTGACGGCGAAGGATGTCAAGTACTCGGTCGAGCGAATCCTCGCCCCGGAAACGAAGAGCACGCGCCGGCCGTTCTTCGCCAACCTCGTCGACGGCGTCGACGCCAACGCCGACGGCACGGTGACGATCCGCCTTAAGCGCGCCGACGGCGCGTTCCTCAACAAGGTCGCGGGCTACGTGCAGCTGGTGCCCAAGGAGTACACCGAGTCGCTGGGCAGCCCGGAAGCCTTCGCGCGCGCGCCGGTGGGCTCGGGCCCCTACCGCTTCGTCGAGCAGAAGATCGGGCAGTCGGTGGAGTTCGCGCGCTTCGACGGCTACTGGGGGCCGAAGCCGGGCGTCAAGCGCCTCGTCTTCCGGCTCATTCCGGATGCCAGCAGCCGCGTCAACGCGCTGCTCGCGAGCGAGGTCGACATCGTCGACTATGTCGCCGCCGCCGACGTCGCGCGGCTGAAGGCCACGCCCGGCGTGCTGGTGAAGCCGGTGCAGACCGGCAGCCCGCTCGCCGTGCGGCTCTATTCCAACGTGCCGGACACGCCGCTCGCCAAGCGCCAGGTCCGCCTCGCGCTCAACCACGCGCTCGACACGCAGTCGATCATCAAGAACGTGCTGCACGGGATCGGCGCGCCGATGGCCTCGTACATCTCATCTTCCTACCCGTACGGCGTCGACCCGGCGCTCAAGCCCTACGCCTACGACCCGGCGCTCGCGAAGAAGCTGCTGGCCGAGGCCGGCTACCCCAACGGCTTCGAGACCGAGCTGCTTTGCCCGAGCGACATGCCGAAGGAGCTGTGCGAGGTGATCGCGGCGTACTGGTCGCAGGTCGGCGTCAAGGCGAAGGTCAAGGTGCTGGACTACAGCGCGTGGAGCCGGCTCAACAACACGCACAAGAGCGGGCCGATGACGATGATGCAGTTCTCCAACGCGATCTACGACCCGTCGCATCCGATCGGCGGCGCCGCCAGCAAGGACGGCACGTGGTCGGATTACTTCAACGCGGACATCGAGACGCTGATCGCGCAGGGCAACGCCGAGGCGTCGCGCGAGAAGCGCGACCAGGTCTTCCGCCAGATCGGCCGCGTGCTGCACGACGACGGCCACGCGGTGCTGATCTCGGAGCTCTACTACACCTTCGGGCAGGACGCGAAGCTCGACTGGGAGCCGCAGCCCGGCAGCGGCTACTACAACCTGCGCAACGTGCGCTGGAAGTGACCGGGCGATGACGAATGCCGGCACCGCGGCCGCCGCGCCGCCGCCGCCCGCTTTCGCTCCCGCTACTGCCGCGGCCGTCGACTGGCGGAACCGCACGTTCGGGCAGGCGCTGCAGTGGGCGGCGGCGACGCACGGCGACCACACCGCCGTCGTCTGCGGCGACGAGCGCCTGTCGTTCGCAGAGCTGGCCGCGCGCGTCGACGCGTTCGCCCGCGGCCTGATCGCGCTGGGCGTCGCGCGCGGCGAGAACGTCGCGCTGTGGATGTCCGACCGCACCGAGTGGCTGGTGGCTCGGTGGGCCGTTCCCGCGATCGGCGCGGTGCTGGTGCCCGTCAACACGCGCTTCCGCGAGAACGACGTCAAGTACGTGCTCGCGCAATCGGACGCGCAGACGCTGATCATCGAGGACGGAAGCCGCGGCGTCAGCTACTTCGGCATCCTGGGCGAGCTCGACCCGCACTATCGCGCCCATGCCCGCGACCAGTGGCAGAGCCCGCTGTTCCCCGCGCTGCGCCGGGTGATCGGCGCCGGGCAGGAGACGCCGCCCAGCATGCACGCGTTCGCGGCGATCGAGGCCGCCGGCCGCGCGCTGGCGGGCGACGGCGTGCTCGCGGCGCGGATGGCGGCGGTGTCGCCGCAGGACGTCGCGCAGATCCTCTACACGTCGGGCACGACGTCTTTCCCCAAGGGCGCGATGGTCTGCCACGGCCCGCTGCTGCAGAACAACTATTTCGCGACGACCTGCCTCGACCTCTCGCCGGCCGACCGGTACCTCTCGTGCGTGCCGCTCTTCACCGCCACCGGCACGTTCTACACGCTGGCGATGTGGCTGTCCGGCGCGACGATGGTGATCGTCGACCACTACGAGTCGCGCCGCTTCTGCGAACTGGTCGAGCGCGAGCGGATCACCGTCTCGTTCTTCGTCGACACCATCGTGCAGGACCTCAAGGCATTCGCCGACCGCGAGCGCTACGATCTTTCCAGCCTGCGCACCGGCACCGGCGCGCCGCTGCCGACCGAATCGTTCTACTGGGTGAGTCGCACGATCGGCGTGCCGCAGCTGGTCAGCGCCTACGGCATGTCGGAAACGTCGAACGCGGTCGTGCGCACCCGCTGGGACGACCCGCTCTCCAAGCGGGCGACGACGAACGGGAGGGCGGTGGCCGGGGTGGAGATCCGGATCGCGGAGGTGGAGAGCAACCGGACGCTGGGGGTGGGGGAGGTGGGGGAGATCTGCATCCGGGGGTACGTGCTGATGAAGGGGTACT
>CALQLA020000005.1 GCA_943331295.2 Bordetella parapertussis | reverse complement strand
TCCGGCCCGCCGGACCGACAGTCATTGCGCTTTGCGGCGCACCCTCAGAACCCGAACCGACCGACAGGATCAGGCGACGATCCCGCGCTCTGGAACCCACTGCCCACGCTCCGCGGCGAATATCCGCGGTTTCTGGCAGCCATTAACACCTGCGCCCCACTCCACTGGCGTCGAGGTCTCCTGCGACAATTACGCGCGATTGCGGCCACTGTCGGCGTAGGCTCGCGGCGACTACTTCGAGATTGGAACCGGAGAAGCCAACTACTACCGGCAACCCGGTCGCCTCGCGCACACTCGCGGCAGTGGCGAACCCTTCCGCCAGCGCAATCGGCGCACCGTCCGCAATCTCCCCCAGCACCAGCCGGCCGCCCTTCATCGCGCCACCGGGGAGAAATCGCTTCTGGCCGTCAGGGTCAATCTTTTGAAGGCTTTGAATCGCGCCCTTCGCATCGAATACCGGCAGCACCAGCGCGCCCCGTTGGTCGAGGCGTGCGCCGTGCCGTTCGATCCCTTTGCGGGTCAGATAGTCGTGCGCGCCCGCCGGCTTCGATTCCGCCCAGATGGTACCGGCGGTCTTTGCTGCCTCAGCGTGTTGTTCCGCGCGCTCGCGCTCCGCCACTGCACGCGCCGCGTCGGCCCTCGCTCGCGCCTCGGCGCGCTCGGCCATCGTCGGTGGCGGTGCGTCATGGTCTCGCTGTTGCCATGCGAATTGCTCGCCCTCCCGCCAATCCCCGAACACTGCCCCTGCGCCATCCGGGAATACCTTGACCCATCCGGCAGTGTCACCGTTGCGCCCGTTGGTTGCGAATCGAACCAGCCGGCCCGGCTCCGGCTCGCGGCCATTTAGCTGCATCCCGGCGCGCTCGAAGGCATCGGACAGGCTGGGCGCGAATATGGTCTCCATCTCACGCCTCCTTGAGTCGCAGCCAGCGCACTAGCGCCTCGGCAACAGGGAACGGCACCCACCCCCAAAGAGCCAACCGGACAATCCAGAATTTGACTTGGCTACGCATGGGGCTTCCTCATCAACAGGACGGCGGCCCGCACTTCTGGCGGCAGGAAGTACCGCGCAATGATTCGATCCGGGCAATCCGGCGTCGGCGCGCTGATGTCCTCCGTTTCGATGGGCCATCCCAGATCGCGCAATTGGCAGACCACGGCGGCAAGTCGCCATGAAAGTGTCTTGGCCTCGAATTCCGGGTGCGTCCGCTTGTAGCCCTGCAAGAATTCATGCAGCAAGTCGGATGCCTGAGTGCCGTAGTGGGGCCAGGACGGCGCGAACGGCGGCTCCGGCAGGAAGGACAGTTGCCCGCCCTTGGGCTTGTGGCGACGGGCGCTCATTGCCGCGCTCCGGCTTGAACAGCCCACGCGAGAAACTTGGCCTCGTCAATCAGGACGCGGCGGCCTAAACGGAGAATTGCGCCGGACTCGGCCAGACCATTGCCGGGGATTGTCCCCCGCGACGATTGGCGCGGCTCCGCCTTGAAAATCAGATTGCGGAGGGCTGGCGGCGTGAATGCCGGATTGCGCGTCGAGAATTGCTCAACCGTCAGGAGGACGGGGCGCAGGTCGGAATTGGGCAGGGCTATTGCGAGCGCCGATGCACCCGGCGTTTGTTGCGGCGTTTGGATGTTCATTTCCACTTCCTTCGCGCATTTGCGCTGTTGGTGTGGAAAGGAACTTATTAACTATGACGAATTTTGATTATTCCCCGCCTTTTCATTGGCAAATTCCCGGCTTTTTCCTGCACGTTTTACTTAATCGGCACCCGCTTACCGTCCACCATCGCGTAACCGCGCAAGCCCGGCTCGACTTCATGGGCTTTGGGCCACATGGAGAAGCAGAGATTCTCGACGGCATCAAAGTAGTAGTAGCCACCCGTCTTTCCGGGGGCATCTTCCCGCGACACCCGACACTCTTGCCATGCTGGCGTGTTGCCTCGCAGTGCGGTTTCTAGCTTTGGGAATTGGCGGCCGAGCCTCTCAAGTAGAACCTTGCGCTTGACCTGCTCTCGGCTTGCCAGTGTCGGTGCGGTTGCGGCTTCGCGTGATGCCGATGTCTCAATGTTTGTAGCCGGGTTGGGCACAAGCGAAGCAACGTCATCACCAAGGCGGTACCGATATCCAAACTTCACAAACCACGCATTCATATCCGAGATGCTTACGCGCTCCCAATCCGTGCGGCGCACGTCCGGCGTGTAACACATTTCCGACATTGGGTCGCGCACAGGGAACTCCCCATCCGCAGCTGCGGCGACTAGGCGCTTGAGAATCTGCTCTGCCACGTCCGCGTTCACTCCGTACTTAGTGGCAATGGCACGCGCTGCTCCCCCGATGGTGTAGCCGATCTCATTTGGCTCCTGCTGGTCTGGTGGCAAGTCGTACATGTTTAGGAACTTGGGCGTAGCTAGGCCGTAGCGCGTCAAGCACCACTCAAGGTTGGTGCGGTCAACGCGCCAACCCCGTTCTACTGCTGCGTCTGAGGCTGAGTAGTCGCCGTCCTCGTCTGGGTACAACACGACGGCGGCGATATCGGCGACAGGTTTCCCGCGCTCGAACACTGTTAGCTCGCGCTCGACGGCCCAGTAGTTGAGCAACTCCGATGCCGATGACGCGGTGCTGTGTGTAGAGTCGGGGTCAATGCGTTTCAATGCTTCGAGGGCTTCGCGGGGGAATGTTTCATCAGCCTCCAGCCCTTCTCGCACCCAGTAGTAACTAATTCGCTGTTGCTGCTGCCAGAACTCGTCCTCGCCGCTCACTTGCCCACCCCCAGCCGCGCCGCCAGCTTCTCGCCGGTCGCCACAATATGACCATCAGACAGGTGCGAGTACCGCGCCACCATGGCGAGCGTGCGGTGCCCCAGCACCTTGGCAATCTCCACCAGCGAAACACCCGACATGGCGAGGTAGCTTGCTGCGGTATGGCGGAGGTCGTGCCAGTGGAAGTCCGCGATTCCGGCCGCCTTTAGCGCAGCCTCCCACGGCGCGCGGAGGTCGATGTACGCGGCTTTCTTTGCCTTCTCGGACGGCGGGAAGATGCGGTCATCCTTGAGGGTCCGCACCTTCGAGCGTTCCTGCACCAGCGTGAAGGCTTCGCCCACCAGCGGCAGCGCCCGGCGCTCGCCGTTCTTAGTGGCGTGGAGCGTAATCACTTGCCGGGTGAAATCCA
Organism: Bordetella parapertussis; assembly: GCA_943331295.2. Classification (GTDB taxonomy): domain Bacteria; phylum Pseudomonadota; class Gammaproteobacteria; order Burkholderiales; family Casimicrobiaceae; genus CAIWHR01. Next base: position 129,047 of record CALQLA020000005.1, on the reverse strand, counting down.
CTTGGCCCCAGCGCAGGGACATGATTTCCGCTTGCCGTGCCCCGGTCGTCAGCGACAGGACTACCGCCAGATACAGGTCCGGATGCGCCCGGCACGCGGCCAGCAGCTTGCCGCGCTCGTCGTCGGACAGGAACCGCACCCTGCCGCTATTTTCCTTGGGCTTCCGGATTAACTCGCAGGGATTCCGTTCCAGCCAGCGCAGTTCCTTGACGGCATGGGCGAGGCAAACGGACAGGGCGGCAACGTAGCGATTGACGGTCGGGCCACTGCGCTTTGCTTTGGCGCGCTTGGCGTCCTCTTTCTTGTCGCCGGTCGCCGGAGTGGCGAACCGGGGAGTTTCCTCCGACAGCAGCTTGTCGCGCTGTTTGGCAATGCGATCCGGCGTCACGTCGGCCAGGAGGTCGGCTCCAAACACCCCGCGCCAGTATTCGAGGCGCTCCGGGTCCTTGGCGTGGGGCGCGTACTCCGTCGCCAGTTCCCCGAACGTATGACGCTTGCTCTGCCCAAAGTGCCGACCCTTCTTCATGTCGGATTCGAGGTTGCCAGCCCATTCCCGCGCGTCGGTTAGGCGCTCGAAGGTCGCGGTCTCCGGCGGGAACCCACGCAGCCGGACCTTGGCGCGGTAGACGGTGCCCTTGTCGGTCATGCGCTTTTCGATGGTCGCCATGGTCTTTGCTCGCTTGTGGAAAGTGACAACCACAGCATAGGACAAGTCGGAGAAAAGCACAACAACGGATTAGCAATCTGTCGTTCCTATCCCATATCTTCATAGCAGAAATAGCGAGCGAATCCCCAGCTATGGGACACTGCCGGGACACTTGGGGCCAAATTCGCTGAGTTATCCACAGGCAGGAACGGCGCGGAGGGGGAGCCGGTCGGGGCCGCCGGAACCGCTTGCGAGGGTCGCCGGGGAGGCGGTCGCCGGAGCCGTGCTGGCAGCAAATCCGGGTGACGTTTTTCCGTGAGTGTCCCGCCAGTGTCCCTTTGGGGGGAAACGGGCAAGAAAAAAGGGCTAGAGATTAACTCTAACCCTTTGATTTTGCTGTGGTAGGCCGTGCGGGACTCGAACCTGCGACCAACGGATTAAAAGTCCGCTGCTCTACCAACTGAGCTAACGGCCCCCGAGCAAAGCATTGAATTATATCCGATCGGCGCGCCGCGCCTGCGAACCGCAGCGGCGGACGGCGCCGGTGCGCGGCGCGCCGGAATGACGCCGCGAATCAGGCCACAGTATCATTGCCGGCCTGCGCCGCTGCGATACTCCGGCGGCCATTTCCCTGAGGGACCCCCGTATGAAACGACTTCTGCTGGCGGCGATCCCGCTGCTGCTCGTCGCCTGCGCATCGACGACCGACAACAAGTCCGCCGACCCCGGCGAGACGAAGGTGTACCGCACCGGAAGCAACCTCCCGGTTCGCGATCCGGAGCCATCGACGACGACCAGGACCGTCGACCCGTCGGCGATCAAGACCCAGCCGGTGCCGAGCCTCAACCCGCGTCCGGGCGGCTGAGGCTCTGCGTAGCCCAATGGGTTGAGCGTCCAGCGAAACCCGGGCTACGGAATTGCCCGCCTTCAGTGCGAATCGCGGGTGAGGATCGGCGGCAATGGCGCGAACTCGATGCCTTCGTCGCGCAGCGCGTCGGCTTCCTCCGGCGAGGCGTGGCCGCGGATCGCGCGCGCCGGAACCTCGTCGTAATGGATCTTGCGCGCCTCTTCGGCAAAGCGGCGGCCGACGTCCTCGGTGTTGCGGACGATCGCGCGCAACTTGGCCAGCAGTTCCGCCGGGAGACCGGCGGCCTGATCCGGCGGCGGTGCCGGGGCGGCGGCGGGGGCCGTCACGGGCACGGGCGCCGCGGCTTTGGTCACGCGCACCTTCGCCGACGGAACGATCGCCACGTGCTCGTCGTCGCAGGCGGGACAGCGCACCATCGCCGCCGCCGACTGGCGTGCGAAATCCCCGGCCGAGGCGAACCAGCCCTCGAAGCGATGGCCCTTGCTGCAACCGAGTTCGAAAATGATCATCGTGTCGTTGACCGCCGGCAGGGGGGCGCGCCGGCGCCGTCGCGTCAGCCGTAGCGCTCGAGCCGCCAGTTCAGGTACTTCAGCGCGGCGACGGCCCCGGCGACGATGCCCGCGAGCGCGAGGAACGAACCGAGCGCCAGCGTCGAGATGCCGGACAATCCCTGCCCGATCGTACACCCCAGCGCGGTGACGCCGCCGAATCCCATCAACACGCCGCTGGCGACGTGGTGGACGAGATCGCCGGTCGACGTGAAGCCTTCCCACCGGAACGTCCGCGTCGCGAGCGCCATGGCGGCGGAGCCGGCGAGCATTCCCAGCACGCCGGCGATCCCGAACGTCACCGTCCGCGACGCATCGCTCCACAGCATCAGGAGCTCGAGCAGGTAACCGATCGGCGAGACAAACGAGAACGACTCCATCCGGCCGGAACTGGTGCCGAAGAATTTTTCCTCGAGCGTGGCGGGGTCCTCGGCCAGGTAGCCGACGTGACCCGAGACGTACCAGCCGCCGACGATGACCGCGCCGACGACCAGCCCGCCGACGATCATCTCGGGCGTCGCGCGGAAGTCGCGGTTCGCGAACACGAAGGCGGCGACCGCGGCCGCGGCGACGAACGGCAGCGCCAGCGTGACCGCGGCGCCGGCGCCGAGCGCCGCGAGCACCGTCGGCAGGTCCGACGTGGCGGCGCCGAGGCCAGCGACGTCGAACCGCAGCGGGTCGAGCGCGTTGACGCGCCAGACGGCGAACAGGCCGCGCAGCGTCATGTAGGCCGAGATCCCGATGAACACCATCACGATCAGCGACTTCAGGTTGCCGCCGCCCAGCCGGATCAGCGTCTTGCTGCCGCAACCGGAGCCGATCGTCATGCCGAAGCCGAACAGAAAGCCGCCGACGAGCATCGACAGCCAGCTCACCTTGCTGCCGACGTAGATCGACTTCGACAGGTCGACCTGCCCCAATGCCTGCAGCGCGCCGGCGCCGGCCAGCGCGACGGCGATCGCGAGCAGCCACATCCGCATCCGGCGCCAGTCGCCGAAGTTCACGATGTCGGCCACCGCGCCCATCGTGCAGAAGTTGCTGCGGTGGGCGACGGCGCCGAAGACGGCCGCGAGCACGAAGGCGAGGCCGGCGACCAACGCCGGGAGGTGGGCAGGGTCCGTCATCGCAAAATTATCGCACGGGCCCCGGAGGCGGCCGGGGGGCGCTCACCGCGCGTGGCGGTCGTTGACCCCGTTTGGCGCGACCTGTCGTTTACAGGGGAAGGCGGGATCGACGATCCCGCGCCGGTCCACCCCGAACGGAGATTGCCATGACCCCCTGCAGCGGCAAGACGAACCAACAAGGCTTTTCGCGGCGCAATTCCTCGCGCAAGTGTGCGCTCACATTTGTCAGCGCGGCGGTGGCCGTGGCGCTGGCCGTGGCCGCCATGCCGGCGGCCGCGGTCGGCCATCTGGCCGGCGTCGACATCGTGAGCCGCCGCGACGCCGCGGCGCTCGCCGTCCATCCCGGCGGCGGGCGCTACTGGGTCGTCGGCGCGCCGGGGGCCGAATACTCGGTCCGCGTCTGCAACGCGACCGACGCCCGGATGCTCGCCGTGATGAGCGTCGACGGCGTCAACGTCATCACCGGCGACACCGCGGGCACGGGGCAATCCGGATACGTCCTCGGCGCCCGCGAATGCGCCGACATCAGCGGCTGGCGCAAGAGCATGACGCGCACCGCGGCGTTCTACTTCACCGAATTGCCCGACGCCTATGCGGCGCGCACCGGGCGGCCCGAGAACGTCGGCGTGATCGGCGTCGCGCTGTTCCCGGAGAAGCCGGCGGCCCTCGCGCACGACAACGTGGGCAAGCTCGCCGCCGACGCGCGGGCCGAAGCCCCGGCACCGGCGGCGCGGCAGGATGCCGCCGGCGCCGGCGCGGAATCCCGCGCCGCGCCGGCCGGGCCCGCCGACCGCGACCGCGCCACGGAGAGGGCGACGGCACAGTTTTCCAGGCTGGGCACCGGCCACGGCCGCAGCGAAACCTCGCCGATGCGGATGGTGGCCTTCGAGCGCGCGAGCCCGGTGCCGGCGGAGACCATCGCGATCCACTACGACCGGCGCGAGAACCTGGTCGCGATGGGCATCCTGCCGCCGCCGCACGTCGCGCAGCTGCCCAATCCGTTCCCGGCATGGACGCCGCCCCGCTTCACGCCGGACCCGCCGGCCCGCTGACCGCGCCCCGTGCGGACCGCCGCCCCCGCCCGCGCGTCGCCTCGGCGCCCGCTTCGTGCCGCCCGTCCCGCGCGGCCGCAGGCGGCGGTTGCGGCGCGCCCGCACCGCTCGCATACTCGGCGGTGATGAAGGCGCGCGCGTCCTCCGGGGCCGACCCGGCGACCCTCGGGGACGCCGACCTCATGCTGGCCTACGCAGCCGGCGACGCCGCGGCATTCGACGTCCTGTACGCGCGCCACAAGGGCGGCGCATACCGGTACCTGCTCCGCCACTGCGGCAATGCGGGCACCGCCGACGAACTGTTCCAGGACGTGTGGATGAACGTGATCCGCGCGCGGGCCACCTACGCGCCGACGGCGAAGTTCGCGACCTGGCTGTACCGGATCGCGCACAATCGGCTGGTCGATCACTGGCGTGCGAGCGGACAGGCCGAGTTCGTCTCCGCCACGCCGGACGACGACGGCGACGACCCGCTCGCGACGATCGCCGGGCCGCGCGGCGACGAGCCCGAGGTGCGCGCGACCGCACGCGAACAGGGCGCCCGGATCGCCGCCGCGCTGGCGCGGCTGCCCCCGGCGCAGCGCGACGCCTTCCTGCTGCAGCAGGAGGGCGGCCTCGACCTCGCCGCGATCGCCGAGCTGACGGGCACCGGCGTGGAGACGGTCAAGAGCCGGCTGCGCTACGCGCTCGGCCGGTTGCGCGGCGAGTTGCGCGAACTGGGGCAGGAACTGAGGCCGGGACTGCGGCACGAACCGAGGCGGGAGTTGCGATGACCAGCGGAAACCACGACCGGACGCCGGAAACGCTGCGCGACGACCGCATCGACGCCGCGTGGCGCGCCGTGTCCGACGAAACGCCGCCGCCGGCGCTCGACGCGGCGATCCTCGCGGCGGCCCGGCGGGCGGTGGCGGCCGGCCCGCAACGCGCGCCGGTGCGCGAAGCGACGCGGCCCGAGCGCTGGTGGTGGCCGCTCGCGGCGGCGGCGTCGATCGGCGCCGTCGCCCTCGGCATCCTCCAGCTGAATCCGCTCGATCCGCGGAACGGGCCCGATGCGGTGCGCGCCGTGGTCTCCGACGAGCCTGCGCCGGCCGCGCCTCCGTCGCGCGCGGACACCACCGCGCGTGACATGGTGCCGGCCCCTGCGGTCGCCGGAACCGCGAGCAACGTCGACGCGGAGGGGGCGTCGCGCGATCGTGCTGGCGATGGCGCAAGTGGTGGCACGACGCGAATCACGCAGCAGGCGGACACGCCTCGGTCGGCATCCGTCGTCCGGGCGGCGCCGGGCGGCGCGCGTCCCGCCGCGCCTGCGGCACCCGCGGCGACCGCGCCAGGCGCCCCCGCCGCCGGCGCAACGACACCGGTTGCGCCCGAACCCGCGCCGGCGCCTGCCGCCGCGTTGGCGCCCCCCCCGCCCATGCCACCCATGCCGGAATCGCGTTCGCGCGGACCCGCACTCGACGCCGGGAAGCTTGCGGCGCCGGTGGCGGCGGATCGCACGGCGCCCGCGGCCGATGCCGAGCGGCAGGCGCAGGTGCCCGCGCCGATGCCTGCCATGCGCGCGCCGGCCGCGGCCGCGCCGTTCCCTGCGCCCCCGGCCGGCGTCGCGGCGCAGCCGCCGCGCGATGCCGCGCCCGCTGCCGCGCTGGGCAAGCTCGCGCCGCGCAGCGAGGCCGCCGCGGGCGCCGACGCGCGCGCGCCTTTGCCGGTCGCCGACTGGATCGCGCGCATCCGCGCCTGGCGCGCCGGCGGCCGCGACGACGAGGCCGCGCGCGAGCTCGCGGCGTTCCGCGCCGCGCACGCCGACCACGAACGGCTGCTGCCGCCGGACCTGCGCGACTGGCATCCGCCGCCGCCGTGAACGCGCACCGGCATTCCGCTCCGTTGCGCCATGGCGCGGCCGGGGTTACGCGAGGGCGCGGACGAGCTTCTTGATCGGCGCGGGCAAGGCCGCCGTGGCCGCATCGGCGGGCGTCATCCACACCAGGCCTGGTGCTTCGGCGCGCGACGGCCAGCGGCGCACGACGATGCGCTGCGGAATGATCGTCAGGCGGAAATGCGTGAAGCCGTGCTCGATCGCGGGCAGCACGGCGCCCCCGTCGACGACGGCGTCGAAGCGTTCGCGACAATGGCGCACGGGGTCGGCGTCGGACGCCGTCTCGGGCAGGCTCCACAGGCCGCCCCAGATGCCGAGCGCGGGGCGGCGCTCGAACAGGATCTCGCCGGCGCGCTCGAGCAGCAGCACGCGCACCGCGCGCTGCGGCAGCGCCTTCGGCGGCCGCGGTGACGGCAGCGCGTCGACGCGTGCGGTGGCGAGCGCGATGCAGTCCCCCGCGATCGGGCACGCGCCGCAGGCCGGCGTGCCGCGCGTGCAGACCGTCGCGCCGAGGTCCATCATCCCCTGCGTATAGGCGACGGCGTCGCGGTCCGGCAGCAGCGCTTCCGCGATCCGCCACAACGCCGCCTCGACCGGCGCGACGCCCGGGAAGCCTTCGACCGCGCGATGCCGCGCCAGCACGCGCTTCACGTTGCCGTCGAGGATCGGTGCCGGTGCGCCGCCCGCGAACGTCGCGATCGCCGCCGCGGTGGAGCGACCGACCCCGGGCAGCGTCGCGATGACGTCGGCGGCGACGGGAAACACGCCGCCGTGCAGCGCGACCACGCGTCCGGCCGCCACATGCAGGTGATGCGCGCGCCGGTAGTAGCCGAGGCCGCTCCAGTGCTCCAGCACGCGCTGCAGGGGCGCCGCCGCCAGCGCGCGCACGTCGGGAAACGCGGCGACGAAGCGCTCGTAATACGGCACCACGGTCGCGACCTGCGTCTGCTGCAGCATGATCTCCGACAGCCAGATCCGGTAGGCGTCGGTGGTGCCCTGCCACGGCAGGTCGTGGCGGCCGTGGTCGTGCTGCCACGCGACGACGCGTGCGGCGAAGGCCGCCGGCGCCGGCGCCGCGGCGACCGCGCGCCGGCCGGGTGCGATCAGCGGCCGCCCGGCCGCCCGAAGGCCGCTGACGCGCCCCCCCGTGGGGCAGCGAGCGCAGCGAGCGTGGGGGCCGTCGACTTCCCGCCGGGCCGTCCCAAGGGAAGTCGTGCTCCCCCTCGGGGGGCAGCGAGCGCAGCGAGCGTGGGGGCAGTCATCTCAGCGTGCCGGCAGCCGCTGCCGCGCCTTGGCGGCGGCCTCGGACTGCGGATATTTCGCGACGATTTCCTCGAGCGTGCGCCGCGCCGGCGCGGTGTCGCCAAGCTCGATCTGCGAGGTGGCGATGTTGAGCAGCGCGTCGGGGACCTTCTGGCTGTCCGGATAGGCGGCGATCAGCTGCCGCTGCGACGTGATCGCGGCACGGTAGTCGCGCTGCGCATAGTGCGCGTTGCCGATCCAGTACTGCGCCGACGGCGCGAGCGGGCTCTTCGGGTAGGCCCGGACGAAGCCGGCGAAGCCGGTGACCGCCGCGCCGTAGTTGCCGCTCTTGAAGAGGTCGAGCGCGTTGTCGTAGCTGCGCTGCTCGGCGGAGAGCTCGGGCGCGGCCGGCGCGCCGCGGCCGGGCGGTGCGGGCGTCGGCAGCGGCGCGGCGGAGGGCACGGGGATCGGGGCCGGGGCCGCCGGGGCCGCCGTGCCCGCCGGCGGCGCCGCGGCGGGTGCGGCAGGCACCGCGCCGGCGGCGCCGGGCGCAGCTTCGATCCGCCGCAGCCGTGTATCGAGGTCGATGTACAGGTCACGCTGCCGCTTCTGCGTCTCTTCCTGCTCGTGCGCCAGCACTTCGATCTGGCCGCGGAGCCGCGCCACGTCGGCCTTCAGCAGCTCGACCTGGTTGAACAGCTCGATCAGCCCGAGGTTCTTGAACTGCGCCTCGAGCGCGGCGATGCGGTCGTCGAGCTGCTTCTGCACCAGCGCGAGCCGCTGGTTGGTGGCGTCGATGCGCTTGCGCGCCTCTTCGTCGTCGAACAGCGCGGCGCGCGCCGGCGCCGTGGCGAGCACTGCCAGCAGCAGCGCCGCGGCAACGACGCGGGCAGGAGCCACGTGCCGGTTCACTCGCCGACGTAGATGATTTCGACGCGCCGGTTCTGGGCGTACGCGCCCTCGTCGTGGCCGTCGGACTTCGGCTTTTCCTTGCCGAAACTGACCGTCTCGACCTGGATCTCGCTGGCGCCCAGGAGCTGCATCAGCTTCTTCACGGCGTCGGCGCGCTTCTGGCCGAGCGCGATGTTGTACTCGCGGCTGCCGCGCTCGTCGGTGTGGCCCTGCAGCGTGATCCGCGCGCTCTTGTTGGACTGGATGAACTTGGCGTGCGCCTCGACCTGCGCCCGGTATTCGTCCTTCACGACGAAGCTGTCGTAGTCGAAGTACACGGTGCGCTTGGCCAGGACGATGGAGTCCCTCGGCGGCACCGTCAGGGTGCCCGGCGCACCGGGCGCGCCGCTGATGCCGGCCGTGCCGACGCCGCTGGTCGCGGCACCGCCGGCGCCACCCGCGCCGCCGGTGCCGCCCACGGCAGGCGCCTGCTCGTCGATCGGCGCGGGTGCCTGCGTCTCGGTGCTCTTGCAGCCGACGATAAGCGTCGCGGCGAACAGTACGATGATCCAGTTGCGCATGAGTATCTCCTCGATAGGGTTCGGGTCGCGTCGCGGTAGTGATCGGCGGATGCGATCAACGCGGCAACGGACCCCACGCGGGCTCGCGCACGTCGGTGGCCGGCGAGACGAGACGCTGCTTGACACGACCGTCGGAAGATACCGCGGCCAATATACCACGCCCCCTCTCGGACGCTGCGTAAAGGATCAGCTTCGAATTGGGCGAGACGCTGGGGCTTTCGTCGACGGGGCCGCCGGTCAGCACCTGCACCTGGCGCGACGCGTAGTCCTGGATCGCGAGCTGGAAGCGACCGCCGTCGCGGCGCACGAAAACGAAGCCCTTGCCGTCGGGTGTTGCCCGCGGCGAGACGTTGTAGCTGCCGTCAAACGTCAGGCGCTCGACGTTGCCGCCAGCAAGGGTCAGGCGGTAGATCTGCGGCGTGCCGCCGCGGTCCGACGTGAACAGGATCGCCTTGCCGTCCGGCGTGAAGTTGGCCTCGGTGTCGATGCCGGGCGAGCGCAGGATCCGCTCGACGCCGGTGCCGTCGGCGTTGATGAGGAAGAGCTGCGAGCCGCCGTCCTTGGTCAGCGTGACGGCGAGCTTGCGGCTGTCGGGCGACCAGGCGGGCGCGCTGTTGCTGCCGCGGAAATTGGCGAGCACCTGCCGCGCGCCGGTGGCGAGCGACTGCACGTAGATGACGGGCTTCTTGTTCTCGAGCGACACGTACGCGATGCGCGTCCCGTCGGGCGACCACGCGGGCGAGAGCAGCGGCTCGTTCGACGTGACGACGGTCTGCGGGTTGTAGCCGTCGGCCTCCGCCACGTGCAACTGGTAGCGCGTCCCCTGCTTCGCGATGTACGCGATGCGGGTGGAGAAGACGCCCGCGTCGCCGGTCATCTTCTCGTAGATGACGTCGGCGATCTTGTGCGCAGTCGCGCGGAACTGCTGCGGCGTCACGACGTAGACGACGGTGGCGAGCTCGGCGCCCTTGACCGCGTCGACCAGCGCGAAGCGGACCTCGACGCGGCCGTCCTGCTGCGGCCGCATCGTGCCGACGACGACGGCATCGGCGCCGCGCGCGCGCCAGTCGCCGGTGCGGACGTCGGCGCTGCGCGTCGGGCGCGGCGCGATGCCGGCGTAGTCGACGAGGCGAAAGAGGCCGCTGCGGGTCAGGTCGGCGCCGACGATGCCGGTGATGCCGAGCGGCCAGCTGCTCTCGCCGTCGAACGGCACGATGGCGATCGGGATCGTGGTGCCGGCGCCGCCGACGATCTCGATCGAGAGCTGCGCGCGCGCGGGTGCGGAACCGAGGAACGCGGCGGCGAGGAGCGGAAGGGCAAGCGGGAGGAAGCGGAAGAAGCGGCGCAAACAGAGACCCTCTCGGATGACGGATGGCGGCGCCGCCGCATGGGCGTCGTCGAACGACGATTATAGCGAACGCTTCGCCGGGCGCAGTGCGCTGGCGCACGCATCGCCACGCGCGGTGCGCGTCAGTGCGGCGCGAGCGTCGTGGCGAATCCGAACGCGGTCTCCAGGCGTTGCGAGACGCGACGCGCTTCGTCGCGGTCGGCATACGGCCCGACGTAGACGCGGAACAGCCCGTTGACCTGGCGAATCCCTGCTTCGACCTGCGCTGCCGTCAGTTGGTTCTGCACATGTTCCAGGAAATTTTTCGCATTGGCGTTGTTGGCGAAAGCGCCCAGCTGCACGACGAAGCCGGCCGGCGCGCTCGCCACCGGCATCGGGTCGCGCGCCGGCGCGGCCGCTACCGGCGGCGGCAGCGCCGGCGCGGGGACGGGTGCTGCGACCGGCGGCAGCGGCGCCGCCGCGAGCCGCGTGACGTTGGCGGGAACGAGCGCCTCGACCTCGACCTCGCCGCTGCCCCGCTGCGCGATGCCGATGCGATGCGCGGCCGCGTACGACAGGTCCATCACGCGGTTGTTTAGGAACGGGCCGCGGTCGTTGACGCGCACGACGACGCTCTTCCCCGTCGCCACGTTGGTCACCCGCGCATACGAGGGCAGCGGCAGCGTCGGGTGGGCGGCGGTCATCGCGTACATGTCGTAGATGTCGCCGGTAGCCGTCTTCTCGCCGTGGAACTTGCGGCCGTACCACGACGCGATGCCGCGCTCGCGGTACGGCCGCAGCGTCGTGGCCGGCACGTACTCGCGATTGAAGACGGTGTACGGACGGTTGGCGAACCGGTGCAGCGGCTCCGCGACCGGCACCGCATCGGGCAGCGTGTCGAGGTCGGCCGGCAGCCTGTCGCCCGGGCCGTCGTCCTTGTAGTACGCGGGCCGGCCCGGCGCGGGCGCCGACGCGGGTGCCGCGGGCGGCTCGCGCTTCGGGGTGCCGCCGCATGCCGCGAGCACGCCGAGCGCGAGGGCTAGGAGGAAGCGATGGCGGGCGGGCATGCGCATGGGGTGGCGGGCGTGGCGACGGCGTATTATCGCGCCGCGGGCGGGCGCGTCGGACGCGGCAATGGCGCGAGCCTGCGCGCGACGGCGCGAAACTGCGCGCCGCCGCGCCTCGTTCCGGGCCGGTCGATTCCCCCTTTTGCGCTAACGCATGAGGGGGGCTCTGTGCAAGAATGCAGGCAGGGGTGCGATCGCCTCAGCCCGCAACTGGCCGGGGGATGGTTCATAGCCAGGACGGGGTGCAGGCTGCAGCGGGCGCGAGCCCGGACCCCGGGGGTGCAGAACACTGCGAACATTGACCGAAGGGGGTGCACAGTTGGCCAAGCCGAATTTCGAGTACCAGAAGCGCCAGAAAGAACTCGAGAAGAAGAAGAAAAAGGAAGAAAAGCTGCAGCGCAAGCAGGAAAAGAAGAACCTGGAGACGGCCGGCGACCCTGCCGACACCCCGCCTGCGGCGCCCGGCGAGACGACCTGAGCGCCGTGCCGCGGCGCATGCCGCCGCGCGCCTGCCCGCCGCATGCGCGCGGCAACGACGGCGCCCGTCGCGCCGGCACAGGCGTCTGCTGACCCTCCCCGTACCGCGTCGAACCCTGCCGGAGCCATTCCATGTTGACCCTCTGTCCGATCGCCCTCGCCGTCGGCTGCAAGAAATGCCCGGCCTTCCGGATCTGTCCGGTGAAGGGCAGCATCGGCGACTACAAGCCCCCGGCCGAGGCTGCGCCGGCCGCGCCGGCCCGCGCCCCGCGCCCGCCGGCAAAGTCCGCACGCGCCAAGCCGAAGTCCCGAGTGGGCGGCAAGCGCCCGAAATAGCGATCCCGCCCCCGCGCGCGGCGCGGGGTGCCGCCGCGGCGCGGCCGCGACAGCGCCCGGCGGCTCGCGCCCGCGAGCCGCACCACACCCGAAAGCGTCCGATGACCTACGCTGCAATCACAGGCTGGGGCAAGTGCATGCCCCCGGCCGTGCTGACCAACGCCGACCTCGCCACGTTCCTCGACACCGACGACGCGTGGATCGCGAGCCGCACCGGCATCCACGAACGCCGCGTCTCGCACGTCCCGGGCAGCGAACTCGCCTACGTGGCGGGCGCGCAGGCGCTGGCCTGCGCCGGCCTCGCCGCGACCGACGTCGAACTGATCCTCTACGGCTCCTGCTCGAACGACGAGCAGATCCCGAACACGGCGTCCGGGCTCCAATACCGGCTGGGGGCCACCCGCGCCGGCGCGATGGACGTCAACAGCGCCTGCACCAGCTTCCTCTACGCGCTGTCGACGGCGACCGCGATGATCCGCACCGGCGTGGTGAAGAACGCGCTGGTCGTCGGCGTCGAGGTGATCACGCCGTTCATGGACTGGTCCAACCGCAACGTGTCGGTGCTGTTCGGCGACGGCGCGGCCGCGGTCGTGCTGCAGGCGACCGACGCGCCCGAAGGCGTGCTCGCCGAGAAGCTCGGCTGCTTCGCCGCCGCGCGCGCCGCGCTGCGCGTGCGCGGCCCCGGCTACGCCTATGCGAACGGCGGCGTGATCCACGGCGACACGCTGTGGGACTTCGACGGCAAGGAGATCTTCCGGCAGGCGGTGGTCGGGATGGGCGATGCGTCGGTCGACGTGCTCGCGAAGTCCGGCCACCGGATCGAGGACATCGACCTCGTGGTCCCGCACCAGGCGAACCTGCGGATCATCGATGCCGTGGCCAAGCGCATCGGCGCGCCGATGGACCGCGTGTTCCTGACCATCCAGCGCTACGGCAACATGTCGGCGGCCACCGTGCCGGTCGCCCTGGTCGACGCGCTGGAAGACGGCCGCGTCGCGCCGCGGGCGCTGATCCTGATGCCGGCGTTCGGCGGCGGGCTCACGTGGTGCTCGCACCTCGTCCGCTGGGGCGAACGCACGATGCCGCTCGACCGGGCCGACGTCGCGCTGCCGCCGTGCCCGCAGACGGCGCTCGAACTGGTGCGCGCCGTGATGGCGCGGCGGGAGCCGGCGGGACGGTCGGTCGCCGGGCTGATGGCACCGCGCTTTCCCGAGTCCGCGTAGCCGGGAGGCGCGCCGCGCGGGGAAGCCGCGTCCGGCGCGTGCCCTACGTGGCGACCAGCTTGCGGTGCGCCTGCACGCTCATCAGGATGCCCAGCCCGATGAACAGCGACACCAGCGCGGTGCCGCCGTACGACACCAGCGGCAGCGGCACGCCCACCACCGGCAGGATTCCGCTCACCATGCCCATGTTGACGAACGCGTAGGTGAAGAACATCAGCGTGATGGCGCCGGCCATCAGCCGCGCGAACATCGTCGACGCCCCCGACGTGATGACCATCCCGCGCCCCACCAGCAGCAGGTAGAGCAGCAGCAGCACGGCATTGCCGATCAAGCCGAACTCCTCGCCGAACACCGCGAAGATGAAGTCGGTGTGGCGCTCGGGCAGGAAGTCGAGGTGCGTCTGCGTCCCGTTAAGCCAGCCCTTGCCGACCACCCCGCCTGAACCCAGCGCGATCGACGCCTGCGCCGAATGGTAGCCGGCACCCAGCGGGTCGCGCGCCGGGTCGATGAAGGTCAGGATGCGCTCGCGCTGGTAGTCGTGCAGGTAGGGCCACACGAGCGGCGCGGCGGCCGCGCCGAGCGCCGCGAGCCCGGCAATCACCTTCCACGACAGCCCGGCGAGATAGAGCACGTAGAAGCCCGACGCACCGATGAGAAGCGCGGTGCCGAGGTCCGGCTGGCGCTTGATCAGGTACACCGGCACCACGATCAGCGCCGCGGCGATCGCGAAGTCCTTCCACCCGATGCGGCCCTCGAACTTCTGGAAGTACCACGCGAGCATCAGCGGCAGCGCGATCTTCATGAGCTCCGACGGCTGGAAGCGCGCGACGCCCAGGTTGAGCCATCGCCGCGACCCGTTGACGACGGTGCCGAACAGGGCGACGCCGACCAGCATGACCACCGCGGTCACGTACAGCGGCACCGCGGCGCGGGCGAGCGCCTGCGGCGTGATGTTGGCGACGATCCACATGAGCGCCAGCGAGAACGCGAGGCTGGTCGCCTGGTTGGTGACGCGGGTCAGGCTCTGGTCGGTGGCCGAGAACAGCGTGATGAGGCCGACCCCGACGATCGCCAGCGCCACGGCGAGCAGGAAGCCGTCGATGCGGCGCGACAGCACCTCCCAGAGCTTGGCGAGGAAGTTCAGCATCCGCGGCACCCCGGCAACCCCGTAGCCCGGGTTGAGCGCGAGCGAAACCCGGGTTGACCGTGTCCGTGTGCGCCTCCCCCCGGGTTTCGCTGTCGCTCAACCCAGGCTACGAAATGCCGGGAGGCGCGCGCAGCGCGCTTCGGGGGGAGCCCTCTAATCGCTCGCATCGTCGGCCCCCGTGCCGGTGGCCGGCAACGCCGGCCCGGCGGCAGTCTTCCCGGTCAGGAAGTAATCGAACACCTTGCGCGCGATCGGCGCCGCGGCCTGGGCGCCGAAGCCGCCGTTCTCGACCAGCACGGCCAGCGCGATCCGCGGCTTGTCCGCCGGCGCGTAGGCGACGAAGAGCGCGTGGTCGCGCAGCCGCTCGTCGACCTTGGCCGAGTACTTCTCGCCCTTCAGCGAGTAGACCTGCGCGGTGCCGGTCTTGCCGGCGCTGACGTAGCCCGCCTTCGTGAACGCGCTGGCGGCCGTCCCCTCCTTGTTCACGCCAACCAGCGCGTTCTTGATCACCGCGAGGTGCTCGGGCTTGAGCGGCACGGTCGACGTCGGCGCGCGCACCACTTCGCGCACCTCGCCCGAGCGCAGGCTGCGGATCGTCTTGACGAGGTGCGGCCGGTAGGCGACGCCGTCGTTGGCGATCGTCGCGATCGCGTGCGCGAGCTGGATCGGCGTGAACGCGTTGTAGCCCTGGCCGATCCCCGCCGAGACGCTGTCGCCGGTGTACCACTTGCGGTGCTCCTCGCGATAGTTGGCGCCGGCGAAGCGCTGCCGCTTCCATTCGCGCGACGGCAGCACGCCCGTCAGCTCGCCCTCGATGTCGATGCCGGATTTCTGCCCGAAGCCCAGCTGCGACATGAAACGCCAGGTGTCGTCGATGTCCGTCTCGGCGGCGAGCATGTAGTAGTAGGTGTCGCAGGACGCGACGATCGACTTGTACATGTCGACGCTGCCGTGGCCGCCGGGCTTGTCGTCGTTGAAACGGTGCGAGGCGCCCGCCAGCTGGAAGAAACCGGGGTCGTAGATCGTCTGCGCCGCGGTCCGCTTGCCTGAGGTGAGCGCGGCCAGCGCCAGGAACGGCTTGATCGTCGAGCCCGGCGGATAGGCGCCGCGCAGCGGCCGGTTGAGCAGCGGCTTGTCCGGCGACTCGTTCAGCAGCTCCCAGTTCGCGGAGTCGATGCCGTCGACGAACAGGTTGGGGTCGAAGCCGGGCTTGGACACGAACGCGAGCACGTCGCCGTTGTTGGGATCGATCGCGACCAGGCCGCCGCGCCGGTCGCCGAAGGCCTCCTCGGCCACCTGCTGGATGCGGATGTCGAGCGACAGCTTGAGGTCGTTGCCGGCCGTCGGCGGCGATCGCGACAGCGTGCGCACCGCGCGCCCGCCCGCGTCGACCTCGACCTGCTCCACGCCCGTCGTGCCGTGCAGCTCACGCTCGTAGGAGAGCTCGACGCCGACCTTGCCGATGTAGTCGGAGCCCTTGTAGTTCGCGGCGTCGTCCCAGTCGGCGATGCGGGCGATGTCGCGGTCGTTGATGCGCCCGATGTAGCCGACGACGTGCGAGGCGACCTCGCCGAACGGGTACTGGCGGAACAGGCGCGCCTTGATTTCCACGCCGGGGAACCGGTAGCGATTCACGGCGAAGCGCGCCACCTCGTCGTCGGTGAGCCGCGTGCGCAGCGGCAGGCTCTCGAAGTTCTTCGATTCCTCGAGCAGCTTCTTGAAGCGCTTGCGGTCGCGCGGCTGCACGTCGACGATGCGCGACAGCGCGTCGATCACCTCGTCCAGGTCCTTCACCCGCGACGGCTGGATCTCGAGCGTGTACGCGGAGTAGCTCTGCGCCAGCACCACGCCGTTGCGGTCGGTGATGACGCCGCGGTTGGGCACGATCGGCACGATGGCGATCCGGTTGGTCTCGGCCAGCGTCTGGTAGTGCCGGTGCAGGATCACCTGCAGGTAGATGAAGCGGCCGAACAACGCGCAGAAGGCGAGCAGCACGACGGCGGCCGCCAGCGCCAGCCGCCGGTTGAACAGGAACAGCTCGCGCTCGGCGTTGCGGAGCTCGGTCGCGCCGAGCCCGCCGCCGGTGCGGCCGCCCCGGCGGGAGGCGAAGAGGCGCCGTCGCGTCATCGGCACCTCGTTGTCGCTGCCGCCGCGGCGCCCATCACAGGTCGGACGACGACGTCAGCGGCCGCTGCGGCCATTGCAGCAGCACCGAGACGAGGGGCCACAGGAGCGCGCCGGCGAGCGGCGGCGCGATGTAGGTCCAGCGCGGCAGCGGCGCGCCGCCGACGACGCGGATCATGAGCACGATGGCCGCGCACAGGCCGAGCAGCAGCGCGACCTGCGCCGCCTGCTGCCACAGCGGGAACCGCAGCACGCGCCGGCGGAAGTACTCGGCGCCGTAGGCGAGCACGGCGTAGGCGAGCGCATGCTGGCCGAACAGCGTCGAGTCGCCGACGTCCATCAGCAGCCCGAGGAACCACGCCGTCCCGACGCCGACGTAGCGCGGCGCCTGGATGCACCAGTACAGCAGCACCAGCGCGAGGAAGTCGGGCTTCAGCGCCTGCGCGAAGCCGGCGAACGGCAGCAGGTTGCCGAAGAGCCCCAGGAACAGCGTGAACAGGATGAACCACGGCGCCGGCGCGCGCAGGATCTCCTCCGGCTGCGCGGGGTACAGCGGGCCTCGGGGCAGCCCCATCATCCGCCGCGCCTCCCCTTGCCCCGCCCGCGCTTGACCGTGTCGGCCTCGGTGGGCTCGTTCGGGCGCGGCAGAAGCGCCGCCGCCGGCTGCAGCACGAGCAGGTGCACGCTGCGGTCGACGCCGGCCAGCGGCCGCGCCGTGACCCGCGCGAACATCTGCCCGGTGTCGCGCTCTAGCGTGGCCACCTGCGCCACCGCGAGCCCCGGCGGGTAGGTACCGTCGATGCCCGAGGTGACCAGCGTGTCGCCGACCTCGATGTCGGCGTTGGGCGCGCTGAAGCGCAGCTCGGGCAGGCGGCCGGCGCCGGAGCCGAACAGCACCGAGCGCACGCCGCTCCTCACCACCTTGACCGGCACCGCGTGGTCCTTGTCGCTCACCAGCGTGACCTCGGCCATGAACGGGAACACGCGCGTCACCTGGCCGACGACACCCAGCGCGTCGATCACGGCCTCGCCGGGAAGGATGCCGGCGGCGGCGCCCTTGTCGACGAAGAGCTTCTGCGCGAACGGGTCGCGGCCGGTATAGAGGACCTCGACCGCGATCGCGGCGCCGTCGTAGCGCCGGCGGAGCTCGAGCAGCGTCTTCAGCTCGGCGTTTTCCCGCAGGATCAGCGGATAGCCGTGGACGGCGGTGCCCTGCTCGACCAGCCGGCGCTTCAGCGCCGCATTGTCGTCGGCGACCTCGCGCTGCGAGCTGAAGTAGGTGCCGACGAAGGCCAGCGCCTCGCCAGGCAGCTGGATCGCGCGCTGCACCGGGTAGAGCACGATCGCCACGGCCTGGCGTACGCTCTCGAGGTAGCGGAAGCGCGTGTCGGCGAACAGGAGCATCAGCGAGATCACGCCGAAGAAGGCGAGCCGCGCGAACGGCGACGGCCCGCGGCGGAAGAAGTCGGGGGAATCGCCCGGAACGTGGCGCATGTCGCGGTCGCAGGCAGCGCGGGGCGCGGGCCTGCCGTCAGTCCGACGTGAAGATCGTCGAGAGCTTTTCCATGTTCTCGAGCGCCTTGCCGCAGCCGCGCACGACGCAGGTCAGCGGGTCATCGGCGACGATCACGGGCAGCCCGGTCTCTTCCATCAGCAGCCGGTCGACGTCACGCAGCAGCGCGCCACCGCCGGTCAGCACCATGCCGGCCTCGGCGATGTCGGCGCCCAGCTCCGGCGGCGTGCGCTCGAGCGCGCTCTTCACCGCCGACACGATGCTGTTGAGCGGATCGGTGAGCGCCTCGAGGACCTCGTTCGACGACACGGTGAACGAGCGCGGGATGCCTTCGGCCAGGTTGCGGCCCTTGACCTCCATCTCCTTCACCTCGGAACCGGGGAACGCGGAACCGATGGTCTTCTTGATGAGCTCGGCGGTGGTCTCGCCGATCAGCATGCCGTAGTTGCGGCGGATGTAGTTGACGATCGCCTCGTCGAACTTGTCGCCGCCGACGCGCACGCTGCCCGAGTACACCATGCCGCCCAGCGAGATCACGCCGACCTCGGTGGTGCCGCCGCCGATGTCGACGACCATCGAGCCGGTGGCGTCGGAGATGGGCAGGTCGGCGCCGATGGCCGCGGCCATCGGCTCCTCGATCAGGTACACCTTCGACGCGCCGGCGCCCAGCGCCGACTCGCGGATCGCGCGGCGCTCGACCTGGGTCGAGCCGCAGGGCACGCAGATGATGATGCGGGGAGACGGCGAGAACAGCCGCGAGTCGAGCACCTTCTTGATGAACTGCTTCAGCATCTGCTCGGTGACGGTGAAGTCGGCGATAACGCCGTCCTTCATCGGCCGGATCGCCGTGATGTTGCCCGGCGTGCGGCCCAGCATCTGCTTGGCGGCGAGGCCGACCTCCTGGATCACGCGCTTGCCGTTGGGGCCGCCTTCCTGGCGGATGGCGACGACCGAGGGCTCGTTCAGCACGATCCCCTTGCCGCGAACATAGATCAGCGTGTTGGCGGTGCCGAGGTCGATCGCAAGGTCGCTGGAGAAATAACCTTTGAAGAACTGGAACATGAAAACGGTGCCTTGCCGGGTGTGCGGAACTGCGGAGCAAACAGGCGGCGCTCCGGGGTTTTCCCCGGGCGAGGGCGCTGCTCGGAAATAGGGCTTTATGATACCCTAACGTGCTTTTTGCCTGCATTGAATCGTTCCGGGCTGCTCCGGAAAACCGCTGCGGCCGGCCACAGCGGGCCGACGCCGGAGCGGTCCCCGGGCGAATCCGAGGCCGGCGCCCGCGCCCCGGGCAGGCGGGCCGGCGCGTCGCACCCGCGGTTCCTCCGGGTTCCGGTGGGTTCCTCTTTACTGCCGCCCGCACCTCCAAACGCCATGACGATCTCCATCGCCGACGTCCACCGCATCGCCCATCTCGCCCGCCTCGACATCGACGCCGCCGGCGCCGAAGCCGTCCGCGGCAAGCTCGAAGCGATCTTCGGGCTGATCGACGAACTCAATGCCGTGGACACCACCGGCGTCGTGCCGATGGCGCATGCGCAGGACGTGGCCTTGCAGCTCCGCGAGGATCGCGTCACCGAGACCGACTGCCGGGCGCTCTACCAGAGCGTGGCGCCGGCGGTCGAGGACGGACTCTACCTCGTGCCGAAGGTCATCGAGTAGGCGCGCGCGCCGGCGCGGTCGGCGCCGCCCGGCCGCCGCCGACCGCGCCCCGGTTCCTGCCCGTACCCCTTCCGACCCCACCTTCCCGACGCCACAAGCCCATGCTGACCCTGTCCATTGCCGAACTCGGGCGCGAGCTCGCCGCCAAGCGCCTGTCCAGCGTCGAGCTGACGCAGGGACTGCTGGCGCGGATCGACCGCATCGACCCGGCGCTCAATGCCTTCGTGACGGTCGACGCCGAGCCCGCGCTGGCCGCCGCGCGCGCCGCCGACGCCACCCGCGCCGCCGGGCACGCGGGACCGCTCACCGGCATCCCGATCGCGCACAAGGACGTGCTGATGACCGCGGGGCAGAAGACAACCTGCGGCTCGCGGATGCTCGCGAACTTCGTCGCGCCCTACGACGCCCACGTCGTCGCGGCGCTGAAGGCCGCCGGCACCGTGCTCGTCGGCAAGACGAACATGGACGAGTTCGCGATGGGGTCGTCGACGGAGAGCTCGCACTTCGGCCCGACGGCGAACCCGTGGGACCTGACCCGCGTGCCGGGCGGAAGCTCGGGCGGGTCGGCGGCCGCCGTCGCCGCGCGCCTCGTCCCCGCCGCGACCGGCACCGACACCGGCGGCTCGATCCGGCAGCCGGCGGCGATGACCGGCATCAGCGGCTTGAAGCCGACGTACGGCATCTGCTCGCGCTACGGGCTGGTGGCGTACGCGTCGAGCCTCGACCAGGCCGGGGCGTTCGCGCAGACCGCCGAGGACTGCGCGCTGCTGCTCAACGCGATGGCCGGGCACGACCCGCGCGACGCGACCTCGCTCGACCGCCCGGCGGAGGACTACACCCGGCTGCTGCGCGCGCATCCGCCGGCGGGCACGCCGCCGCTCGCGGGCCTGCGCATCGGGCTGCCGGTCGAGTTCTTCGGCCCCGGCAGCAGCGCGGAAGTGATGTCGGCCGTCGAGGCGGCGCTCGACGCATTGCGCCGCCTGGGCGCCACGACGGTGCCGATCGCGCTGCCCAACGTGAAGCTGGCGGTGCCCGTGTATTACGTGATCGCGCCGGCCGAGGCCTCGTCGAACCTGTCGCGGTTCGACGGCGTGCGCTACGGCCACCGCGCGGCCGGCTACACCGACCTCGCCGACATGTACCGGAAGACGCGCACCGAGGGCTTCGGCGCCGAGGTGAAGCGGCGCATCCTGGTCGGCACCTACGTGCTGTCGCACGGCTACTACGACGCGTACTACCTGAAGGCGCAGCAGGTGCGCCGGCTGATCGCGGAGGACTTCGCCCGCGCCTACCGCGACTGCGACGTGATCGCGGGGCCCACCGCGCCGACGACGGCGTTCCCGCTGGGGGCTCAGGCGGACGATCCGGTGCAGATGTACCTCAACGACATCTTCACGGTCGCCGCCAACCTGACCGGCGCCCCGGCGCTGTCGATCCCCTGCGGCTTCGACGGCGGCGGGCTGCCCGTCGGCCTGCAACTCCAGGGCGACTATTTCTCGGAGGCCGCCCTCGTCAATGTCGCGCACCGGTACCAGCAGGTGACCGACTGGCACCAGCGGCGCCCGCCGCACAGCGCCTGACGGGGACGGACAGCGATGCGGCGCGAAGCGAGGTTCACATGATGTGGGAAACGGTCATCGGGCTGGAGACGCATGCCCAGTTGTCGACGGTGTCGAAGATATTCTCCGGGGCCGCGACGGCCTTCGGCGCCGGCCCCAACACGCAGGCGTCCGCGGTCGACATCGCGCTGCCCGGCGTGCTGCCGGTGCCCAACCGCGGCGCCGTCGAGCGCGCGATCGCGTTCGGCGTCGCGGTCGGCGCCACGATCAACCGGCGCAGCGTCTTCGCGCGCAAGAACTACTTCTATCCCGACCTCCCGAAGGGCTACCAGATCAGCCAGTTCGAGATTCCCGTCGTGCAGGGCGGGTCGCTCTCGATCGCCACGAAGGCGGGCGAGAAGACCGTGCGGCTGACGCGCGCGCACCTCGAGGAGGACGCCGGCAAGTCGCTGCACGAGGACTACCACGGGATGACCGGCATCGACTTGAACCGCGCCGGCACGCCGCTGCTCGAGATCGTGTCCGAGCCCGACATGCGCTCGTCCGAGGAGGCGGTCGCCTACGCCAAGGTGCTGCACGCGCTGGTGCGCTGGATCGGCATCTGCGACGGCAACATGCAGGAAGGCAGCTTCCGCTGCGACGCCAACGTGTCGGTGCGTCCGGCGGGCAGCACCACGCTGGGCACGCGCTGCGAGATCAAGAACCTCAACAGCTTCCGCTTCATGCAGCAGGCGATCGACTTCGAGGTCCGCCGGCAGATCGAGCTGCTCGAGGACGGCGGCCGCGTGGTGCAGGAGACGCGGCTGTGGGACCCCCAGAAGAACGAGACGCGGCCGATGCGCAGCAAGGAAGACGCGCAGGACTACCGCTACTTCCCCGACCCGGACCTGCCGCCGCTCGTGATCGACGAGGCGTGGATCGCGCGCGTGACCGCGGGCCTGCCCGAGCTGCCGGCGCTGCGCCGGCTGCGCTTCATGGCGACCTCGCGCGCGGACCTGATCGAGACCGTCAAGGGGCAGTCGGCGCAGGGCGACGCCGACGTCGGCGACGAGCCGTTCGACGAGAGCGTGCCCGGGCTGCAGGCGAGCGCACTCCTGCCCACCTACGCGCTGCCCGCCGCCGACGCGACGGCGCTCGTCTCGTCGCGCGCGATGGCCGACTACTACGAGGCGCTGGTCGCACCCGGGGCCGACGGCAGCCGGACCGATCCGAAGACCGGCGCGAACTGGGTGCTGGGCGAGTTGTCCGCGGCACTGCACCGCGCCGAGATCGAGATCGACGCCGCGCCCATCGCGCCGGCAGCACTGGCCGCGCTGATCACGCGCATCGGCGACGGCACCATCTCGGGCAAGATCGCCAAGGAGGTGTTCGACGCCATGTGGGCCGGCGAAGGCGGCGCCGACACGATCATCGCCAACCGCGGCCTCCGTCAGGTGTCCGACGCCGGCGCGATCGAGCGCATCGTCGACGAAGTGCTGGCCGCCCACCCCGCCATCGTCGCCGAGGTCCTCGCCGGCAAGGAGAAGGCGTTCAACTCGCTGGTCGGCCAGGCGATGAAGGCGACCCGCGGCAAGGCCAACCCGGCGCAGGTCAACGCGATCCTGAAGGCGAAGCTGGCGCGGTAGCCGGGCGCGGCGCGCCCGTTGCCGCAACCCCGCCAGCCGACGCGTCAGGCCAGGAGCGGCTTGTACCGGATCCTGTGCGGCCGCGCGCCTTCCTCGCCCAGGCGCTTCTTCTTGTCGGCCTCGAATTCCTGGTAGTTGCCCTCGAAGAACACCACGCGCGAATCGCCCTCGAACGCGAGGATGTGCGTGGCGATCCGGTCGAGGAACCAGCGGTCGTGCGAGATCACCAGCACGCTGCCGGCGAACTCGAGCAGCGCATCCTCCAGCGCGCGCAGCGTCTCGACATCGAGGTCGTTCGACGGCTCGTCGAGCAGCAGCACGTTGCCGCCGGCCAGCAGCGTCTGCGCGAGGTGCAGGCGGCCGCGCTCGCCGCCGGAGAGCTGGCCCACCATCTTCTGCTGGTCGGCGCCCTTGAAGTTGAAGCGGCCGAGGTACGCCCGCGACGGCATCTCGAAGCGGCCGACGGTCAGGATGTCGCGGCCGCCGGAGATCGCCTCCCACACGGTCTTGTCGTCGGGCAGCGATTCGCGCGACTGGTCGACGACGGCGAGCTGCGCCGTCGCTCCGCGCACGATGGTGCCGCGGTCCGGCTGCTCGCGGCCCAGGACCATCCGGAACAGCGTCGACTTGCCGGCGCCGTTCGGCCCGATGATGCCGACGATCGCGCCCGGCGGCACGCTGAACGTCAGGTCGTCGATCAGCAGGCGGTCGCCGTAGCCCTTGCTGACGCCGTGGAACTCGAGCACCTGGTCGCCCAGTCGCTCGGCGACCGGGATGAAGATTTCCTGCGTCTCGTTGCGCTTCTGGTGCTCGTGCGACGACAGTTCCTCGAAGCGCGCGATGCGGGCCTTGCTCTTCGCTTGGCGCCCCTTCGGATTCTGGCGGACCCACTCGAGCTCCTTCTGCATCGCCTTGATCCGCGCGCCTTCCTGCTTGGCCTCGATCCCGAGCCGCGCCTCCTTCTGCTCCAGCCACGAACTGTAGTTGCCCTTCCACGGGATGCCGTGCCCGCGGTCGAGCTCGAGGATCCACTCGGCCGCGTTGTCGAGGAAGTAGCGGTCGTGGGTGACGGCGATCACGGTGCCCGGAAACTTCTGCAGGAACTGCTCCAGCCAGTCGACGCTCTCGGCGTCGAGGTGGTTCGTCGGCTCGTCCAGCAGCAGCATGTCGGGCTTCGACAGCAGCAGCCGGCACAGCGCGACGCGGCGCTTCTCGCCGCCGGAGAGGTTGGCGATCGTCGCGTCCCATGGCGGCAGTCGCAGCGCGTCGGCGGCGATCTCCATCTGCACGTCGGTGCCGGCGCCCGCCGACGCGACGACCGCCTCGTACTTCGCCTGCTCCGCGGCCAGCAGGTCGAAATCGGCGTCGGGCTCCGCGTACGCCGCGTAGATTTCCTCGAGCTTCGCCTTCGCCGCCAGGATGTCGCCCAGGCCCTGCTCGACGGTCTCGCGCACCGTGTGGTCCGGATCGAGGTGCGGCTCCTGCGGCAGGAAGCCGATCCGCATGTTCGGCATCGGCACCGCCTCGCCTTCGAACTCGCGATCCTCGCCGGCCATGATGCGCAGCAGGCTCGACTTGCCCGAGCCGTTGACGCCCAGCACGCCGATCTTGGCACCGGGGAAGAAGGACAGCGAGATGTCCTTCAGGATCACGCGCTTGGGCGGGACGATCTTTCCCACCCGGTTCATCGTGTAGACGTACTGAGCCATTGCCGGACCGCCAAAAGGTTTGGAGTTGGAAGACCGCGATTATCGCAGGCGCGGGGGCCCGCGGCGGCTTCCGGCCCGCGGCTACTTCTTCACGGGGGGCTTCGAGGGCGGCGGCGGCGGCGGCGGCGGTGCGTTCGCTGCCGCCTTGGCCTGCTCGCCCTTCAGCATGCGCCAGCGCTCCTTGTCGGCGTCGTACCTGGCCGTGACTTCCACGAGCTGCTTTTCCTTCAGCGCGATCAGGTCCGCCTGCCGCGCGAGCTCGGCGTCGCCGGCGACCAGCTCGCGCTCGATGTCGGCCGGCACCGGCTTGCCGCCAAAGGTCGCCTTGCGCTCCAGCAGCGCCGCCTTGCGCTTGGTCAGCTGCGCGCTGTAGCCCTTGGCCGAATCGAGCGCCAGCTGGATCGTGCGCACCGCCCGCGATTTCGCGAGGTCGATGTCGGTCTCGCTGGTGTACGAGTCCAGCACCGCGCGATCGCGCCGCGAGTTCGCCTCCGTCTCGCGCGCCGCCGCGCTCTGCCGGGCGGCCTCGTCGGCGCGGGCCTTCTGCTGCTCGGCATTGGCGGCGGGGTCGTACTTCTTCACCGTCACGCCCTGCGAATTGAGCTGCGCGTTGCCCTTGCTCACGGCGTCGGGCGGGATCTGGTCGCTGTAGTGCACGACGCCCTTGTCGTCGACCCACTTGTACATCGCGGCGGGCGCCGCAAGCGGGACCAGCGCGCAGGCGGCCGCGAGGCACCGCGCCGCCAGCGGGCCCGTCCACCGGCCGCGCGCCGCGCGCGACGGCGCCGAAGCCTCTGTGCGCAGGGGAGTTCCCAAGTCCGCCTCCAACGTCGAAATTTGCCGTCGCCGGCCGGTCCGGGCGCGCTAGCGGGCGCCGTACTGCTCGCGGTAGGCGGCCACGGCGGGTCGCCACGCCTCCAGCGCCGGTTGCCCGGCGATGAAGCGCATCACGTCGTCGAGCGTCGCGATCGCGACGACCGGAATGCCGTAGTTGGCGCGCACTTCCTGCACGGCGGACTGCACGCCCTGGCCGCGCTCCATCCGGTCGAGCGCGATCATCACACCGGCCGGTTGCGCCCCGTGCGCGCGGATCAGCTCGACCGATTCGCGCACCGAGGTGCCGGCGGTGATCACGTCGTCGACGATCATCACCCGGCCGGCGAGCGGGGCGCCGACGACGACGCCGCCTTCGCCGTGGTCCTTCGCTTCCTTGCGGTTATAGCTATAGGGCAGGTTGTGGCCCCGGTCCGCCAGCGCGATCGCCATCGCCGCGGCGAGCGTGATGCCCTTGTACGCGGGGCCGTAGAGCTGGTCGCAATCGACGCCGGAGGCAAGCCAGGCCTCGGCGTAGAAGCGGCCGAGGTCGCGCAGGCTCTCGCCATCGCTGAACAGCCCCGCGTTGAAGAAATACGGCGTGCGGCGGCCGGCCTTGGTGACGAAATCGCCGAAGCGCAGCACGTCGCGCGCGAGGGCGAAAGCGAGGAACTCCTGGCGGAAATCGGTCATCGGTGCGAAAGCGGTTGGCTTTGCGGCAGTATACGCCGATGGCATGGCGACCGGCACGCAACGGCGGGGCCGGCCTGCCCGCCCCAGTCGTGTAAACTCGCCGGCTTTTCACGCCCCCGGCGCGCGTCGCACCGGGCCGGAGCCCCCCGATGCGCGTCATCACCCTCAATGTCAACGGTATCCGCTCCGCCGAGCGGAAGGGATTCGCGCGCTGGCTCGCGCGGATCGAGCCGTGGGACGTCGTCTGCCTGCAGGAAATCAAGGCCGGCCACGACGACATCCCGAAGTCGCTGGCGGCGCCCCGCAAGTCGCACGCGGCGTTCGCGCCCGCGCAGAAGAAAGGGTATGCGGGCGTCGCCGTCTACGCGAAGCAGCCGGCGTCGATCGTCACCGGCTTCGGCACCCCCGAGTTCGACGCCGAGGGACGCTACGTCGAGGCGAACTTCGACGGCCTCGCGGTGATCAGCCTCTACCTGCCGTCGGGCTCGTCCGGGCCGCACCGGCAGGCGTCCAAGTTCCGCTTCCTCGAGGCGTTCCTGCCGCATCTCGCCGCGCTGCGCAACGCCGGGCGCGAGGTGATCCTGTGCGGCGACTGGAACATCGCGCACCAGCCGATCGACCTCAGGAACTGGCGCAGCAACCAGAAGAACTCCGGGTTCCTGCCCGAGGAGCGCGCGTGGCTCACGCACCTCTTCGACGAACTCGGGTTCGTCGACGTGTTCCGCCGCGTCGACCCGCGGCCCGACCAGTACACGTGGTGGTCCAACCGCGGCGAGGCGTGGGCGAAGAACGTCGGCTGGCGCATCGACTACCAGATCGCGACACCCGGCATCGCGGCGAAGGCGACCGCGGCGAAGATCTACGTCAACCGCCGCTTCTCCGACCACGCGCCGCTGATCATCGATTACGACTACGATCTGCGTGGCGCCGGCTGACCGCCACCGATGCTACGCCTCACCAACCTGATCCTCGCCCGCGGCGCCAAGCGCCTGCTCGACGGCGCGTCGCTGACCGTCCACCCCGGCCACCGGGTCGGCCTGATCGGCCCCAACGGCAGCGGCAAGTCGAGCCTTTTCGCGCTGTTGCGCGGCGAGCTCCTGCCCGACGCCGGCAGCGTCGACCTGCCGCCGGCGTGGACCATCGCCCACGTCGCGCAGGAGACGCCGGCCGTGGTGACGCCCGCGCTCGACTTCGTGCTGGACGGCGACCGCGAGCTGCGCAGCGTCGAGCAGGCGATGGCGGCGGCCGAGGCCGCGCACGACGCCGACCCGCACGCGGGGGGCGAGGCGCTGGCCGAGCTGCACCACCGGTTCGAGGCGATCGGCGGCTACACGGCGCGCTCGCGCGCCGCCACGCTGCTGTCCGGGCTGGGCTTCCCGGCGCCACGGCAAAGCGAGGCGGTGGCGAGCTTCTCCGGCGGCTGGCGGATGCGCTTGAACCTCGCGCAGGCGCTGATGTGCCGGTCGGACCTGCTGCTGCTCGACGAGCCGACCAATCACCTCGACCTCGACGCCGTGCTGTGGCTGGAGGACTGGCTGTGCCGCTACCCGGGCACGCTGCTCCTCATCACGCACGACCGCGACTTCCTCGACGCGGTCGTCAACACCATCGTCCACGTCGACGGCCAGAAGCTGAAGAGCTACGGCGGCAACTACTCGCAGTTCGAGCAGGAGCGCGCGCTCCAGCTGTCGCTGCAGCAGGCCTCCTACGTCAAGCAGCAGAAGCAGATCGCGCACCTGCAGGCGTTCGTCGACCGCTTCAAGGCGAAGGCGACCAAGGCCAAGCAGGCGCAGAGCCGGGTCAAGGCGCTGGAGCGGATGGAGCGCATCGCCGCCGCGCACGTCGACAGCCCGTTCGAGTTCACGTTCAAGACCACGCCGATCGCCGCGCGGCAGCTGATCCGCCTGGAGCACGTCACGCTGGGCTACGGCGATCCCGCGGCGACGCCCCCGATCCTGTCCGACCTCGAATGGTCGATCCTGCAGGGCGACCGGATCGGACTCCTCGGGCCCAACGGCGCCGGCAAGTCGACGCTGCTGAAGGCCGTCGCGGGGACGCTTGCCCCGCGGCGCGGCGAGCGGCACGCCGCGCAGGCGCTGAAGATCGGCTACTTCGCGCAGCACCAGGTCGAGCAGCTGCGCGAGGACGAATCGCCGCTGTGGCACCTGTCGAAACTCGATGGCGCTGCGCGCGAGCAGGAGCTGCGCGACTTCCTCGGCGGCTTCGACTTCCGCGGCGACATGGCGAGCGCGCCGGTCGGGCGCTTTTCCGGCGGCGAGAAGGCGCGGCTCACGCTGGCGCTGCTGGTGCGGCAGAAGCCCAACCTGCTGATCCTGGACGAGCCGACCAACCACCTCGACATCGAGATG
Organism: Bordetella parapertussis; assembly: GCA_943331295.2. Lineage (GTDB taxonomy): Bacteria > Pseudomonadota > Gammaproteobacteria > Burkholderiales > Casimicrobiaceae > CAIWHR01. Next base: position 100,578 of record CALQLA020000005.1, on the reverse strand, counting down.
CGCGAGGCCCTGGCCGAGGCGCTGCAGGACTACGCGGGCGCGCTCGTCGTCGTCGCGCACGATCGCCACCTGCTGCGCGCGACGACCGACGCCCTGTGGCTCGTCGCCGACGGCATGGTGGTGCCGTTCGACGGCGACCTCGACGACTACCGCGACTGGGTGCTCTCGCAACGGCGGCGTGCCGCGGCGACGGACGTCCCCGCCGCCGCTGCCGCGCCGGCCGACGCCGGCGTCGATCGCAAGGCGCAGAAGCGCGAGGAGGCGGAAAAGCGGCAGCGTGCCTATGCGCAGAAGAAGCCGCTCGCGAACAAGCTCGCGACGATCGAGCAGCAGATGGCGGCGCTCGCCGCCGAGAAGTCCGCACTCGAAGCGTGGCTCGCGGCGCCGGAGGCCTACGCGGAAGGGGGCAAGGAGGCGCTAAAGGCGAAGCTCGCGCGCCAGGGCGACCTCGCATGGGATCTCGCGCGGCTCGAAACGGCGTGGCTCGAATTGAGCGAGGCGATCGAGAAGCTGGGCGCGTAGCAGCGCACCGCGTACCGGCGCCGGGTCAACCAGCAGGCCGTGACCGGGCACGCGTAGCCGGGTTGAGCGAGGCGAAACCCGGGTGGACGTGGCAACGGGATGGATTACCCCGGGTTTCGCTGGCGCTCAACCCGGCCTACGACATTCCGGCTACCGCTCGGCGCGCGGCGGTGCCTCGTTCCACGGCGCCACGCGCAGCAGCAGCAGCATCCCGGGCAGCGCCAGCACCGTGCACAGCAGGAAGAAGTGGAAGTACCCGGTGTGGTCGACGATCCACCCGGTCGACGCATTGACGATCGTGCGCGGCACCGCGGCGAGGCTCGTGAACAGCGCGAACTGCGTCGCCGTGTAGCGCGGGTCGGTCGCCCGCGCGATGAACGCCGTGAACGCGGCGGTGCCGAGCCCGACGCCCAGCGCCTCGAAGCCGATCACCAGCGCCAGCAGCGCGCGGTCGGGCCGGTGCTCGTAGGCGAGCCACGCGAACCCGAGGATCGACACGACCTGGACCACGCCGAACAGCCACAGCCCGCGGTTGATTCCGATCTTCAGCATCCACAGCCCGCCCAGCATGCCGCCGATGACCGCCGGCCACAGCCCGGCGTTCTTGGCGATCAGCCCGATGTCGGACTTGGTGAAGCCCATGTCGAGGTAGAACGGCGTGGCGAGCGCGGTCGCCATGCTGTCGCCCAGCTTGTAGAGGAAGATGAATGCGAGCACCAGCACCGCCTCGCGCCACCCGGAGCGCTGGATGAACTCGCGGAACGGCAGCACCACCGCCTCGGCCAGCGTCCGCGGGCCCGGGCGCGCGAGCCGCGGTTCGTCGATGCACAGCGTCAGCGCGATTCCCGGCAGCATGAAGAGCGCGGTGATCAGGTAGACACTCTTCCACGGCAGGTGGTCGGCCAGGATCAGCGCGAGCGCGCCGGGAACGAGGCTCGAGATCCGGTAGGCGTTGACGTGGATCGCGTTGCCGAGGCCGAGCTCGACGGTCGGCAGCAGCTCGCGCCGGTACGCGTCGAGCACGATGTCCTGGCTCGCGCTGAAGAACGCGACCACCGCCGCGAGGTACGCGATCGTCCACACGTCCTCTCGCGGCGACAGGTAGCCGAACGCGGGAATCGCGCAGAGCAGCAGCACCTGCGTCAGCAGCATCCAGCCGCGGCGCCGGCCCAGCGCCGGGAACGCGAAGCGGTCGAGCAGCGGCGCCCACAGCCACTTCCACGTGTAGGGCAGCTGGATCAGCGCGAAGAGTCCGATCGTCGTCAGGTTGACGCCCTCGGAGCGCAGCCACGCCGGCAGCAGGTTGATGAGGATGTAGAGCGGCAGCCCCGACGCGAAGCCGGTGAAGACGCAGATCAGCATCCGCCGGTTGAAGAGCGCCTCGCGCCAGCCTTCCTGCCGCGGCGCGGCGGCATCGCCGGGCGCGGCAGGAACGCTGGCGACCGCGGCAGCCGGCGCGGCGGGGTCGGCTGGAGTGCCCGGAGCGGCGATCATCGCGGTGCTAGACGCGCCGGAACCGGTAGATCGCGAGCTCGCCCAGCAGGTTCGGCAGCACCGAGACGCGCCGGCCGCCGGCGAGCACGACGCGGTCCTCGACGGCGCAGCGGCGGATCGCGAGGAAGGCGTCGAAGTCGGCGACGGTGCACAGGTGGATGTTGGGCGTGTCGTACCACTCGTAGGGCAGCGACGACGACACCGGCATCCGCCCGCGCAGGATCTGCAGCCGGTGCGTCCAGTGCCCGAAGTTGGGGAACGTGACGATCGCCTCGCGGCCGACGCGCAGCATCTCGTTGACGATGGCCTCGGTGTGGCGCATCGCCTGCAGCGTCTGCGACAGGATCACGCAGTCGAACGACGCGTCGTCGAAGCCCGCGAGCCCCGACTCGAGGTCGCTCTGCAGCACGTTGATGCCGCCGCGGATGCACGCCAGCACGCCGGCGTCGTCGATCTCGATGCCGTAGCCGGTGGCGCCGCGCTCGCGGCGCAGGTACGCCATCAGGCTGCCGTCGCCACAGCCCAGGTCCAGCACGCGCGCGTCCGGGGCGATCCAGGCGGCGATCGTCGCGAAGTCGGTGCGGCCCGCGGCGGGCGACGGCATGTAGGGGGCCTCAGCCATGGCGGGCGGGCGCCGCGTTGCCATCGACCGTATCGGCCCCGAACGTCGCCGCGGAATTCTCGGCCGCGATCCGCTCGAACGACGCACGGATGACCGCCGTGTACTGCGGGTTGTCGAGCAGGAATGCATCGTGCCCGTGCGGCGCGACGATCTCGGCGTACGCGACGTCGCGGTTGTTGTCGACCAGCGCCTTGACGATCTCGCGCGAGCGCGCCGGCGCGAACCGCCAGTCGGTCGTGAAGGCGACGACGAGGAACTTGCAGGTGGCGGGCGCCAGCGCGCGCGCGAGGCTGCCGCCGCTGCCCTTCGCCGGATCGAAATAGTCGAGCGCCTTGGTGATCCGCAGGTAGGTGTTGGCGTCGTAGTACTCGGCGAACTTCTCGCCCTGGTGGCGCAGGTACGACTCGATCTGGAACTCCGGCGCGAACGAGAACTTGAGCCCGTCGCGCAGCTCGCGGCCGAATTTCTCCTCCATCTGCTCGTCGGACAGGTACGTGATGTGCCCGATCATCCGCGCGACGCGCAGGCCCCGGCGCGGCTTCACGCCGTGCGCCTCGAAGCGGCCGTCGTGGAAGTCGGGGTCGGTCAGGATCGCCTGCCGCGCCACCTCGTTGAACGCGATGTTCTGCGCCGACAGGTTGGGCGCCGCGGCGATGACCAGCGCGTGGCGCACGCGGACCGGGTAGCGGATCGCCCAGTCGAGCGCCTGCATGCCGCCCAGGCTCCCGCCCATCACGGCGGCGAACTGCGCGATGCCCAGCCGGTCGGCGAGCCGCGCCTGCGCGTCGACCCAGTCCTCCACCGTCACCAGCGGAAAATCCGCGCCCCAGGCCGCACCCGTCGCCGGGTTCGTCGAGACCGGCCCCGTCGAGCCGAAGCAGCTTCCCAGGTTGTTGACGCCGATGACGAAGAAGCGGTCGGTGTCGAGCGGCTTGCCGGGCCCGATCATGTTGTCCCACCAGCCGACGTTGCCGGGGTCGTCCGCGTAGTACCCGGCGACGTGGTGCGACGCGTTGAGCGCGTGGCACACCAGCACGGCGTTGCTGCCGGCGGCGTCGAGCGTGCCGTAGGTCTCGTACGCGAGCTCGTACTCCGGCAGCGTCCGGCCGCAGGCGAGCGGCAGCGGCTCCGTGAAGCGCTCGCGGCGCTCCTCGACCGGGCCGACCGAGCGCGCCGCAGCGAGCGCAGCGCTGGGATCGGAACCGCCGGTGGTGGCCGCGAACGAAGGCATGGTGAGCGAGCGAGATCCCGTAAGAAGAAGGCGGCGGCGATGCGGTCGAGGCGGGAACTACGCGTTCAGCTTGTCGAGCAGCGCGTCCAGTTTTGCCGGATCGTCGGTGCGCCGCATCCGGCTCGCGATCGCGTCGATCGCGGGGATGTCGGACGTGAGCACGCGCTGCTTGACCGCGAGCACGTGCGCGGGGTGCATCGAGAAGCTGCGCAGGCCAAGGCCCAGCAGGAGGCGCGTGAGGCGCACCTCGCCCGCCATCTCGCCGCAGACGGCGACCGGTACCTTGGCCCGGTTGGCGGCGCTGATGGACATCGTGATCAGTTTCAGCACCGCCGGATGCAGCGGGTCGTAGAGGTGCGACACGGCGTCGTCGGAGCGGTCGATCGCCAGCGTGTACTGGATCAGGTCGTTGGTGCCGATCGACAGGAAGTCGAGCTTGGCGACGAAGGCCGACATCGCGAGCGCGGCCGCGGGCACTTCGATCATGCCGCCCACCTGCACCGCCGCATTGAAGGGCACGCCGCGGTCGCGCAGCGATTCCTTGGCCTGGTTGATGATCGCCAGCGTCTGGTCGATCTCGGCCACCGACGCCAGCATCGGGATCAGGATGCGGACGTTGCCGTAGTGCGACGCGCGCAGGATCGCGCGCAGCTGGGTGAGGAAGAGCCGCGGCTCGGCGAGGCAGAAGCGCACGGCGCGCAGGCCCAGCGCCGGATTGGGCGCCACCCGCGACAGCCCGTCGAGCCCCGCCTTCTGCTTGTCGGCGCCTAAGTCGAACGTGCGGATCGTGACCGGCTTGCCGCCCATCCCCTGCGCCACCTCGCGGTACGCCTCGAACTGCTCGTCCTCGGTCGGCAGCCCCTCGCGGTTGAGGAACAGGAACTCCGAGCGGAAGAGGCCGATGCCGTCGGCGCCGCTTTCGAGCGTCTGCGGCACGTCGTCGGGGAGCTCGATGTTGGCCGAGAGTTCGACGCGCTGGCCGTCGATGGTCATCGCCGGCTTGGTCTTCAGGCGCCGCAGCTTGGCGCGTTCCAGCCCGAGCTCGCCCTGCTTCAGCCGGTACTCGGCCAGCACCGCCTTGTCCGGGTTGACGATCACGACGTTGTCGGTGCCGTCGACGATCAGGAGCTCGTTCTCGCGGATCAGCTGGCGCCCGATGTGGGTGGCCACCACCGCCGGCACGTTGAGGCTCCGCGCGACGATCGCCGTGTGCGAGGTGACGCCGCCCAAGTCGGTGATGAAGGCCCCGAACCGGTGCTGCTTGAACTGGATCACGTCGGCGGGCGACAGGTCGTGGGCGACCAGGATCGTCTGGTGCTCGGCGCTCGCCGAGGCCGTCGGCGGCGCCTTGCCCAGCAGCCGCTTCAGCACGCGCTCGACGACCTGCACCACGTCGGCCTTGCGCTCGCGCAGGTAGGGATCCTCGATCTGGTCGAACTGCTCGACCAGCACGCCCATCTGGTGAGTCAGCGCCCACTCCGCGTTGCAGCGTTGCTCCGCAATGATCCGCCGTGGCACCTCGGCCAGCGTCGGGTCGGACAGGATCATCCAGTGGACGTCGAGGAACGCGCCGAACTCGGCCGGCGCGAGGCCTGCCGCCATCGCGTTGCGCAGCGTCTGCAGCTCCTTCTGCGTCCCGGTCACCGCCGTGACGAAACGCGCGATCTCGGCGTCGATGCCGGCCGGGGCGATCGAATAGTGCGCGACCTCGAGCGTGGCGTGGGAGACGAGCTGCGCCCGGCCGATCGCGATCCCGCGCGACACGCCGATGCCGTGCAGCGCGAAACTCGCCATCGAGCGGCCGGCCGGGATCACTGGCCCTCGCCGAAGCTGTCGTTGATGAGCGCCTCGAGCGCGGCGATCGCGTCGACCTCGTCGGCGCCGCTGGTCTCGAGCGTCACCGTGGCGCCCTTGCCGGCGGCCAGCATCATCACGCCCATGATGCTCTTGGCGTTCACGCGGCGGCCGTTCCGCTCCATGAAGATCTCGCACTGGAACTTGGCCGCGAGCTGCGTGAGCTTGGCCGACGCGCGGGCGTGCAGGCCCAGCTTGTTGATGATCTCAACCTCGCGTCGCTGCATAGGCCGGATCCAGTTCGATGTGAAGGACGCCGTCGCAGCCCCCGGACACCGCCTTCTTCGTCAGCGTGTCCATGCCCTTGCTGCGATAGGTGAAGGCGCGCACCAGCATCGGCAGGTTCACGCCGGCCAGTCCCTCGATGCGGCCGGGCACCAGCAGCTTGCAGGCGAGGTTGCAAGGCGTCGCGCCGAAGATGTCGGACACGATCAGCACGCCGTCGCCGGTGTCGAGCCGCGCCACGGCCTCGCGCGCCTTCGGCAGCAGCAGCGACGGGTCGTCGCCGGCGGCGATGCCGAAGGCCTCGAGCTGCGGCGGCCGCGTGCCGAGCACGTGCGTCACCGCCCGCACCAGGCTGTCGCCCAGCGTGTCGTGGGCAACGATCAGGACGCCGATCATGAGAATCCCCGAATGGCAACCGCGGGCGGCGCGGCGAGGGCCGTTCCTCGCGCACCCGCAGGTCTTTCGAAATCGACGTCGATGGTAGCACGCAGGATCGGGCCGCGGCCGGGGCGTGCGGGTGCGGCGGCCCGGCTAGCGCGAGACCTCGATCACGTCGCGGACGACCGGGTAGCTCTGCTGGTTCCAGCGCCGGCCGCTGAACACGCCGTGGTGGCCGACGTCGGGTTGCACGTAGTGCGTGCGCAGGTGCATGACCCGCCATGCGTAGCCCGGCGTTGAGCGCCAGCGAAACCCGGGGGAGGCGCGAACGGGCACGGTTCACCGGGGTTTCGCTGGCGCTCGACCCGGGCTACGGAATGATGGCCCCGGTACCTTCTAGGCCTGGCGGCAGGCGCGCTCCAGCGCCTGCGCGAACATGCCGCCGGTGTCGAAGCCCGTCTGCTCGGCGATTTCGACGAAACAGGTCGGGCTGGTGACGTTGACCTCGGTCAGGTGGTTGCCGATCACGTCGAGGCCGACGACGAAGAGCCCCTCGGCCCACAGCACGGGGCCGAGCGCCGCGGCGATCTCCTTCTCGCGCGCCGTGAGCGGACGCGCCTCGCCGCGGCCGCCCGCAGCCAGGTTGCCGCGCGTCTCGCCGGCCTGCGGAATGCGCGCGAGCGAGTACGGCACGGGCTCGCCGGCGATCAGCAGCACCCGCTTGTCGCCGTCGACGATCTCCGGGATGTAGCGCTGCGCCATCATCGTCCGCTGCCCGAGCGCGTTGAGCGTCTCGACGATGACGTTGCGGTTGGGGTCGTTGGCGCGGACGCGGAACACCGACGCGCCGCCCATCCCGTCGAGCGGCTTCAGGATCGTGTCCTGGTGCTCGTTGATGAACGCGTGGATGCGCCCGGCGTCGCGCGCGATCAGCGTCGGCGCGATGAACTCGGCGAAGCGGGTGATCGCGAGCTTCTCGTTGTGGTCGCGGATCGCGCGCGGCCGATTGAACACCCGCGCGCCGGTGCGCTCGGCAGCCTCGAGCAGGTGCGTCGCGTACAGGTACTCGGTGTCGAACGGCGGGTCCTTGCGCATCAGCACCGCCGCGAAATCGGTCAGCGCCCGCTCCTCCGGCGCGCCGGCCCAGTACCAGCTGTCGTTGTCCGGCCGCGGCGTCACCGGCACCACGCGCGCCGTGACGACGCCCGCGTACCAGAAGAGGTCCGAAGGCTCCAGCGCGTACACCCGGTGGCCGCGCGCGGCCAGCGCGCGCATCATCGCGACGCTCGAATCCTTGTAGGCCTTGAGCGTGGGCAGCGGGTCGAGGATGAAGGCGAAATCCATGGGCGGGCGTCGGCTGGGAGGCAGGGAGGCAGGGCCGACATGCTACCGCATTCGCGGTGGCGGCAACGCGCGCGCCGCCACGGCCCGGGCTACGCCGGCCGCGCGACCAGCGCCACGAACTGCGCCGCGGCGCCATCCGCCGCCCGGCCGTAGTCCCAGGCGGTCGCCGTGACGGCAAAGCCGCCGGCGGCGAGCGCCGCGCGCAGCCCCTCTTCGGTGACGGGCCGGATCACCTCGTCCACCGTGACCGTGTCCAGCAATTCGTCGCCGGGCCCGCGCACCTCGTAGCGGCGCTCGATCCGGTTGTGCGTCGCGGACAGCGGCGTGACGCGCTTGAAGCGCGCGAGCACGCCGTCGCCGAACGCTCGCCGGTAGTCCGCGGTGAACGCCGTGCCGGCGACGACCGGCTTCGGCACGAAGGCGTCGACGACGAAGAGCCCGCCGGGGTCGAGAATCCGGCGCACCTCGGCCAGAAGGCGCGGCACGTCGTCGTCGCCGGTGAGGTAGGTGACCAGCGAATAGGGGCATAGCACGACGCCGAAGCCCGGGGCGAGCGCCAGCGCGCGCACATCCATCCGGCACACCGGCGCGACGAGGCCCTGCGCCGCCGCCTTGCGCGCGAGCTCGGCGAGCATTCCCGCGGACGCGTCGACCCCCGTCGCATCGATGCCGCGGGCGAGCAGCGGCAGCAGGATGCGGCCGTTGCCGCAACCCAGTTCCAGCACGCGCCCCCGCGCCCCGGCGCAGAGCGCGGCGTAGAAGCCGACGTCGTCGAACGGCATGTTGCGCGCCATGTCGGCGTCGTAGAAGCGCGCGATGCGGTCGTAGTTGCCGCTCATCGCGCGGCCCCGGCGTCGGGGGCGAGCAGCGCGGCGACCAGCGCCCGCTGCGGCGCGAGGCAGGCGTCCCACTGGAAGCGGGCGAGCTGCGCCGGATCGGGTGCTTCCCGCCGGTGCCGCGCGTCGGCGTCCGCCAGCAGCACGATCACCGGCGCCGCCATCGCCGCGACGCCGCGCACCGTGACGAGGCCGGCGAAGCCCGCCGCGCCGAAGCCGCGCGCCGCGTCGTCGGTGCTGACGCAGACGCGGCCGGCCGACAGCGACTCGATCAGCTTCACCGCCGAGCCACGGATGCCGTGCAGCGGATTGATCGAGAGCGCGCTGGCGGCGAGGATCGCGGCGACGTCGTCGCGATGGCCCGCGACCTCGATGCCGGGCTGCACCAGCGACGGGTGCCCGCGCGCGATGGCGGGACCGTCGTAGCCGCCGAGAATCAGCAGCCTCGCCTCCGGCCGCGCGGCGCGGATCGCGGGCCACGCGTCGCGCACGAAGGCGAGGATGCCGGCGAGGTTCTGCGGATAGCGGAAGGGGCCGACGAACAGCAGTTGCTCGCCCGTCGACGGCCGGTAGCCGGCGAGCGGAATCGCGCTGCCGTTGGGAACGGTGACGGCCCGCGGATGCGCGACCAGCGCGCGATCCTCGTCGGAGCACACCGTCACCGCGTCGAACGCCGCCAGCACGTCGGTGGCGAAGCGCTCGGCCGCGCCGGCGTCGGCGAAATCCGCGGGCCCATAGGCGTCGTGCAGGTCGAGCAGCCAGTGCTGTCCCGGGCGCTTCCTCGCGACGAGGTCGGCGAGCTCGAAGTGCTCGGCGACGACGAGACCGGGCGCGTGCCGGTCGAGCGCCGCGTCGACGGCGGCGACGAGCCCCGGATGGCAGTGCGTGCGCCGCCGCGCGTCGAGCGACGGGTCGGCCGGCCCGGGCGCCTCCGCGCCGCGCTGGACGAGGTGGACGGCCGCCAGCCCGTCCATGTGCGCGAAACTGCCGGCGTCGTACAGCTGCGCCTCGTCCGAGACGAGGATCACGTCGTGGTCGGCGGCGAGGCTCTTCAGCGTTTCCGCCACCCGCCGCGCGCCGCCGTGACGGGGCGGAAAGACGGCGAACGGCGTGACGACCAGCACGCGCTTCCGGCCGCCGGCCGCGCGCAGGTGGTAGCTGTACGACGCGGCCGGCAGCGTCGTCGGGCCGCCGTGCGGGTCAGCCAGTGCCGGCGGCGCCAGCGGCTGCGGCAGGCGGCGCGACGCGAGGCGCTGGCGGAACACCGCGACCGCCACCGCCGGCCGGGAGAGCTCGCGCTGGCTCGCGTACGGCAGGTCGCAGATGCGGTCCATCAGCCACGGCACGCCGTTGCCCGTCACGCCCTGCCGCGCGTCGAACAGGCAGCGGTTGCGTTCGACGATGCGCTCGATTTCCTCTGCGGCGTAGAACCGCGACGCGGTCGCGCGGTGCCGGTGGTTGGCGTACGAATCCGGACAGAACAGCACCGCGAGGCCGTCGCGCCACGCGCGCACGCCCCACTCGACGTCTTCCCAGTAGAACGGGTCGTAGCACCGGCTGTCCTGGACGTAGCGCCGCAGCACCGACGTCCGGAACAGCGCAGCGCCGCCGCTGGCGCACAGGTGCGGGCGGACCGCCGCGTCGGCCGGGGGCGGCGCGTGGAAGAGCTGCAGCCCGCGGTGATCGGTGTACCAGTCGGTGAAGCCGGTCTCCTCGCGGCGGCCGGCGGCGTTGCGCTGGAAGATCTGCGACGCGACCGCGAACACGTCCGGCGCGCGCGCCGCCAGCACGGCGGCGAGCGCACCGGGCTCCAGCGTCATGTCGTTGTTCTGCAGGTACGTCCAGTCGTGCCGTGCCAGCGCGAGGCCGCGCAGAACCGCGGCGCCAAAGCCCAGCGGCACCGACGAAAAGTCGAATTGCACGTCCGGGTACGCGCGCCGCAACTCCGCATAGGCGGCGGGGTCGGCGCCGTTGACGACGACGATCACCTGCGCGGGGCCGGGTACCGCCGCCAGCGCGCGCTGCAGCGAAGCCAGCGCCTCGCCCAGCATGGCCGGCGCGTCCCGTTCGGGAATCACGATCGAGATGCCGTCCTGCCACGGCGGCAGGCGCGGCGGCGCAGCGGGGGGCACGAGGCGCGCGCAGAAGTCGGCGGCGACCTGCGCGAGGAAGAGCGGGGCGAGCCGCAGCCGCTGCCGCCAGCTCAGGCCCCAGGAGAACGCACCCGCGCGCGCCGGCGGCGCGGTCGAACCCGCGCCGGCCACGGAACCTTGCGCCTTCATACCAAGAGGCGGGCGGTGTCCGCGCCGGCGCGCGTCCGGCCGGGGGGCGCCGGGGACGCCAGCGCCAGCGCCTGCTCGGCGAACATCGTCGCCCAGACGTTGGCCGGCGCGGTGGCGCCCCCTTGCGCGAACGGCAGCCCGTGCCCGGGCACGACCTGCTCGACAAGCGTGCGCGCGAGCCGGGCCAGGGCGCCCCGGTCGCGCGGCCTTTCGGGCAGGTGCAGGTCGAGGCAGATCCCGACCCGCAGCGCCTGCGCGACGACGTCGACGCGGCGCACGGCGGGCGCATCGGCGGCAACCGACTCCGGGACCCCGTCCCCCGCCTGCGCCAATGCGAGCAGTGCGTCGAATTGCGCCGCCACGCGGGGCAGGATCGCGGCGCAGCGCGGATGCGCGGGCAGGCTCAGGGTGCCCTCGAACGCGTACAGCAGCGGGTGCACCTCCGGATGCGGCGCCGCGGCCAGCGCGTCGAGCGACCCGGCATAGGTGGCCTCGGCCGCCGCGACGACGTCGTCCGGAATGCCGGGGAGCACCGGGGCGGCGTCGATGATGCCGGCGGCCGCCTTGGCGAGAAAGGCGCCCCGCTGCGTCGACCAGCGCACCGGCAGCACGACGTCCGGCGCGCGCGGCGCGCAGGCGGCGAAGGCACCGTCGGCGGCGACCAGCCCGCGCAGTTCGCGGACGAGCGCGCGGACGAGCGCGGGATCGGGCTCGACCAGGCGCAGGCGAGACGCGGACGCGAGGCCGCGGACCACCATCGCCACGTCGAACAGGAACGTGGCGCCGTTGCGCCAGTCGGCCGGCGCGGGGGCGAGATAGAGACGGGTCGCCGGCGGCGTCGACGCCTCCACCCACCGCGCGAGCCAGCGCTGCGCCGCTGCGGCCCGCGCCGCCAGGCCGCCTTCGGCCCCGTGGCAGGCCGCCTGCCAGGCGAGCCACTGCAGGTAGTAGCCGGTGATCTCCGGGTAGACGTAGGCCGCCGCGCCGCCGGCATCGAGCGTGCCGGCGACCGCCCCGGCCTCGGGGCCGTGCGTGAGTTGCGCCGGGCCCGTCAGCAGCCACGCCGCCAGCGCGCAGGCGCCGTCACCCGTCGCGGCGGCCCTCGGCGTCTCGTCCCGCAGCGCCGACATCGGCGTCACGCCCACCCGGCGGCGACGAGTGGGCGTTCCAGCACGCCGACGATCCGGCGCGCGGCATCGCCGGCGCCGAACGGGGCATGGTCGTCGAAGGGAAGCGGCGCGCGGCGGGGCGCGGCGAGCATCTCGAGCGCCGCGCCGACGATGGCGTCGACGTCGATCGGCACCAGCCGGACGAACCCCGCGGCGATGCTTTCCGGCCGCTCGGTGTTGGTGCGCGGCACGAGCACGGGCACGCCGAGGTGCGGCGCCTCTTCCTGGATGCCGCCCGAGTCGCTGATGATCAGCGCCGCCTCGGACGCGCGCTGGATGAACTCCGGATAGGGCAGCGGCGCCGCCAGTTCGAATGCCGGGTGCGTGCCGAGGCAGCGCCGGACGTGCCGGGCGATGCGCGGATTGGGGTGCACGGGGAACAGCACCGAGAGGTCGGGCCGGCGCCGGGCGAGCTCGATCAGCGCGGTGCAGACCACTTCGGTCGCGGCATCCCAGTTTTCCCGGCGATGCAGCGTGACGAGGATGCGCGGCTTCGGCGCGACCGCCAGCGACGGGCGCTTCTTCGCCTCCTCGAGCAAGGCGCGCAGGCTGTCGATCCCGGTGTTGCCGACGCGGTGGATCCGCGCCGCCGGGATGCCTTCGCGCAGCAGGTTGTCCACCGCCGACTGCGACGGCGCGAAATGCAGGTCGGCGCTCCGCGCGATCCGGCGCCGGAACCACTCCTCGGGGAACGGGTCGCGCACCGACTCGGTTCGCAGGCCCGCCTCGACGTGGGTGACCGGGCAGCCGGCGTCGACGCCCGCGCGGGCCCCGGCGTAGGCGGTCAGCGTGTCGCCCTGGACGATCACGGTCTCCGGCGCAAGCCGACGCACCACGGCCGCGAGCGACCGGCGCAGGTGGGCGCACGCGGCGGCCAGGTTGGGCAGCGCGGGGAGCGGGGGCAGTTCGATGTCGCAGCGGATGCCGAAGCTCGCATACGTCCGGGCGACGGCTTCGCGGTGCTGGCCGCTGTTGACGACGACCACCGACAGCGTCGGGTGGCCGGCGAGTGCCAGGATGAGCGGCGCGAGCTTGATGCACTCGGGGCGCGTGCCGGCGACCACGAGCACAACCCCTCCCGGGCGTGGCCCGCGGGTTTCCCGGGCACGCGTGAAGGATGCGCGCGGAGCGCGCATCGCGGTTTCCGTGATCAGGACAATGCCTCCGAATCAGCAGCCGTAAAGGGTGAGGAACGACTGCCGCGGGGCATTTTTGTTGTGGCAACCGCCGCCGACGCGCATCTCGAACCGCGTGCATTCGCGTCGCCAGCGGCGCCGGTGCATCTGCGAGAAAATGTAACAGAATGCTACGGCCGGAACAAATAGCGCAGGTGAACAAAAGTGCTTGAATTTCCTGACAGAAATACGGGGGCCCGGGAGGGCCGGCCCCATCTGTCGCAGCCCGCTGCGAGCCCATCCCGGCGGGAAGGCTAGAATTCGGGGGTTGCGCGCCCCCGCCCCGCACGCCCCCCGGCCACCGCGACGGGTTTCCCCGACTCCGCAGGAGCATCCCACGTGACGACTTCCCCGACCCCGCCGCTCGCCGGCGTCTGCCCCGTCGCGCCGACGCCGTTCACGGCCTCCGGCGACCTCGACCTCGACGGCCAGCGCCGCGTCATGGACTGCATGATCGACCAGGGCGTCGACGCGATCTGCATCCTCGCCAACTACTCCGAGCAGTTCCTCGTCTCCGACGCGGAGCGCAGCGCGCTGCTGGACACCTGCCTCGCGCAGGTCGCCGGTCGGGTGCCCGTCATCGTCACCTGCAGCCACTTCAGCACCCGGATCGCCGCCGAACGCGCCGCAGCCGCGGCCGCGGCCGGCGCCGCGATGGTGATGCTGATGCCACCGTACCACGGTGCGAGCCTGCGCACCGACGAAAAGGGGATGCTCGAGCACTTCCAGCGCGTCGCCGACGCGGGCCGGATACCGATCATGGTGCAGGATGCGCCGCTGTCCGGCGTCGCGCTGTCGGTGCCGTTCCTCGTCCGCCTTGCCCGCGAGGTGCCCGCGGTCCGCTACTTCAAGGTCGAGACGGCGGGGGCGGCGGCCAAGCTGCGCGGCCTGATCGAAGCCGGCGGTGGCGCGATCGCGGGGCCGTTCGACGGCGAGGAGTCGATCACGCTGATGGCCGACCTCGACGCCGGCGCGACCGGCACGATGTCGAGCGCGCTCTTGCCCGACCTCATCAAGCCCGTCGTCGCCCACCATCGCGCCGGCCGGCGGCGCGAGGCGGCCGCGGCCTACGCCCGCATCCTGCCGCTCATCAACTACGAGAACCGGCAATGCGGGCTGCGCGCGACCAAGACCGTGATGGCCGAAGGCGGCGTCATCGCGAGCGACGCCGTGCGCCACCCGCTGGAGCCGCTGCACCCGGCCACGCGCGCCGGCCTGCTCGAGCTCGCGCGCGAGGTCAATCCGCTGGCGCTGACCTGGGGCAAGTGACGGCGCCTGCGCCCTCCCGGCCAGGCGATCCCGTAGCCCGGATCCCGTAGCCCGGGTTGAGCGCGAGCGAAACCCGGGTGAACCGTGCCCGTTTGCGCCACCCCCGGGTTTCGCTCGCGCTCAACCCGGGCTGCGCCGCCCACCCACGCCGACCGAGGCTGCGGTCGCCGCGCGCGCGGCCAGCACGCGGTCGACCATCACCCCGGCCTGGCCGAGGTAATTCGCGGGATCGCAGAGCTTCGCCAGCGCGGCGCGGTCGAGGTGGGCGCTGATCTCCGGATTCCCGGCCAGCAGGTCGAGCAGCGGCCGGTCCTGCCGGATCGACTCGCGGCAGATGTCGTAGACGAGGTCGTGCGCGTACTCGCGGCCGATGTAGCGCCCCAGGCCCATCATCACCGCCTCGGACATCACGAGCCCGTTGGTGATGTCGATGTTGGCGCGCATCCGCGCTGCATCGACCTCGAGGCCCTCGAGCACGAAGCGCGTCTGCTTCAGCGCGCCGGCCATCAGGCAGAACGATTCCGGCAGCGAGATCCACTCGATCTCCCAGGGGCCGGTCGAGCGCTCGTGGTCGGCGATCATCGCGTCCATCAGCGCCGCCGCGTGCTGGCGCACCACCGACACCGCGGCGTGGATGTAGCACGACGAGATCGGGTTGCGCTTCTGCGGCATCGTGCTGCTCGAGCCGCGGCCGTGGGCGAAGGGCTCGTACACCTCGGCCACCTCGGTCTGCATCATCAGCTTCACGTCCATCGCGATCTTGCCCAGCGTGCCGCCGACGAGCCCGAGGAAGCAGCCGATCTCGGCGATCGAGTCGCGCACCGTGTGCCAGGCGATGAGCGGCTGGCCGAGCCCCAGCTCGGCCATCAGCCCGGCCTGCGTCTCCATCGCGCCGGTCTCGAGCGAGGCGAGCGTGCCGCAGGCGCCGCCGAATTCGCCGACCAGAACCCGCGGCTTCAGCTGCGCGAGGCGCTCGCGGTGCCGCTCGATCGCGGCGAGGATCGTCGCCATCTTGTAGCCGAAGGTGACGGGAATCGCCTGCTGCAGGTTGCTGCGCCCGACCACCGGCGTGTCGCGATGGCGCAGCGCCAGGTCGGCCAGCGCCTGCGAGATCGCGGCGAGGTCGGCCTCGACGATCGCGAGCCCCTCGCGGACCAGCAGCACCGTCGCGGTGTCGGTGATGTCCTGCGTGGTGGCGCCCCAGTGGCAGTACTCGCCCAGCTTGTCGCGGCACAGTGCGTTCAACTGCGACACGACGCCGAGGATCGGGTAGCCGATCCGCTCCGTCTGCTCGCGGAGCTTGTCCATGTCGATCCGGCCGATGTCGCAGTTCTTCACGATCTCGGTCGCGGCCTCCTGCGGGATGATGCCGAGGCGGCCCTGCACGATCGCCAGCGCGCGTTCGATGGCGACGTACTTGGCGGTGCGGTTCTCGTCGGACCACACGGCGCGCATCGCGTCGCTGCTGAAGATGTTGCCGAAGATCCTGGAATCGATGATGGTGGCGGCCATGCGTGGGGCTCCCTTGTTCGTGGCTTGGGCGTGCGGTTCGAAGCGAATTGGAGCGGTGGTCCGCGGCGGTCAATCCGCCGCGCGGTCGAGGAAGCCGCGCGCCCTGATCAGCACCGGGCGATCGACCATCTTCCCGTCGACCTGCGCGACGCCGTCGCCGCCCCCGACGGCGGCCAGCACGCGGCGCGCCCAGTCGAGTTCCGCGGGCGTCGGCCGCATCGCCTGCCGGATCACGCCGACCTGCCGCGGATGGATGCATGCCTTCGCGCCGAAGCCGAACGCGCGCGCGAACGCGAGGTCGGCGAGGAGCTGCGCGTCGTCGTCGATCGCCGGCGTGACGCCCGCGACCGGCGCGACAAGGCCCGCGGCGCGCGACGCATGGGCCAGCCGCGCCGACGGGTAGGCGAGGCCGCGCTCGTCCCCGGAAAGATCGAGGTCGGCGGCGTAGTCGAGGTTGCCGAACACGAGGCGCTGCACGCCGGGCGTGGCGGCGATGGCGTCGGCGTTGTCGACGCCCGCCGCGGTCTCGATCAGCGCCAGCACCTGCAGCGCCGGCCCCAGCGCGGCACGTACCGCTTCGATCGCATCGCGGCGCTCGGTCTTCGGCAGCATGACGAGTTCGACGCCCATCCCGGAGAGCGCGACGAGATCGGCAGCGAACCACTGCGACGCCGCATCGTTGATGCGGACGACGGTCCGCGGGCGCGCTTGCGCGTGCGCGGCGACCCACGCGGCGACCGCGGCGCGCGCCGCGTCCTTGGCGGCGGGCGCGACGGCATCCTCGAGGTCGAGGATCACCGCGTCGGCGCCGGCCGCCATCGCCTTGTCGAAGCGGTCCGGACGGCTGCCCGGGACGAACAGGTAGGTGATCGGCGCCTTCATCGCGGCAGTTTCCCTAAATTGCCTTCTCGGCGCGCAGCGCGGCAATGCGCTCCGCCGTGTAGCCCAGCGCGCCGAGGATCGCGTCGGTGTGCGCGCCCAGTGCCGGCACCGGGTCCATCCGCGGGTCGCCCTGCTGCCACGAGCCCGGCGGCAGCAGCGCGGGCACCGGTCCGGCCGGCGTCCCCACCTCGCGCCAGCGGCCGCGGGCCTTCAACTGCGGATGCGCCCAGACGTCCGCCATCGCGTTGACCTGCGCATTGGCGATCTGCGCCGTCTCGAGCCGCGCGACGACCTCGTCGCCGGTCATCGCGGCGAACGCGGCGACGATCAGTGCGCGCAGTTCCGCGCGCGCTTCGCTGCGCCGCGAGTTGGTGGCGAAGCGGTCTTCCTGCGCGAGCCCCGGTTGCAGCAGCACCTTCTCGCAGAAGGCGACCCACTCGCGCTCGTTCTGCAGCCCCAGCATCACGACCTTGCCGTCGCCGGCGGGAAAGGGGCCGTACGGGTAGATCGTCGCGTGGCTCGCGCCGCTCCTCGCCGGCGGCGGCGCGCCGTCGAACGCATAGTAGAGCGGGAAACTCATCCACTCCACCAGAGACTCCAGCATCGAGATGTCGAGGTGCTGGCCGCGCCCGGTGCGCTGGCGCTGCAGCAGCGCGGCCAGGATGTTCGAGTACGCGTACATGCCGGCGGCGATGTCGGCGATCGAGTTGCCCGCCTTCGACGGCTCGTCCGGCGTGCCGGTGACCGACAGGAAGCCCGACTCGCTCTGGATGAGGAGGTCGTAGGCCTTCTTGTCGCGATACGGCCCGTCGCCGCCATAGCCCGAGATGTCGCAGACGATGATGCCGGGCTTCTTCGCCGCCAGCGCCGCGTAGGACAGCCCGAGCCGCGCGGCCGCGCCGGGGGCGAGGTTCTGCACGACGACGTCGGCTTCTTCGTCGATCAGCCGCGCGAGGATGCGCTGCGCCTCGGGGTGCTTGACGTCGAGCGTCAGGCTTTCCTTCGACCGGTTGGTCCACACGAAGTGCGACGACAGCCCGCGCACGCGCTCGTCGTAGCCGCGCGCGAAGTCGCCCACGCCCGGGCGCTCGATCTTGATGACGCGCGCGCCCATGTCGGCGAGCTGGCGCGTCGCGAACGGCGCCGCGATCGCGTGCTCCAGCGTGACGACGGTGATTCCCTGCAATGGGTTCATGAAGGCGGTCTCTCGCTAGCGGATGACGGCGGTGGCGTCCATCGTGAGGAAGCCCTCGTGATCGCGGGCCCACAGCCGGAAGGTCCTGCCGTCGGGCTGCGGTTCGCCGCAGACGAAGAACGGGTTGATGTCGAACACCGGGCGCACGGCGCGGAACTCGTAGCGTTCGACCTCTGCGTCCGGCCGCTCGTGGCGCAGGAGGTCGAGGAGCAGCGTGGCGACGAGCGGCCCGTGGACGACGAGTCCCGGGTAGCCCTCCACCCCGGTCACGTAGCGGCGGTCGTAATGGATGCGGTGGCCGTTGAACGTCAGCGCCGAATAGCGGAACAGCAGCACGTCGTCGGGCACCCACCGGCGCTCCCACGCGAAGGACGCCGGCGCGGCCTTCGGCGGCGGCGCGACGTCGTCGGGGCGCGCCGCCTCGCGATAGACGATGTCGTGGAACTCGGTCAGCGCGATCGCCGCTTCGTCACCGCGCCGGATCTCGTGCCGGACGCGGACGAACACCAGCGGGCCGGTGCGGCCGGACTTCTCGGTCACGTTCTCGATCGTCGACGTCCGGCTGACGGCGTCGCCGACGCGCAGCGGCCGGTGGAACTCGAACTGGCTGCCGGCCCACATCCGCCGCGGCAGCGGCACCGGCGGCAGGAAGCCGCCGCGCTTCGGGTGGCCGTCGGGGCCGATCTCCGACTGCCGGGCGAGCGGCAGGAAGTAGAGCCAGTGCCACAGCGCGGGCAGCGGCGTGCCCGCCGCGGGCCGGTCCGGCGCGCGGTCGAGCGTCGCCGAGAGCGCCGCGTACGGGGTGGCCGTGACCACGTCGGCCACGCTTTCGGTGCGGCCGATCCATTCCTGCAGGTTCATCGCGATTCCTCCTCCGGCGCTGCGACGCATTGTGCGCGTCGCGGCACTCGTTTTGAAATGCAACAATGGTTGCTATTGTTGCGTTTTTGGCATGGCTTTCGGACGCGCCGCCCGCACGGTCCTGCCGGCGGGGGGCGCGCCGGCGGCCAGCATCTCGTAGAACGCCTGCGCGGCGGGCGAGAGCGTCGTCTTGCGGCGGCGGACCAGCGCGATCGTGCGCACGATCGAAGGCCGCACCAGCGGGATGCGCCGCACGCTGGGGTGCGTGCCTTCCTGGATCGTGGACACCGGCAGGATCGCCGCGCCCACGCCGGCGGTCACGAGCCCCAGCGCCGTCGACGGGTGGTGCACTTCGTAGGCGCCGTTGACGTTGATCCGGTGCCGCGCGAGCTGGTAGTCGAGCAGCGCGCGGTTGCCCGACGTGCTGCTGACGACGATCAGGTCCTCCTCGCGCAACTCGCTCCACATGATGGACCTGGCGCCCGCCTGCGGATGGTCGTCGCGGCAGAACAGGGCGAACGGCTCGCGCAGGATCGGCTGCTCGGCGAGGTCGGGATGGCGCGTGCGCAGGATCGTGACGCCGAACTCCGCCTGCCCCTGCAGCACGGCGTCGAGCACGGGGCCCGCGGACAGGTCGAGGATGCGGATGCGGTTGCCCGGGTAGCGCTGCGCGTAGCGCCGGATGAACGCGGGCAGCCACTGGTAGGCCATGCTCGGGATGCAGCCGATGGTGAGGTCGCCGCGCTTGGTGCGCGAGGCGTCGCGCAGCCGCCCCACCATCGCCGTGAGGTCCCCCACCAGCCGCTGCGCCTGCGGCAGGAAGTCGGCGCCGACGGGGGTCAGCGCGATCGTGCGCGTCGTGCGGTCGATGAGGCGCACGCCGAGGTAGAGTTCGAGCTTCTGCACGCGCCGCGTCAGCGCGGTCTGCGTGAGGTTGAGGAACCGCGCCGCCTTGCCGAAGCCGCCCAGCTCGGCCACGGCGACGAATGCCTGGACCCCGTCGAAATCGATCTTCATCCGCGCTCCCCGCCGGGCACCGCGCCGGCTCCCCGGTGATCCTAGCGCTCGCCGTCCCATGCGCAAATCGCAACAATCGGCGCCATCGATGCATTTTACGGCGCCCGGTATTGTCCGCACAATGCGTGCCGTGGAAGACCCCGGAAGGCAAGGCCCCGGCCGCCGTCCCGGCACCGCCAACCCTGGAGGAAACGTCATGCGTCTCGCCCTCGCCCTGCTGGCCCTCGCGCTGTCCGGCGCCGCGTTCGCGCAGCAGCCGATCCTGATCAAGTTCAGCCACGTCACGGCCTCCGACACGCCGAAGGGCCGCGCCACCGAGTACTTCAAGAAGATCGCCGAGGAGCGGACCAAGGGCCGGGTGAAGATCGAGATCTACCCCAACAGCCAGCTGTTCAAGGACGCCGAGGAGCTGGAGGCGCTGCAGCTGGGCTCGGTGCAGATGCTGGCGCCGACGGTGTCGAAGTTCGGGCCGATGGGCATCCGCGAGTTCGAGGTGTTCGACCTGCCGTTCATCTTCGACGGCTACGCCGACGTGCACAAGGTCACCGAAGGGCCGATCGGCCGGAAGCTGCTGCAGAAGCTCGACGGCAAGGGCATCGTGGGCCTCGCCTATTGGGACAACGGCTTCAAGCCGATGTCGGCGAACCGGGCACTGAAGAAGCCCGACGACGTGAAGGGCCTCAAGATGCGGATCCAGTCGTCGAAGGTGCTCGACGCGCAGATGCGGGCGCTGGGCGCGCTGCCGCAGGTGATGGCGCTGTCCGAGGTCTACCAGGGGCTGCAGACCGGCGTGATCGACGGCACGGAGAACGTTATCTCCAACTTCTACACGCAGAAGATGTACGAGGTGCAGAAGTTCGTCACGCTCACCGACCACGGCTACATCGGCTACGCGGTGATCGCCAACAAGAAGTTCTGGGACGCTCTGCCCGCGGACATCCGGGCCACGCTCGAGGGCGCGATGAAGGATGCGACGAAGTTCGCCAACGCCGGCGCCAAGCAGGAGAACGACGACGCGCTCTCCGGCGTGCGGAAGACCGGCAGGACGCAGGTGATCGAGCTGACCCCCGCGGAGCGGCTCGCGTGGAAGAAGGCGCTGGTCAAGGTGCACGCGGAGATGGCGCCGCGGATCGGCAAGGCGCTGGTCGACGAGATCTACAAGGAGACCGGGTTCGACCCCAACAAGTTGTGACCGGCGGCATCCCCGCAGGCGGGGGCGGCGTTCGCGCCCGGATTGACGCATATCAAGGCGCTGCTTGCCCCGGCCGCGTAAAGTAGCGTCCGGGGCAAGCAGCGCGCGGACAGGGGTTCGTGCCGGCGCCCCGATGCCCTATCCTTCGCCCATGGCCGGAAAGTCGAGAAAACGGGTTGTCCTGCTGCTGCTGTCCGCGCTGCTGTTCGCGCAGGCGGCCGTGGCCGCGTACGCCTGCCCGGCGCTCGCGCAGGCTGCCGGCCAGGCGGCCGGGATGGCAACAGCAATGACGGCGGCGATGCCGGCCGACTGCCACCACATGGCGCAGTCGAACCCGATGGATACCGTGACGCCGAACCTCTGCGTCGCCCATTGCCAGGAGGACCCGCAGCGCAGCGACGCGCCGCCGGCGCCGACGGTGCCGCCGGCGATGCTCGCCGTGCTCTACGTCGACCGGCCCGACCGGACGATCGACGCGGCCGACGGCTGCGCGCCCGCGGCGCGTCCCCTCGCCGTCGCGGCCTCTCCACCGCACACGATCCTGCACTGCTGCTTCCGCATCTGATTCTCCAGACCGCGCCCTGACCGGCGCATCGGCCGGCGCGCCCCTCGCGCCGGGTCCTGTTTGTCGTCTGGAGATGCCATGTCGCCCCATCCTGCCGCACCCGGCCGCCGCGCCCTTCGCGCGACGCTTGCCGCCACCGTCGCAGTGCTCTGCTCGACGCTCGCGCCCGGCGCCTTCGCCGCCGACACGCTCACCCTCGACCAGGCACTGAAGCTCGCCCGCACCCGCTCGCAAGCGCTGGTGGCGCAGGATTCGGTCGTTTCCGCCGCGCGCGACATGGCGGTCGCGGCGCGCCGCCTGCCCGACCCGGTGCTGACCTTCGGCGTCAACAATCTCCCGGTCAACGGCCCCGACCAGTGGAGCCTGACCAACGACTTCATGACGATGCGCTCGATCGGCGTGATGCAGGAGTTCACGCGCGGCGGCAAGCGCACCGCGCGCGCGGCCCGCTTCGAGCGCGAGGCCGACAGCGCCATCGCGGCGAAGGAACTCGCCGCGGCCGGCATCGAGCGCGACACGGCGCTTGCGTGGTTCGACCGGCTGTCCTACGAGTCGATCGGGGCGCTGCTCGCGCGGCAGCGCGACGAATCGCGCCTCGAGATCGACGCGGCGGAAGCCGCGTATCGCGGCGGCCGCGGCAGCCAGGTCGACGTGCTTGCCGCGCGCTCGGCGGTGGCGCTGATCGACGACCGGATCGCGCAGAACGAGCGCCAGGTCCGCACCGCGAAGACGATGCTTTCGCGCTGGGTCGGCCCGGCCGCCGCCGATCCGCTGGGCGCGGCCCCCACGCTGACGCTGCGCGCGCCGGACGACGCCGATCTCGATTCGGCGCTCGGCCACCACCCGGCCGTCACCGTGCTCTCGGCGCAGGAAGCGATGGCCACCGCCGATGCCGAAGTCGCGCGCGCCAGCCGCGACCAGGACTGGAGCGTCGCGCTGATGTACAACCAGCGCGGGCCGAACTACTCGAACATGATCTCGATCAACGTGTCGGTCCCGCTGCCCTGGGACCAGGCCAACCGGCAGGACCGCGAGGTGTCGGCCAAGCTGGCGCTGGCGGATCAGGCGCGGGCGCAGCGCGAGGAGTTCGTCCGCGCCCACGTCGCCGAAGTGCGGGCGATGTGGGAAGAGTGGCAGGGCAACCGCGAGCGCCTCGTCCGCTACGACGCGGCGATCCTGCCGCTCGCGGCCGAGCGCACGCGCGCCGCGCTGACCGCCTATCGCAGCGGCAGCGGGATGCTGGCGGCGGTGCTGGAAGCGCGCCGCAACGAGATCGAGATGCGCATCGAGCGCGTGAAGCTCGAGACAGAGACCGCCCGGGTCTGGGCGCAGCTCACGTTCATGACGCCGTCCGACGCGCCGTCGCACACGAAGAACCCCTGAAGGAACCGGCGATGAAAACCAGAACGCTCGTACTCTCAGCCGTCGCCGCCGCGAGCCTCGGGTCCGCCGGCTATGGCGTCTACCTGCTCGGACTGAACCGCGGGATGGCCGTTCCCCCGGCGCCCGCCGCGCCGGCCGCCAAGGCCGAACCGGCCGACGAACCGATGGACCTGATGGCCGGCCAGGCCGCGACGGTGCGCCACATGAAGGACGGCCTCAAGGCCGGCGACGTCGATCCGGTCAACGGCCGGCGGATCAGCCACTACCACGACCCGATGGCGCCGGGAAAGAACTTCGACGCGCCCGGCAAGTCGCCGCTCATGGACATGATGCTGGTGCCCGTCTACGCCGGCGCCGATGCCGATCGCGGCCAGGTCACGGTGAGCCCGCGCGTGCAGCAGAACCTCGGCATCCGCACCGCGGCGGTCGAGAGCGGCACGCTGGCGCCGGCCGTCGCCGCGGTCGGCACCATCGCGTACAACGAGCGCGACCAGGTGCTGGTGCAGGCGCGCGCCACCGGCTACATCCAGCGGCTGTTCGTCCGGGCGACGCTCGACCCGGTGCAGAAGGGCCAGCCGCTGGCCGAGATGTACGTGCCGGACTGGGTCGCGGCGCAGGAGGAGTTCCTCGCCGTGCGCCGGATGCAGGGCACCGAGCTCGCGGGCCTCGTCGACGGCGCCCGGCAGCGGATGCGCCAGGTCGGGATGAGCGACGCGCAGATCGCGCGCGTCGAGGCCGGCGGCAAGGTGGAGCCCAGGATCACGCTGGAGGCGCCGATCGGCGGCGTCGTCGCCGAACTCGCCGCGCGCGAGGGCATGACGGTGATGACGGGCGCGATGCTGTTCCGGATCAACGGCCTCGGTACCGTGTGGGCGAACGCCGAGGTGCCCGAGGGCCAGGCCGCGCTGGTGCGGCCGGGTGCTGCGGTCGAAGCGCGCTCGCCGGCCGTTCCCGGCACGCTGTTCAAGGGCCGCGTGCAGGCGATCGTGCCCGAAGTGAACCCGGCCACGCGCACGCTGAAGGCGCGCGTCGAGCTCGCCAATGCCGGCGGCCGTCTCGTGCCGGGCATGTTCGTCACCATGAGCTTCGCCGCGCCGGCGGCCGCCGCGACGCTGCTGGTGCCGAGCGAGGCCGTGATCCAGACGGGCAAGCGCAGCGTGGTGATGGTCGCCGAGGCCGACGGCCGCTTCCGGCCGGCCGAGGTCGAGACCGGCGCCGAGAGCAACGGCAAGACGGAGATCCGGCGCGGCCTCGCCGCGGGCATGCGCGTGGTCGTCTCCGGCCAGTTCCTGATCGATTCCGAAGCGAGCCTCGCCGCGACCGAGACGCGGATGAACGAGACGACGCCCGCGCCCGCCGCCGGCGGGAGCCCGAAATGATCGCGAAGCTGATCCGCTGGTCGATCGCCAACCGGTTTCTGGTGCTGCTCGCCACGGCGATGCTCGCTGCGTGGGGACTGTGGTCAATGCGGCAGACGCCGCTCGACGCGCTGCCCGACCTCTCCGACGTGCAGGTGATCATCCGCACCACGTACCCGGGCCAGGCGCCGCAGATCATCGAGAACCAGATCACCTACCCGCTGACGACGACGATGCTGTCGGTGCCGGGGGCGAAGGTGGTGCGCGGCTTCTCGTTCTTCGGCGACTCCTTCGTCTACGTGCTGTTCGAGGACGGCACCGATCCGTACTGGGCGCGCTCGCGCGTGCTCGAGTACCTGAACCAGGTGCAATCGCGGCTGCCGGCCGCGGCGAAGGCGTCGCTGGGGCCGGATGCCACCGGCGTGGGCTGGATCTACGAGTACGCGCTCGTCGACCGGACCGGCCGCCACGACCTCTCCGAACTGCGCACGCTGCAGGACTGGTTCCTCAAGTACGAGCTGAAGACGGTGCCCAACGTCTCGGAGGTCGCGAGCGTCGGCGGCATGGTCAAGCAGTACCAGGTGGTGCTCGATCCCGACCGGATGCGCGCCTACAACCTGACGCAGGCGAAGGTGACCGACGCGATAAGGAACGCCAACCAGGAGACCGGCGGCTCGGTGCTGGAGCTGGGCGAGGCCGAGTACATGGTGCGCGCGTCGGGCTACCTGCAATCGCTCGACGATTTCCGCCGGATTCCGCTGTCGACGACCGAGGCCGGCGTCTCGGTGCGCCTCTCGGACGTCGCGCGCATCCAGCTCGGGCCGGAAATGCGGCGCGGCATCGCGGAGCTCGACGGCGAAGGCGAGGTGGCCGGCGGCATCATCGTGATGCGCTCGGGCAAGAACGCGCTGGAGACGATCGACGCGGTCAAGGCCAAGCTGGCCTCGCTGCAAACGAGCCTGCCGCCGGGGGTGGAGATCGTGCCGACCTACGACCGGTCGAGCCTGATCCGGCGCGCCGTCGACAACCTCGGCACCAAGCTCGTCGAGGAATTCGTCGTCGTCGCACTGGTCTGCGTGCTGTTCCTGTTCCACCTGCGCTCGGCGTTCGTCGCGATCGTGTCGCTGCCGCTCGGCATCCTCGCCGCGTTCATCGTGATGCGCTACCAGGGCGTCAACGCCAACATCATGTCGCTGGGCGGCATCGCCATCGCGATCGGCGCGATGGTCGACGCGGCGGTGGTGATGATCGAGAACGCGCACAAGCACGTCGAGCAGTGGAACCACGCGCATCCCGGCGGGAAGCTCGCCGGGAACGAGCGCTGGCAGGTGATCGGCGACGCCGCCGCGGAAGTGGGGCCGGCGCTGTTCGTGTCGCTGCTCATCATCACGCTGTCGTTCATCCCGGTGTTCACGCTGGAGGCGCAGGAGGGGCGGATGTTCTCGCCGCTGGCGTTCACCAAGACCTACGCGATGGCCGCGGCGGCCGCGCTGTCGGTGACGCTGATCCCGGTGCTGATGGGCTACCTGATCCGCGGGCGCATTCCGGACGAGACGAAGAATCCGCTGAATCGCTTCCTGATCGCCGTCTACCGGCCGCTGCTGGACGTCGTGCTGAAATTCCCGAAGGCCACGCTTGTCGTCGCTGCGCTTGTGCTGGCCGCCACCGCGTGGCCGATCATGCAGCTGGGCGGCGAATTCCTGCCGCCGCTGGACGAAGGCGACCTCCTCTACATGCCGACCGCGCTGCCCGGGCTCTCCGCCGGCAAGGCGGCACAGCTGCTGCAGCAGACCGACCGCCTCATCAAGACCGTGCCCGAAGTCGCCACGGTGTTCGGCAAGGCCGGCCGCGCCGAAACCGCCACGGACCCCGCGCCGATGGAGATGTTCGAGACCACGATCCAGCTGAAGCCGCGCGACCAGTGGCGCCCGGGCATGACGCCGGACAAGCTGGTCGAGGAACTGGACCGCATCGTGAAGGTGCCGGGGCTCTCCAACATCTGGGTGCCGCCGATCCGCAACCGCATCGACATGCTGGCCACCGGCATCAAGAGCCCGGTCGGCGTGAAGGTCGCCGGCGCGAGCCTCGCGGAAATCGACCGCGTCACCACGGCCGTCGAGCGCGCGGTGAAGAAAGTGCCGGGCGTGACCTCCGCGTTCGCCGAGCGGCTGACGGGCGGGCGCTACATCGACGTCGTGATCGACCGCGACGCCGCGGCGCGCTTCGGGCTCAACATTTCCGACGTGCAGGCCGTCGTGTCGTCGGCAATCGGCGGCGAGAACATCGGCGAGACCGTCGAAGGCCTCGCCCGCTTCCCGATCAGCGTGCGCTACCCGCGCGAGACCCGCGATTCGGTCGAGCGACTGCGCCAGCTGCCGGTGGTGACCGAGCGCGGCGCGCGGCTCGCGCTGGGCGACATCGCCGCGATCCGCATCGTCGACGGGCCGCCGATGCTGAAGTCGGAAAACGCGCGGCTGTCGGGCTGGGTCTACGTCGACATCCGCGGCCGCGATCTCAAGTCCGCGGTCGTCGACATGCAGCGCGCCGTCGCCGCCGAGGTGATGCTGCCGCCCGGCTATTCGATCTCGTGGTCCGGGCAGTTCGAGTACCTGGAGCGCGCGACGGCAAAGCTCAAGCTCGTCGTGCCGTTCACGCTGGTCATCATCTTCGTGCTGCTCTACGTGACGTTCAAGCGCATCGACGAGGCGGTGCTGATCATGGCCGCGCTGCCGTTCGCGCTGGTCGGCGGGTTCTGGCTGCTGTACCTCCTGGGCCACAACTTCTCGATCGCGAGCGCGGTCGGCTTCGTGGCGCTGGCGGGCGTGTCCGCGGAGTTTGGCGTGATCATGCTGCTCTACCTGCGCAACGCATGGGAGGCGCGGGTGAAGGCCGGCGCGACGACCACGGCCGACCTCCTCGACGCGATCCGCGAGGGCGCGGTGCTGCGGGTGCGGCCGAAGGCGATGACCGTCGCGGTGATCGTCGCGGGCCTGCTGCCGATCATGGTCGGCTCGGGAACCGGATCGGAGGTGATGCAGCGGATCGCCGCGCCGATGGTGGGCGGCATGATCACCGCACCGCTGCTGTCGATGTTCGTGATCCCGGCGGTGTACCTGCTGCTGCGGCGGCCGCGGCGGCAGGCGACGGCGGCACCGGAAGCGCTGGCCACGCCGGGACCGCAGGCCACAAGCTGACTCGCGGCCCGGTGAACGCAGCGGGCGAGGCGGCGCGGTCGGCGGCTAGTTCAGGTCGGCGTCGACGAAGAACTTGGTCCCCGCCACCGTCAGCGAGGCGTTGAGTCCGGTCTCGGTGATCTGGTACAGGTAGACGCCCGGCGAGATCTGCGCGGCGCCGGTGAACATGCCGCCTTCGCCGCCCGCCATCGCGGAAAGGTTGGCCTGTCCGCCGAACTCCCAGCCCGTATTGATGAAGCTGGAGAGCGCCTGCTCGTTGGTGAACAAGAAGATGAGCTGGTTCTGGCTCACCCCGAAACCGAGGCCGCCCTGGACCTGCAGCATCTTCATGTAGGTCTGGGTACCCGTGCGCCGGTTCACCGCCATGCCCTTGCCCGAGGTGCCGCCCGCGATCATGAGCTTCATCCCGAAGGTGCTGAAGGCGGCGTAGCCGGCCGCTCGCTCGATGTCGCGGCGCGCGCCGGGCTGGATCGCATAGAGCGCCGACAGCGCGCTCTGCGCGGCACCCTGGACTTCCTGCCGGGCCGCGGCGACTCGACCCAAGGCGGCATCCATGGCCGGCGTGTCGGCAATCGGCGGCAACAATGCGGCGCTTGCCGAGTCGGTGGCCGGGATCATCCACCGATGCGCCTCTGTGATCGGTGTCGGTGTTGCTCGGCATCACCGTCGTGGGACTCCTGCACGCTCCTGGCAGGAGGTCGGCTTCCTCCTGGCGTTCCCCGGGATCGTCGCCATCGCCATCGCCGTCGGCGGCGGGGCGCGTCCCCCCAAGAATCCTGCCGATGCTCGGCCGGCACATGCACAGGAGCCCGCAATTGCCCGTCCGCATCGCGCTGCTGGTCCTGGCGGCATTGCCGCTGCTGGCGGAGCGATTCGGCTTCGAGAGCATCTTTGGCGCGTTTGCTGCCGGAATGGTGGTGGGACAGGCCACGCGCGGCGAAGGCGGCAAACCCTTGCGCGAGAAGCTGGAGACCGCTTCGTTCGGCTGGTTCTATCCGTTTTTCTTTGTCGGCACGGGCGTCAATTTCAACGTCGCGGCGCTCGGCCAGGACTACACGCCCGCGCTGCTGGTGCCGGCGTTCGCTCTCCTGTTCCTGATCGTGCGCGGGGTCCCGGCGCTGCTCTACCGCGGGGAGGTCGAGGCGGCGCAACGGCTTCCGTTCGCGCTGGCGGCGGCCGTCCCGTCGCTCTCGATCATCGTCGTCATCACCGAGATCGGGACCCGCGCGCCGCTGATGAATCCCGCCGTCTCGGCGGCGCTGATCGGCGCGGCCTTGCTGTCGGTCCGGCTGTTCCCGACAATCGCCGGCGCGCTGCTGTACCGCTGCGCAGCGCCCCTGCCGGGCGAGGCTCCCGGGCCATTGCCGGGCTTGCACCGACAGGGGCCGGTGCGGGCCGTGGCGGCGCACGGCGGGTCTGCGGCGGACGCGGACTTCGCGTCCGCCGCCGCCGGGTCAGCGGGCGACCACCTTCACCACCAGCGGTCCGTTGCCGACGCTGTTGGCGGCATAACCCGGCACCGTATTGATGTTGAGCTGCGCCGTGCTGCCCGGCGCGGTGTTGGGCTGCGCCGTCAGCTGAACGACCGCACTGCCGGCGCCCGAGACCCGCGAGACGATCAGCCAGAGGGGTATGTTGGTGATGGCCCAGCCCAGCGCCACTTGAGGAGGCTCCCAGCCGCCGCCTACTGGCTCGAAGGTCGCGGTGATGTTGAGCTGGGCCGCCCCGTTGTTGCCGGCAATCTCCACCGTTGCCGGGGTGGCCTCGAACAAGGGCTGCCGCAGCACGTAGTGCACCTGGGTGCCCAGGTCGAAGGATTGGAACTTGATGTCATACGGAATGCCGAGGATGTTTGTCCACGTCTGCGTCGTGAAATAAGCAGCGTTGTTGACGATTGCCAGAGCCTGGCCGCCCTTCGGCACCTGGTAGATCGTCGCCTGCGGCGCGCTGTAGCTGTTGTAGCTGCTGGGCGGCGGGCATACCTTCGGCGTCCGCTCCGGACCTTTGAACGAGTAACCCCATTCGACGAGGCTCGCATCGGATGGGTACTGCTCTCTCTTTACGCCGACGTCCGACGCCGAATAGCTTTGGCTGTACCCGGCAGCCAGGCCCGGCCCGGCGGCGCTCAGGTTGGCGCCGACGGTAAAGCCGGTCGAATTCGAGCCCACTGACGTGTTGGGCCCGGCATCGTAGATGGTTATCCCTGGAAAGCCCGGCCAGCCCCGGCTCAGAAACATGCCAACGCGGCGATTCAGGGCGTAGATGCCGATGTTGCCCTTGCCGGCGAACGGGGAATCGCACTTCTTCAGCACCGACGAACCCGTGTTGGTGTTGGTCACCATGAAATAGTCGTACTTGGTGTTGTTTCCATTGAGCCGGTAAAACGCGGTAACACCCGTCAGCGCAGCATCGTTGCCGTACTTCGCCGAGGACGTCGTCGTGTATTGCATCATCCAGGCGTCGTTGGGGCCGCCCGGTTCCCTGGCCATGACCCAGGTGGGCCGCCACTCCTGCAGCGATGCCAGGTCCGCCGCCGACAACGTGGCGCCTTCTTCGATCATTTGCGAGAAGTCGGACACCGAGCCATTGAGGCGAACCGCGGTGGCAACCATGCCGGCGATCAACGGGATCGCTTCGGCGGCCGGCGTCTCCGACGGCCCCGGCGCGACCGTCGCCGTGACGTCCCCCGGACTGACGATGCCCAGCGCCGCGCGCAACTGCGCCAGGCTGCCGCCCGTCAGGACGATCGCCGCATTGTTGGCATAGGCCGCCTTGGCCTCCGCGATTGCGGCCGGCTTGCCCAGGTCGGCGGGAGTGAGGCAGACCTGCGCGACGTGGACGGAGTCCGCCGGGGACGAGGTGCACGCGGGGGGATCGATGCCGGTTTCCCCGCCGCCGCAAGCGGCCAGGACGGCGGTTGCCAGCGGAGCGAGGAGGCGGAAGAGGTGGCGGTTCATGCCGTGGGTGTCCTTGAGGGATCAGGTCGGTTCGGCGGCACCACGCAATGCCATGACCGAGGTCTCTGCCGGGGAGGCAAGCGTTTCTCCGCCTGCACGCAGGCTTGAAAGACGATGCCTAGTCTAGTGGCATCAAGTCTTGGCACAGGCCCGTCATCCAACGGGTGAATCGATTCTCGTTCAGCGCGGCTTGGGCGCCGGTGTCTCAACCGCTTTCCGGCGTGATGGAGGTGCGTTCGCCGGCGACCCGGCAAGACGCGTATCCGGCGGTCGTTGCCGGCCGGCGCACCCGTCGCCCTGTCAGCGCCACGAAGAATTTACATCGCTGCAGCACCTGCCCGGGGCGTCTATGGGTTAAATTCCGGCTCGGTCATTTGACCTTAACCCAATGACAACGGAGCCAGACGAATGTGCGATCTGTGTGGTGATCTGGAGCATGAACCCGAGGTGTCACGCCGCAGTTTCCTCAGAACCGGCGCCGTCGCGGCGCTTGCGCCCTGGGCCATCGGGGCAGCCGTCGCCGCCGACCCGCCGGCACCCGGCGCGCCCCCGGCGCCGAACGCCATCGCGCCGGCGGAGGCACTGAAGCGCCTGATGGACGGCAACGCGCGCTACGTGGCGAACACGCCGACGGCGCGCGACTTCTCGGTAGGCCGCACGGCCCGGGTCGAGGGACAGCACCCGATCGCGGCGATTCTGAGTTGCGCCGACGCGCGCCTCGCACCCGAATTCGCGTTCGACGAGGGGCCCGGCGACCTCTTCGTCGCGCGCGTTGCCGGCAACATCCTGAGCCCCGACCTGGTGGCGTCGATCGAGTACGGCGTCCAGTTCCTCGGCGTCCCGCTGGTGATGGTGCTGGGCCACAGCGGCTGCGGCGCCGTGGACGCCGCGATCAAGGTGATGAAGGACAAGGCCGTCCTGCCCGGACACCTGCCGGAGCTGGTCGCCGCGATCAAGCCCGCGGTCTACGAAGCGAAGAAAGCGAAGTCGGGCAAGCTCCTCGACAATGCGATTGCCGAGAACGTGAAGCGGCAGGTGGCGCGCCTCAAGCAATCGCAGCCGATCATCGCGAAGGCCTACGCCAGCAAGAAGATCGACATCGTCGGCGCGGTCTACGACATTGCTACCGGCAAGATCACGCTCGTCTAGTTGCGGGCGGCGCGGGCGCCCTGCTGTCCCGATCCGCCGTTCCCGCGCTCACGCTCCGGAACGGACGCGCGTGACCGCCGGGTAATACTGCGGCGCCTCGCGCCGGTCGAACATGCCGTACTCGCGGATGACGCGAATCCGTCGCAGCCGCGCGCCGTCGGGCAACGCGACGGCGGCCTCGAACGCCTCGGCGGCCGGCCGGTCGCGCCAGGTGGCGAGCACCACCACCTGCCCGGGAAAGAGCATCGCGTCGAAGACGTCCCACCTGACGGCACCGCTGCCGTCGGGCGGGAAGCCGAGCGCCGCGGCGACCGCCTGCGGATCGCTGGCCGCGACCCACGCGGGCGCCCGGGTGGCGGCGATCAGCGTCACCGCGGTGCCCGCGCCCACTTCCGTCTCGTCGAGCCGCTGCGCCCGCAGCGACTGGCCCGGCGGCAGGTGGCTGTCCTGCGCGACCTCGCCGACGCGCAGGTCGTAGTCGAGCAGCACGCCGCCGCGACCCTTCTGCTGCATGTCGTGGTGGTTGGCGCGGGTGCGCCAGCGGATCAGCGCCTTTTCGTCGCGCCAGCCCGACAGCGAGAGGATCCAGCCGTCGCGGGTCAGGCTGCGGTAGCGGATGTTGTCGACGAAGCCGTCGATCTGCTCCAGTTCCGGCCGCAGGATCTTGGCGTGGGCGAGGTAGGTCTCCCACTGGTCGGGATCGGGCTGCACCTCGAAGATCACTGCGAACATGGACGACTCCCGGCGATGCAATGCGGTCGACGCGGATGTCGACCCGCCCCGGAAATGACGGGGTCAGACCCCAAATCGCTCTGGTGGCGCACTATAGCGAACCGTCGCCGGTCGCGGCAAACGGATTCGCGAACGTCAGACGCCGAACCGCTCGCCGGCCCCCAGCAGCGTCGCGATGCCCAGCACCGCGAACACGGCGGCGGCGATGCCGTGCACCAGCCGCACCGGCATCCGCTGCGCGATCCTGTCACCGAGGATCACCGCCGGCACGTTGGCGATCATCATCCCCAGCGTGGTGCCGGCCACGATGGCGAAGAACGCGTGGTACTGCGCGGCGAGGGCGACCGTCGCGATCTGCGTCTTGTCCCCCATTTCGGCCAGGAAGAACGCGATCACCGTCGTGCCGAACACGCCGTAGCGCGCGAGCTTGGCGTCGCCTTCGTCGAGCTTGTCGGGGATCAGCGTCCAGATCGCCATCGCGAGGAACGACAGGCCGAGCACCCAGCGCAGCGTCTGCGGACCCAGCAGCGACGTGATCCACGCGCCGAGCGCCGCGGCGCCGGCGTGGTTGGCGAGCGTCGCGACCAGGATGCCGAGGATGATCGGCACGGGCCGGCGGAATTTCGCCGCGAGGATGAACGCGAGGAGCTGCGTCTTGTCGCCGATCTCGGCCAGCGCGACGACGCCCGTTGCTACGAGGAAACCTTCCATGCTGTGCTCCAAGGACCTGATCGGCGACGCTTGACCACGCACCCCCCGGCCCTTCCGGCGGCGGCATGATCAAAGGTCTCGCCAAGCCCTGGAACCGCCCGCGCCACGACCTTGCGGCCAAGCATGTTACGCGGGCCTCCCCCCGCGACCGGGCGGAGCGGCTACTCCCCAATGACCCCGCGATGGTACTCCGTCCGCGAGGGACGGCCAATGGCGGGGGGGGCGCAGGCACCCGTTCCCTTCCTGCGCCCCGGCACCCGGTCGCCGTCGGCAGGCCGCCCGCGTGGCACAATGCCGGCCGCGGCCAACGCCCCTTTTTCGCCGCCTCCCGCCATGCGCCTTTCCCACCTCCACTCCCGCCTTGCCGCGCTGGGCGCCAAGCCCTGCCACGAGCGCCTCGTGCTGCGCGCGTGGATGCAGGCGCAACCGTTGCACACGGCGTCGCGGCCGACCGACGATTTCCATCCGCGGCGGCTGCGCGAAGGGTTGCCCGAAGTCGCCGCGGAACTCGCCGCGCTCGTTCGCCTGCGCTCGACGCACG
Source organism: Bordetella parapertussis (assembly GCA_943331295.2). Classification (GTDB taxonomy): domain Bacteria; phylum Pseudomonadota; class Gammaproteobacteria; order Burkholderiales; family Casimicrobiaceae; genus CAIWHR01. The sequence goes on along the minus strand of CALQLA020000005.1, from coordinate 66,928 downwards.
ACGGCGCGGACGGCTCGGCGCGGCTCCTCCTCGACCTCGTCGACGGCCAGGCGATCGAGTGCGTGCTGCTGCCCGGGGCCGGCCTCTGCGTGTCGACGCAGGTCGGCTGCGCGGTCGGCTGCGTGTTCTGCATGACGGGGAAGGACGGCCTCGCGCGCCACCTGGGCAGCGCCGAGATCGTCGCGCAGGTGGTGCTCGCCCGGGCACTGCGGCCCGTGCGCAAGGTCGTGTTCATGGGCATGGGCGAGCCGGCGCACAACCTCGACAACGTCCTCGACGCGATCGACCTGCTGGGCACCGAAGGCGCGATCGGGCACAAGAACCTCGTGTTCTCGACCGTCGGCGACCGCCGCGTGTTCGAGCGGCTCCCGCAGGGCCGGGTGAAGCCGGCGCTGGCACTGTCGCTGCACTCGACCTCCGCCGCGCGCCGCGCGAGCCTCCTGCCGCGCGCGCCGCGGATCGATCCGGACGAGCTGGTCGCACTGGCCGAGGACTATGCCCGCGCCACGCACTACCCGACCCAGTACCAGTGGACGCTGCTGGACGGGATCAACGACGGCGCCGACGAGGTCGACGGCATCGCCCGGCTGCTGGCGGGCAAGTACGCGGTGATGAACCTGATCCCCTACAACGCGGTCGACGGGCTGGCGTTCCGCCGCCCCGCGGCGGCGCGCGCGGCGGCGATGGCGGCCGCGCTCAACGCCCGCGGCATCCTGACCAAGCTGCGGCAGTCGGCAGGGCAGGACGTGGAGGCCGGCTGCGGGCAGCTGCGGGCACGGACGTTTCCGCTGCGCCCGGTCACCGCGGGCTGAAGGCTTCCCTTCCCGGGCCCCGGCCGGTCCGGCGACTCAACCGGCGTAGCGCGCCTCGACCTCCCGCATCGCCGCGATGAATTCGTCGCGGGCGATCGGGCGCGCGAAGTTCTGCAGGTGCGGCGCGGCCAGCGTGAGATCCGCGATCGTCGTGAGCTCGCTGTCCTGCGGTGCGGGCAGGCCGAGCGCCGCGAGCGACAACGGCAGCCCCACCTCCCGGCAGAACGCCGCGTGGTCGGCCATGTACGCATCATCGCGGCCTTCCAGCACGAGCTGGACGGTCACGCCGTAGGCCACCTGGAAACCGTGCAGCGACCGCGCCACCGCCTTCACCGCCGAGAGTCCCCGCGTCATCGCGTGCGCGATCGACAGCCCGCCGCTTTCGAAGCTGAGCCCCGACATCAGCACGCAGGCCTCGACGATCCGCTCGAGCGCCGCGTCGGGCACCTGCGCGCGCACCGCGGCCAGCGCCGCGACGGCGTCGGCCCGCAGGATGTCGTGGCAGCTCCTCGCCAGCGCCAGCGCGGCGATCGACGGCGACGAGCCGAACACGTTGCGGCCCGCGGCGGCGCCGACGCACTGCTCGACCTCGTAGCGCTTGACCAGCGCGTCGCCGATTCCGGCCGCCAGCAGGTGCGCCGGCGCGCACGCGATGACCCCGGTGTCGACCAGCACGAGATCGGGGTTGCGTGCGAGGCGCTCGACGCGCAGCAGGCGGTGGTCGGCGTCGTAGAGGACGTAGATGTGGCTGGTCGGCGAGTCGTTGGACGCGATGGTCGGGATCATCGCCACCCGCGCGCCGAGCCGCCCGCCCAGCGCCTTGCCCGAGTCGAGGCACTTGCCGCCGCCGGCGGCGGCCACGACGGCCGGCCGGAAACCCTGGGCCGCGCGCTCCAGCCGGTCGATCTCGTCGGGCGAGCACTCGCCGCCGAATTCGACGACGGAGAGATCCACCCCTGCCTCCGCGCAGGACTGCCGCAAGCGCGCACCCAGCGAAGCCGGCAGCGCCGGGTCGATCAGCAGCAGCGTCGCGCCGCCGAGGGCCGAAAACTCCGTGCCGGCGCGGTCCAGCACGTCCGGCCCCTGCACGTAGCGTCCCGGCGAGCCGAAGATGATCATGGCTTTCCTCCGTGCGATGCGCCGCGCGGCGCGAGGCCGACGAAGTCCGCCCACGCCGCGAGCTGGAAGCGCAGCATCGCGTCCCCGGGCACGATGGCGAGGCCGCGCGCGCGCGCCGCCGCGAGCAGCGCGGTGACCGGCGGCTGCATCACCACGTCGGCAACCGCGGCGGAGGCCGGCAGCGCATCCGGCGTGAACGGCAGCGCATCGCCGGCATGGAGGCCGAGCGACGTGCCGTTGATGGCGATGTCGAAATCGCGCGGCGCGCCGCCGGCGCGCTCCGTCGCCGTCCCCGGGAACGCCGCCGCGACCGCCGAGAGCAGCAGGTCGGCCTTCGCCGCCGACCGGTTATAGATCGCTAACCGCGAGGCGCCCGCCCCCGCGACGGCGAACGCGATTGCGCGCGCGGCGCCGCCGGCGCCCGCGAGGTACACCGCGCGCCCCGCGACCGGGCCGGTCGCCGCCTCGAGCGAGGCGACGAAACCGGTGCCGTCGAAGTTGGCGGCGACGAGGCGGCCGTCGGGATCGCGGCGGACCAGGTTGGCGGCGCCGGCCAGCCGCGCCGACGGGTGCAGCTCGTCGCAGAGGCCGACGATGCTGATCTTGTGCGGGATCGTGACGATGATCGCGGCAAGGTTCTGCACCTGGCGCAGCGCGTCGACGACCGCGGCGAGGCCCTCGGCCCCGACGTGGACCGGGACGACGACGGCATCGATGCCCGCGTCCTCCAGCCAGGCGTTGAAGATGCCCGGCGTGCGGACGTGCGCCACCGGGTCCGCGACAATGAAGAAGAGCTTGGTGTGGCCGGTGATCATGTGGGTTCCGTGGAACGGTCGCGATCGGCGCGGCAGGCGAGCGGTAGCGGCGGCGGCGGCGGGACGGCGGGTTGCGATGAGCATCGAAGTGTAGCGGGAATGCCGCGGCGCGAACACAGGCGCCGGCGCGCTTCTTAGTGAGCGGTCTATCGTTTATGATTCGGATTGAACGCGGACGGAGCGCCGACTCCGACGCCCCCCCCTCCGGAGGCAGCCTTGCGCAAGCTCATCATCTTCCACAAACGTGCGGCCGGGCTCGACCGTGCGGCCTTCGATGCCTGGGCGCTGGCCGGTCACTGCGACCTCGTCACCCGGATCCCCGGCCTGCGGCGCTGCACCATCTCGATCGAGGTCGACGGCGACACCGGCGCGTTCGACGCCGCGACCGAGCTGTGGTTCGACGACACGGCGGCGGTCGCGGCGGGCCTCGCCAGCGAGGCCGGGCTGCAGGTGCAGGCCGACGTCGCCGCCCACGCGTCGCAGTTCGAGCGCGTCGAGACGGTGGAGCACCCGTTCGTCGACACCGGCCTGCCGGCGCGGTTCAAGCTGCTGGCCCCGCTGAAGCGCCGGGCGGACATGACGCGCGCCGAATTCAAGTCCTGGTGGCTCGACCGGCACGCGCCGCTGGTCGTCGTGTTCCCCGAGCTTCGCCGCTACCAGGTCGACATCGTCGAGGACGGCCCCGAGGCGTTCGTCGACGGCATCGCCGAGGTCTCGTTCGGCGACCTCGAGACGCTGAAGCGGATCATGTCGCGGACGCAGGTGAAGGACGTGCAGCAGGATTCGCAGGTGCACACGGTGGCCCGGTACCGGATGTTCGGCGAGGAACACCCGGTCTTTTGATCGGCCGCGTCCGGTCCTCCGCCCTCGCGGGTCGACGGCGCGGGCGCACGGGCGGGATACAGGAGAGCGCGCGATGGCATCGGTGGTGGACCTTCATGGCGAGACCCGGGGCGAGGGCCCCGACCTCGTGCTGCTGCATCCGGTGGGGCTCGACGGCACGTTCTGGGCGCCGCTCGCGGCCGCCGCCGCGGCGACGCACCGCGTGACGGCGCTCGACCTGCGCGGCCACGGCCGCTCGGCGATGGGCGACAGCCGGGCGACGATCGACGACTACGTCGCCGACATCCACGCCGCGATGGCGCGCCGCTGCCGCGGGCCGGCGGTCGTGCTGGGGCTGTCGTTCGGCGGCATGCTCGCGCAGCTCGTCACCCTCCACCACCCGGCCGCGGTCGCGGCGCTCATCGCCTGCGGCTGCACCGGCGGCTTCGCGCCCGAGGTGCGGCCGCTGCTCGCCGAGCGCGGCCTCGCGGCGGTGAGGGACGGCATGGCGTCGGTGGTCCCGGCGACGATCGAGCGCTGGTTCACCCCGGCCTTCCGCGCCGACCCGCGGGTCGAGGCGGTGCGGGCGCGCCTCCTCGCCGACGACCCCGCGTCGTGGTCCGCCGCGTGGCACGCGATCTCCACGTTCGACGCGCTGCCGCGGCTCGCCGAAGTCGCCGTGCCGGCGCTGGTGATCGCCGGCGACGCCGACGCGGCCACGCCGATCGCGGCGGCGACGCGGCTCGCCGAGGCCATCCCCGATGCGGAGCTGCGGGTGCTGTCCGGCGCGCCGCACATGATGCAGATCGAATGCAGCGATGCGTTCAACGCCGCGGTCGTCGCGTTCCTGCGCGAAGCGCGGACCGTCGCGCCGCGGTGACCGGCGTCGCGCCAACCTACCCCGAGGAGAAGCCAGTGAGCAGCAAAGCGAACGGACGGTCGAAGGCATACAAGGAAGGCCTGGAAATGCGCAGCAAGGTCCTCGGACCCGACTACGTCGCGCGCAACGTCAGGGACCCCGCCGACTTCACGGCGCCGTTCCAGGACATCGCCACCGAATTCGGCTGGGGCACGGTGTGGAAGCGGCCCGGGCTGTCGCTGCACGACCGCAGCCTCGTGACCCTCGCCCAGTGCATCGCGTTGAACCGCCCGAACGAGATCAAGGTCCACCTGCGCGGCGCGATGAGGAACGGCGTCACCCGGAAGGAACTGCAGGAGCTCTGCCTGCACTCGTTCCTGTACTGCGGCGGGCCGGCGTCGCTCGACGCGTTCCATGTGATGAAGGCCACGATCCCCGAGATCGAGGCGCTCGAGAAGTCGCTCGCCGGTGCCAAGGCCCCGAAGGCCCCGAAAGCCCCCAAGGCGGCGAAGGCGGCGAAAGCGAAGAAGAAGGCCTGAGCCGCCACGCAACCCCCGGAGAGCGCAGCATCATGGACAAAGTAGCGATCGTCACCGGCGGAGGCTCGGGCATCGGCCGCGCCTGCGCGGAAAAGCTGGCCGCGCAGGGCCACCGCACCGTCTGCTGCGGGATGGACCGCGACGACGACCTGCCGGCGGCGCTGGAGTTCGTGCGGCTCGACGTCACCGACGAGGCGGCGGTCGCTGCCTTCGCCGCGGGCTTTCCGGCGGTTTCCGCGCTGGTCAACTGCGCCGGCATCATCCTGCACGAAGGCCGCGAGTTCACGACCGCCGGCTTCCGCAAGGTGGTCGACGTGAACCTCACCGGCACCCACATCGTCACGCTGGCGCTGCGCGCCGCGCTGGCCGCGGCACAGGGCAGCGTGGTCAACATCGCGTCGGTGTGGGCGTTCTTCGGCTCGCTGCGCAACCCCGGCTACGCCGCGAGCAAGGGCGCGATCGTCCAGCTGACGCGGTCGTTCGCGGTCGCGTTCGCGGCGGAGAAGATCCGCGTCAACGCGGTGGCGCCGGGCTGGATCGATACCCGGCTCGCCGCCGGCGCGCTGCACAACCCCGAGCGCAGCGCCGCGATCATGGCGCGGCTGCCGATGGGACGCTGGGGCACGCCGGCCGACGTCGCCGACGTCGTCGCGTTCCTGCACTCGAACGACGCCCGCTACGTCACCGGCGCGATCCTGCCGGTGGACGGCGGCTACGGCATCACCTGACCGCGAGCCACCCGGCGGGAACCGCGCCGGGCGTCCGCGGTCAGGCGATCAGGCGGCGAGCCAGCCGCCGATCCGCTCGATCAGCCGCGGCGTCGTCAGCCCGTACTTGCCCTGCAGGTAGGGCACCGACCCGCACTCGATGAACTGGTCGGGGATGCCGATCTTCAGCACCGGCTTCCAGAAACCCGCTTCCTGCATCGCGTCGAGCACCAGGCTCGCCAGCGCGCCGACGCTCACGTGGTTCTCGACGACGATCACGCGCTCGACCGAGGCCGCGAACGCGGCCACCCCCGCCGCGTCGAACGGCTTGATGCACGGCGAGTGCAGCACGCCGATGTCGTGGCCGTCGCGCGCGAGCGCGGCCGCCGCGTCGATCGCGCGCTCGGTCATGAACCCGGTGGAGATGATGCCGACCTTGCCCGCCGGCCGCACCACCTTGGCCTTGCCCAGCTCGAACTTGTAGTCGTCGCCGAACACCACCGGCACCGCCTGCCGCAGCAGCCGGCAGTACAGCGTGCCCGGAATCTCGGCGGCCATCTCGGCCACCTGTCGCATCTCGGTCGCGTCGCACGGGTCGATCACCGTCATGTCGGGGATCGAGCGCATCAGCGCGAGGTCGTCGATCGCCTGGTGCGTGCCGCCGTAGCCGGTGGTGATGCCGGGCAGCGCCGCGAACATCTTCACGTTCGCCTGGCCGTGGGCGCAGGCGATCGCGAGGAAGTCGTAGGCGCGGCGCGTGGCGAAGCAGCCGTAGGTCGTGCAGTACGCGGTGAAGCCCGTCTTGGCGAGGCCGGCGGCGACGGTGACGAGCGCCTGCTCGGCCATCCCGACGTTGTAGAACCGGTCCGGGTAGAGGTCGCGGAACGGATGGACGTCGGTGTACTTGCCGAGGTCCGCGGTCAGCGTGACGAGATTGCCGTGCTTCTGCTGCGCCGCAATCATGCCGGCGGCGAACGGCGCGTTGACCGAGGCGCGGTGAACCACCGCTTCGGCCTCGCCCATGCCGAGGGTACGTCCCCGTTCAGACATTTTCTTCCTCCAGTTCCTGCGCGATGACATCCCATTCGGCCGGGCCGACGGCGATGAAGTGCGCCTTCTGCCGTGCCTCCAGCCGCGCCACGCCCTTGCCGGGCTTGGTGCGCATCACGATCATCTTCGGCTTGCCGCGGCAGCCGCGCGCCCAGGTCAGCGCGCCGACGAGCTGCTGCAGGTCGTTGCCGTCGATCTCGATCGTGTCCCAGCCGAACGCGCGCCACTTGTCGGCGACGGGCTCGATGTTGACGACCATCGGGCCGTCGGCCTGGATGCCGTTGCAGTCGGAGACCGCGATCAGGTTGTCGAGGCCGAACGTGGAGCCGGCGGTCGCCGCTTCCCACGTCGAGCCCTCCTGGTGCTCGCCGTCGGAGATCTCGCAGAAGATCCGCGCCTTGCGGCCGGCGATCCGGTAGCCCAGTGCCGCGCCCACCGCGATGCCGAGGCCGTGGCCGAGCGAGCCGCCGGTCATCTCGACGCCGGGCAGCCGGTTCTCGATCGTCGACATCTCGAGCGGGCTGCCGTCGGCGCCGTAGGTCGGCAGCATATCCTTGCCGAAATAGCCGGCCTCGGCCAGCACCGCCCACAGCGCGATCGAGTAGTGGCCGGTGGAGAGGTAGAAGCGGTCGCGGTCTTCCCACGCCGGGTTGGCGGGATCATGCCGCAGCTCGTGGAAGTAGAGCACGGCGAGGAAGTCCGCCAGCGCGAAGCCCTGGCCCAGGTAGCCCTGGCCCTTGCCGGTGGCCTGCACCAGCATGTTGCGCCGCAGCTGCAGCGCCTGCGCGCGCAGGTAGTCGAGCGGCGCGGGCGCCGCCGGTTGGTGGGTGATCGTCATGATCTGTCGTGTCTCCGGTTCGTCGCGTCGCGACGGTCAACCGCCGCGGGCGGCAGGGTCAGTAGGGCGCATAGCTGCTGTAGAGATCGAGCGCGCTCGCGTGCAGGCCGAACTTGTCCATGTCGAGTTCCTCCGCCAGCGGCGCGCGGGCGGCGACGAGGCCGAGGAAATCGAATCCGGCGCCGGTATCGTGGGCGAACACGCGCACCTGCAGCGTGTCCTTGCGGCCCTCGAAATTGGCGCGCATGCCGGCGACGATCGTCGCCTCCGCGCTCTTCGGCAGCCCGCGGAAGCGCAGCAGCACCTGTCGCGCCGCGGGGCCGGTGACGGCATTGCCGGGATACACCTGCTCGCCGGCGGACCGGTAGACGCGCACGCGGCTCGTCACGCGCTTGGTCCACGGGCTCGCGCGATCGAACGACACCCGCATGTAGTCCTCGGTGTCGACGACGCCGGCGTTCTCCATGTCGTACATTGCGAGGTACTTCGGCGCGCCGGACACGCAGACGTAGCGGATGCCGGACAGGAAGCCGCGCACCGCGACGCGCTCGGGAATGTGCTCGGTGTCGTACCACGCGTTGAACTCCTCCTCCAGCGCGGAAGGCGGTTGCATCAGGACCAGCAGGAAGCCTTTGTTCGCCATGATTGGTGGATCCATCAGGTTGTCGGTGAAAGCGCGGGCCGCGAAGGCGGCACGCGCGGCGGGCTAGCGGCCGTGGTACTCCGGCTTGCGCTTTTCGAGGAACGACGCCTGCGCCTCCTTGCGGTCGTCGGTGGTGTGCAGGTACAGGTCCTGCCGGTAGCCGTAGTCGACGACCGCGGGCAGGTTCATGAGCCCCATCGCGAAGGCCATCTTCTCCTTGGTGGCAGCGACCCCCAGCGGCGGCAGTTCCTCGATCATCTTCGCGACGGCGTCGACCTCGGCGTCGAGCGTCTCCGGCGACGTGGCCTTGTAGAGCAGGCCCCACTGCTCGGCCTGCTCGGCCGAGACCCAGGCGCCCGTGATCGCCATGAACAGCGCGCGCGGACGGCCGACGCTGAACAGGAACGGCAGCGGTCCGCTCAAGCCCGACGCGATCTCCCGCAGCGAGAAGCGGGCCGCGGTCGACGCGACCACGATGTCGGAGGACAGCAGCGCCATCAGGCAGCCGCCGCCCGCCGCCGGGCCGTTGACGCGCGCGATCACCGGCTTCGACATGCTGCGCAGGAACGCGTGCGCGCCGCGATTGGCCTCCTCGTAGCGCGCGTAGCCCGCGACGTCCTGCTTCGAGCTGGCGCTGTTGTCCTGCCCGGCGCAGAACACGGTGCCGGCGCCGGTGAGGATCACCACGCGGATCGCGGGATCGCGGTCCGCGTCGCGCGCGGCGGCCCACAGTTCCTCGTAGAGCTGCGTGTTGGTCGCGTTGCGCCGCTCGGGACGGTTCAGCATGATCGTCGCGCGCCGGCCTTCCTTCGTGTAGAGGATCGTCTCGTACTTCGTTTCGCCTTGTTCCGCCATTGCCGTCGTTCCTGTGTCGTAGTTGAACGGGTGTTGCCGTGATGCCGTGATGCCTTCCGCGCATTGCCGGCGCGGCGTTGCAGCGGGTGCCGGCCGGCGCTAGGTTGCCTTCGGCCCCGGGTCGTCCGGCGCCGCGGCGCCGCGCAATGCGCGCAGGACTTCCTCGTTGTGCTCGCCCAGGCGCGGCGCGCGGCGCGGCGGCGGCAGCCTGAAACCGGAGAACTTGACCGGCGTGCCGACGGTGCGGATCTTCCCGCCCAGCCCGTCGTCGATCTCGATGAAGAGCTCGCGCGCGGCGAGCTGCTCGCTCTCGTAGACCTCCTTGATCGTCTGCACCGGGCCGGCGGAAAAGCCGAGATCGATCAGCAGAGTCACCGCGTCGCTGCGCGTGGTCGCCGTCGTCCACTGCGTGAGCGCGGCCTTGGCCAGCGGAAAGCACAGCGGGCAGCCCGGATGCGTCGGGTCGAAGACCGGGTGCGTGCGCATGTCCTCGCGCCCGATCAGCGACCACAGCCGGTGCCAGCGCTCGGGCACCGTTCCCCACAGCGACACCGCGATGTGGCCGTCGGCGCACGGCAGCCGGTCGGAGAACGTCTCGTGCCACGACGCGCCGCGGCGCGGCGCCACCTTCGTCACGTGATAGTCGGTGACGGCGTTGAAGCACATCGCGGCGAGCGAGTCGTACATCGCCACGTCGATGAACTGGCCGACCCCGGTGCGGCGGCGCTGCTCCAGCGCCATCAGCGTCGAGATCACCGCCCACAGGCCGGGGATCGTGTCGCCGATCGCCTGCCCGATGAACGCCGGCGGGCCGTCGGCGTCGCCGGAGAGCTCCATCAGGCCGCTCATCGCCTGCGACGTCGCGTTGTTCGCCGGCCGCGTCGACCACGGCCCGATGTAGGGCTCGAGCTGGCCGAAACCGCTGATCGCGACGTAGACGAGCCGCGGATTGAGCGCGCGCAGCGCATCGTAGCCGAGGCCCAGTCCGTCCATCGTCCCCGGCGAGAAGTTCTCGACCACGACGTCGCTCTCCGCGACCAGCGCCCGGAACGCCGCCTTGCCGGCGTCGGACTTGAGGTCGAGCGTGATGCCGCGGCGGTTGCGGTTGACCGTCCCGAAGAAACCGCTGACGCGCTCGTCGCCGGCGGTGATGAACGGCGCCACGCCGCGCGCGCGCTCGCCGCGGCCGGGCGGCTCGATCTTGATCACGTCGGCGCCGTAGTCGGCCAGCACGACGCAGCACATCGGGCCGGCGACGATGTGCGACACGTCGAGCACGCGGATGCCAGCCAGCGGCAGCGCGGCCCGGTCGCTCGGAACGGTGGTGGTGGATGCGGGCATTGGGCGGCTCAGTACAGGTGGCAGGCGACGTGGTGGCCCGGCGCGAGCTCGCGCAGCGGGGGCTCGGCTTCCGAGCACCGCGGCATCGCGCTCGGGCAGCGCGGATGGAAGCGGCAGCCGCGCGGCGGGTCGAGCGGGCTCGGCACTTCGCCGCCCAGCACGATCTCGTCGGTCGGATGCGTCGGGTCGAACGGCAGCACGGCGGAGAAGAGCGCCTTCGTGTACGGGTGCAGCGGCGTCCGGTACAGCTCGCCGCTGGTCGTCGTCTCCACCATCTTGCCGAGGTACATCACGCATATGGTGTTGCTCATGTGCTGGACCATCGCGAGGTCGTGCGCGATGAGCAGGTACGACAGCCCGAGCTGCTGCTGCAGGTCCTGCAGCAGGTTCGTCACCTGCGCGCGCACCGACACGTCGAGTGCCGAGACCGGCTCGTCCAGCACGATCAGCGCCGGGTTGAGCGCCATCGCGCGGGCGATGGCGATGCGCTGCCGCTGGCCGCCGCTGAACTCGTGCGGGTAGAGGTTCGCCGCGTCGGCGGCAAGGCCCACCGTCTGCAGCAGCTCCGCCACGCGGGCCGCGAGCGCGCTGCCCGCCATCACCTCGTGCACGACCAGCGGCTCGCCAAGGATGTCCTTCACCCGCATCCGCGGATTGAGCGAGCTGAACGGATCCTGGAACACCGCCTGCACCGAGCGCCGGAAGGCGCGCAGCTCCGCGCGCCCGAACTGCGCGATGTCCTTGCCGTCGAAGACGACCGAGCCGCCGGTGGGCTTCTCGACCAGCAGCACGCACTTGGCCGTCGTGGTCTTGCCGCAGCCGGATTCGCCGACGAGGCTCACTGTCTCGCCGCGGGCGACGTCGAAGCTGACGCCGTCGACGGCTTTCACCGAGCCGACCTGCTGCACCCGGACGACGCCCTTGGTCACCGGGTAGTGCTTGGTCAGCCCGTCGACCCGCAGGAGCGGCGCGGCGGCGCTCACTGGACTACCTTCGTGCTGCGCACTCCGGTATTCGCGCTTGGGACGGCCCGGCGCGCTCATGACGGCGCGCCCCCGGCAATCGCGGCGCCCGCCATCGCGCCTTCGACGAGGTGGCAGCGCACGACGTGCGCCGTGCCGACGCTGCGCTCGGCCGGGTATTCGGCGCGGCAGCGGTCGATCGCGTGCGCGCAGCGCGGCGCGAACGCGCAGCCGGCGGGCAGGTTGCGCAGGTCGGGCGGCGCGCCGCCGATCGTGTACAGGCGCTTGGTGTCGGCCCCCAGCCTGGGCAGCGACTTCATCAGCGCGATCGTGTACGGGTGCCGCGGGGCCTGGAACAGCGTCTTCACGTCGGCGGTCTCGACGATGCGGCCGGCGTACATCACGGCGACGCGATGGCAGATCTTCGACACGACGCCGAAGTCGTGGGTGATGATGATCATCGCGAGGCCGAGCGTCTGCTGCAGGTCCTTCAGCAGCGCGATCAGCTGCGCCTGGATCGTCACGTCGAGCGACGTGGTCGGCTCGTCGGCGATCAGCAGCTCGGGCTCGCAGGCGAGCGCGATCGCGGCGACGATGCGCTGCCGCATCCCGCCGCTCATCTGGTGCGGATAGCTCCGCATCCGCGTCTCGGGCGACGGGATCTTGACCAGCCGCAGCATCTCGGCCGCCCGCGCCATCACGCCGGACGGCGCGGCCTTGCGGTGGGTGCGGATCGGCTCCGCGACCTGGTCGCCGATCGTGAACAGCGGGTCGAGCGAGGTCATCGGGTCCTGCAGGATCATCGAGATGCGTCTGCCGCGGATGTCCTGCATCTCGCGTTCCGTCTTCCGCAGCAGGTCGTCGCCGGAGAGCAGGATGCGGCCGCCGGCGATGCGACCCGCGGGCGGCGGCACGAGCCGAAGGATCGACAGCGCGGTGATGCTCTTGCCGCTGCCCGATTCGCCGACGATGCCGAGCGTCTCGCCCTTGGCCACGCTGAAGCTCACGCCGTCGACGGCCTTGACGAGGCCGCTTCGCGTCTGGAAGTGCGTCTGCAGGTTCTCGACGGCGAGGACCGGGTCGGACGGGGTGGCAGTCGAGGTCATCGGGTCACGCCCGCTGCCGGTACTTGGGATCGAGGCGATGGCGCAGCCAGTCGCCCAGCAGGTTCGCCGCGAGGCAGGTGAGCAGGATGCACACGCCCGGCAGCGTGATCAGCCACCACGCCGAGTCGATGAACTCGCGCCCTTCCGCCACCATCAGTCCCCACTCCGGCGTCGGCGGCGACACGCCCATGCCGAGGAAGGACAGCGACGCGGCGAGGATGATCGCGATGCCGAAGTGCAGCGTCGCGAGCACGATCAGCGTGTTCACGATGTTGGGGAAGATGTGCTTCCACAGGATGCGCGGCAGGCTGCAGTCGGTGATCCGCGCGACGACGATGAAGTCGAGCGTCTTCAGGCGCAGCACCTCGGAGCGGATCACGCGCGCGTACGACGCCCAGCCCAGCACCGCCAGCACGACGACGAGGTTGAGCATCCCCGGCCCGAGGATGCCGGCCAGCGCGACGCCGATGAGGAGGTAGGGCATCGACAGCATCGCGTCGGTCATCCGCATCAGGATCGCGTCGTGGACGCCGCCCAGGTAGCCGGCGGTGATCGCCACCAGCGTGCCGACAAAGCCGGAGAACAGCACGGCCAGCAGCCCGACGACGAGCGAGATCCGGGCGCCGACGATCAGCCGGGACAGCACGTCGCGGCCGAGGTGGTCGGTGCCGAACACGTGGACGAGCGAGCCGCCCTCCTTCCAGATCGGCGGCAGGAACTGCTCGATGAGGTTGCTTTCCTCCGGATCGAACGGGACGATCCACGGCCCGAAGATCGCCGCCGTGACGACCACGAGCAGGATCGCGAGCGGGAACTTCGGCACGCCCTCCAGGAGCCCGAATAGCCGCTTCACCGGACGGCACCTCCGGGCGGCGCGCCCCGGCCTTCGCGCTTCGGGCGGCGCTCATTCATAGCGGATGCGCGGATCGATGTACGCGTAGAGGATGTCGATGAACAGATTGACGAACAGGTAGCCCGTCGCCACCAGGAAAACGATCGTCTGCACGACCGGATAGTCGCGGTTGTAGACGGCCCACACCGCCAGGCGGCCGACGCCCGGCCAGGCGAAGATCGTCTCGGTGACGAGCGAGCCCGACAGGAACTGGACGAACTGGACACCGAACAGCGTGAGGATCGGCAGCGACGCGTTCTTGGCCGCGTGCTTCCAGATCACCATCCGCTCGGGCAGCCCCTTGATCCGGCACATCTTGATGTACTCGGAGTCGAGCACGTTGAGCATCGACGAGCGCGACAGCCGCGTGAACGCCGCCATCGAGTACCAGCCGAGCGTGATGCCGGGCAGGATCAGGTGCGACAGGCCGCCGGTGCCCGAGGTGGGCAGCCAGCGCAGCGTCACCGAGAAGAACAGGATCAGCATGATGCCGACCCAGAACGTCGGCATCGACTGGCCGGCCAGCGCGAAGATGCGGCCGAAGTTGTCGATCCTGCCGTTGGGCTTGGTCGCCGACAGCACGCCGATCGTGATGCCGAAGGTGGCCGACAGCACGATCGCGAAGCTCGCGAGCTGCAGCGTCGCGCCGAAGCGCTCGAGGAAGATCTGCAGCGTCGGCTGGCCCCAGTAGATCGAGGTGCCGAAGTCGCCGCGCAGCATGCCGGTGGCGTAGGTCCAGTACTGCATCCAGACCGGCTGGTCGAGGCCCCACACCTTGCGGAACACGTCGCGGTCCTGGGCCGACGCGAGCGGCGACAGCATCAGGTCCGCCGGGTCGCCGGTCAGCCGCGTCAGCATGAACACGCCGATGCTGATGATCCAGATCGTGACCAGCGTCTGCAGCAGGCGCTTCAGTATGTATCGCTGCATCCGGGGTGATCCAGGGCGTTGTCCGTTCCGGCGTCAGTGCGGGCGTGCCGGACGCGGGCTGCCCGCGCGCCCGGCGCCCTCGCCGGTCACTTGAGGACGATGTTCTCGAGCTGGTCGGTGACCCAGACCTGGCCCTTGCGCAGCTTGTATTCCTTGACTTTGGGCGACAGGCCGTAGACCGTGTTGATCTCGACCAGCGGCACCAGTCGGACGTCGGCGATGATGATCTTCACGGCGTCTTCCAGCATCTTGCGCCGCTTCTCGACGTCGACGGTGACAAGCTGCTCGTCCCAGATCTTGTTGGTGTCGGCGTCGTTCAGCATCGACCACGACTCGGCGCGCGCCGCCCAGACGTCGGTCTTGAGACCCACGTCGAAGCGCGTCTCGCCGCTGCCCTTGACCGGCAGCCCCTTCAGCTTCTTCGCCTTGTACGCGGTGGCGTAGGCGCCGCCCTCGATCAGCTGGAACTTGGTCTTGATGCCGATCTTGGACAGGTAGCCGGCGACCGCCTGCGTCACCTCGGGCTGCAGCGGCGCCGAGCCGGAGATCTGCGTCTGGATGTCCCACTCGCCCGGGATGCCGTTGGGGAAACCGGCCTCGGCCAGCAGCGCCTTCGCCTTCACGGGATCGTACGGGAAGGGCTTGATGTCCTTCGGCATGCCGAAGCAGAACGAGCAGTCGGGGAACACCGACGGGCTCGCCTCGCCGACGAAGATGGTCTTGGCGATCGTCTGGGTGTCGATGGCGAGCGCCACGGCGCGGCGCACGCGGACGTCGGCCCACGGCGAGTCCTTCTCGTAGCGGTGCGCGAACGAGAGGTAGCTCGACGCGCCGCTCGGCGTCGACGTGATCGTCAGCCCGGGCGTGTTCTTGACCTCGGTCAGCATCCGGCCCTGGATGTCCTTGGCGATGTCGATCTCGCCGGTCTTCAGCGCGGCGAGGCGGGTGGCGTTCTCCGGCATGATCTTGATGATCAGCGTCTTGAACGGCGGCTGCTTGCCGTAGTAGCCGTCGAACGCCTCGAACTCGTATTCGCCGCCCTTGACGCTGCGGACGAACTTGAACGGCCCCATGCCGACCGGCTTCGAATTCGTGAACACGTCGTCGCCGACCGCCTCCAGGTACTTCTTCGGCACCGGCAGCGCCATGTTGACGAAGTAGGGGAACAGCGGGAACGGCTGCTTGAACTTGTAGCGGACCTGGTAGTCGCTGACGACCTCGACCTTCTCCAGCGTGTCGAGCAGGCCGGCGACGAACTGGCCGGCGGAGATCTCGGGCCGCTTCATCCGCTCGACGCCGAACACGACGTCCTGCGCCGTCAGCGTGTCGCCGTTGTGCCACTTGACGCCCTTCCTCAGGAAGAGGTCCCAGGTCTTGCCGTCGGGGCTCGCCTTCCACGATTCGGCGACGCCCGGGACGAACTCGCCGTTCGGGCCGAACTCGACCAGCTCGCGGCTCAGCACGCGCCGGAGCTCGCCGTTGGTCGTGCCCGAGGGCCGCGTGTAGTCGAGCCGCTCGCCGCCCAGGCTCGGCACGCCGATGACCAGCGTGCCCTTGGGCTGCGCCGTCGCGGCGCCGGGCAGGAGCAGCATCCCCGCGCACAGCGCGATGGCGGCCGCATGGTGTTTGCCGAACAGCTTCATGGTTCTCGCTCCTGTGGTGACTTCCGCAACGGCTGTGCCGGCGCGGCCGCGCTGTCCGCGTGTCCGGTGCCGGTCGCATGGCCCGCCGCCGATTCCGGCTGGCGTGCCCACCACCCATGAGGGCTCCGGCGCGGAACGGGGGCTTCCGGCACGGCGCGTGCAGCGCACGCATTGCGGCTCCTCCTGGCGCACCTGATCGTGGGTCGTGCTTCGTCAGTTCGTGCGACGGTGAGGCTGCAATTTAGCGGCGTATCACCGCTCTAGAAAGTGCCGAAGAGGCACGGGGGCCGTCGCAAATTGCGATGGCCTGCCCCCGCTTCCAGTAATATGTTCCTTCGGGACCCTCCCGGCCTGCCCCCGCGTCGAAGAACGAGATGACCCGCCGCATTGATCCGTACAGCCTCCGGCTGTTCATGACCGCCGCCAAGGAAGGCTCGATCGCCCGCGCCGCTGCGCGCGAGCACATCGCCGCTTCGGCGCTGTCGCGGCGCATCGCCGATCTCGAGGACGCGTTCGGCGTCCCGCTGTTCGTGCGCTCCGCCCGCGGCATCGCGCTGACCGACGCCGGGCAGATCGCCTGCCTGCGCGGCGCGCGGCTCGAGCAGGACCTGCAGAGCCTGGTCCGCGAGGTCCAGACCCAGGCCGGGGAGATGCGCGGCACGCTGCGCCTGTTCGCCAATTCGTCGGCGGTCGTCGGCCTGCTGCCCGAGCGCCTCAATACGTTCCGCGACAAGTATCCGCTGGTCGAGATCGCGCTGCAGGAGGTCATCTCCGAGGAGGTGATCCGCGCCTGCCTCGACGAGCGCGCCGACATCGGCGTCGGGGTGGGGATCAACGTCCCGACCGGCATCGAGTCCTGGCATCTCGCGAACGACCCGCTGTCGGTCGTGCTGCCGCCCGGCCACGAACTGGGCAAGCGGCGCAGCGTCCGCTTCGCCGACGTGCTGCCCTACCCGCTCGTCATCATCCAGTCGGGCGGCGCGCTCGACCGCCTGTTGCACGCGCGCGCGGCGGCCGACAACCACCCGATCCGGATCAGCGTCGCCGTCGGCAGCTTCGACGGCGTATGCCGGATGGTGGAGGCCGGGCTCGGCATCGCGATCCTGCCGAGCCGCGTGGCCTCGACGCACTCGGGCTCGCGCCGCTACATCCGGCGCACGCTGGAGGAGCCGTGGGCCAACCGCGAGCTGCGCCTCTACGCGCCGCGCCAGAACCCGCGGCCGCGCGCCGTCGAGGCGATGATCGCGACGCTGCTCGACGGCTAGCCGCCGGCGTGCCGGCCGCGGCCACCCGCGGCCGCCGGCCATCGCGGATTGCGACGGCCCCCGTGCCTCTTCGGCACTTTCCCGCGGCGGCGATACGCCGCTAGATTCCGTGCTTGAAAAATAAGTTGTCGCCGGCTCCGGACGGCAACCCGAGCGGCACGCGCGCGACCGCGCCGGCCGTCACCACGGAGGGAGACTCGAGCAATGTCCACGAACTACATCACCGACGAAGTGCGCGCGCTGATCGGCGTGCAATCGAAGTGGGAGGAGGCCTGCGACCCGGTGCAGTCGAGCGAGGTGCGCCGCTTCTTCCACGCGACGATGGACCAGCATCCGCGCTACTGGGACGCCGAGTGGGCCGCCGCCAGCCGCTACGAGAAGCCCGTGGCGCCGCCCGGCTTCCCGGTGCACGCGTTCCGCCGGCGCGCGGACGATCCGCTCGACACGCTCGAACTCATGGCGGACCCCGATTTCGACGGCGTCTCGCGCCAGATGCGCGCGGGCCTGCCCAAGCTGCCGATCCCGCTCTCGGGCGTGCTGAACGGCGGCTACGAGTACGAGTTCTACAGCTATGCCAAGGTCGGCGAGCGCATCGTGTGCCAGAGCACGTTCCGCGACATCTACCAGCGCGAGGGCAAGAAGGGGCCGATGGTCTTCGTCGTCGTCGAGGACAACTACGCGACCTCGGACGGACGGCCGCTGGTGAAGTCGGTCAACGTCCAGATCATGCGCTGAAGCAGAGGAGACCACGGCTATGTATTTCGAAGACATCGCGATCGGGCAGGACGTCCCGACGGTAGTGAAGGGCCCGATGAGCACCGCGCACATCATCCGGTGGTCGGCGTCGATGGAGAACTGGCACCGGATCCACTACGACTGGCGCTACGCCACGCAGCATGACGGCCTGCCCGACGTGCTCGTCAACGGCTCGTGGAAGCAGCACGTGCTGATGCAGCTTTTGACCGACTGGGTCGGCGAGACCGGCTGGCTGTGGCAGATGAAGTTCCAGTACCGCAGCATGAACGTCCCCGGCGACACGCTGACGGCGTGGGGCCGCGTGACCGGCAAGGAAGTGCGCGGCGGGCTCGGCGTCGTCAGCCTCGAGATCGGGTTGAAGGACCAGAACGGCGTCGAGGGCTCGCCCGGCACCGCGACGGTCGTCGTGCCGCAGCGGAACGGCCCCGCCGTGCCGTACCCGTTCAACCCCGCGCTGGTCGCGTAGCGCACGGAGCACCGCAGAAACCATGGCAGATCTTCCCTCGTCCGTCCGCATCATGGAGGTCGGCCCCCGCGACGGGCTGCAGATCGAGAAGACCATCTTCTCGACCGACCAGAAGGTCGACCTCGTCGAACGCCTCGTCGCTGCGGGCCTGCGCGAGATCGAGGTCGGCTCGTTCGTCAATCCGAAAGCCGTGCCGCAGATGGCCGACAGCGGCGAGGTGTTCGCGCGCCTGCCCTACCGCGACGGCGTCGAGTACCACGGGCTGTGGCTCAATGCCAAGGGCCTCGACCGCGCGGTCGCCAACGGCCACGTCACGGTGACGGGCAAGCTGATGCTGACCGCGACCGACACGTTCTCGAAGCGCAACACCAACAAGACGATCGACGAGACGCTGCAGGACTTCCCGGTGTGGATCGCGCAGTACCGCGACGTGGGCATCGCCGTCGACGACCTGCACATCCCGGCCGCCTTCGGCTGCAATTTCGAAGGGCCGGTGCCGGTGGCGAAGGTCGTCCTGCTCCTGGCGCGCGGCGCCGCGGTGATGGCGGACCACGGCTGCACGCTGCGCCGCACGAGCCTCGCCGACACGATGGGCTGGGGCAACCCGGAGCAGACGCGGCGCCTCGTCGGCGCGGTGCGCGAGCGCTGGCCCGACCTCGAGATCCGGCTGCACCTGCACGACACGCGCGGCACGGCGCTGTCCAACGCGTCGGCGGCGATGAGCCTGGGCGTCGCCGTGTTCGACTCGTCGGTCGGGGGCCTGGGCGGTTGCCCGTTCGCGGGCAACAAGGGCGCCGCCGGCAACGTCTGCACCGAGGACCTCGTGTTCCTGTGCGAGGAAATGGGCATCGACACCGGGGTCGACCTCGAGCAACTGATCGACGTCGCGCGGCATGTCGAGGGCATGGTGGGCCACGAGCTCCCCGGCAAGCTGATGAAAAGCGGCTCCCTCGCGCGGTACCGGGCGCGTTGAGCGCTCTCCCGGCGTATCCCGTGATCCCCCGTTGCAGCGCCGCCCGGCGGCGGTCGCGATGAGCCTGCGTCCGCTCGCCGGGCTGCGCGTCGTCGAGATCGGCAGCGACGTCGCCGCGGCCTTCGGCGCGCGGCTGCTCGCTAACCTCGGTGCCGACGTCGTCAAGGTCGAACCGGCGGCCGGCGGCGATCCGGCGCGCCGCATGGAACCGTTCGCGGTTCCGGCGTCGGCGGAGGACAGCGCGCTGTTCGGCTACCTCAACTACGACAAGAAGAGCGTCGGTATCGACGCCGGCAGCACCGAAGGCCAGAAGGTGCTGCGCGACCTCGTCGCGTGGAGCGACATCGTCATCGCCTCGCCCGATGCGCCCGGCGCGTCGGCGCTCCCGCCTGCCGTTGCCGCGCTCGCGCCGGCGTCGCGCCCGGTGACCGTCTGCGTGACGCCGCACGGCATCGTCGGGCCACGCGCGACGCAGCCCAGCTCGCCGTACGTCGTCCAGCACGCGGCCGGCTTCGCGTACCACCAGGCCTGCCCCGTGACCGATCCGGCCAGGACGCCGCCGATGGCCTGCGCCGACTGGGAGGGCACGCTCGCCGCCGGCATCGTCGTGGCCAATGCCGCGCTGTGGGCGATGAGCGAGATCGTGCCGGGGCAGCCGGCGCCGCAGGTCGACTTCGCGGCCGAGGATTTCTTCTCCTACCTGCTGGTCGAGCCGTTCGGCGACTGGCGCGCCGGCATCGCGCCGCCCGGCCGCCAGCGCGACCCGGCCAAGCCGACGATGGTCGCGGGCGGGCTCGTCTGGCTGCTGCAGTGCGCCGACGGCGCCATCATGGTGTCGCCGCGCGAGGACCACCAGTGGGCGCGCTGGCTGGAGGTGATGGGCCATCCGGACTGGAGCGCCGACGCGGCGCTTTGCGGCGACCGCGCCATCCGCGCGGCCCATGCGGTCGCCATCGGCGAGAAGATGTCGGCGTGGGCGGCGACGCAGCGGCGGGCCGACGTGTTCGCGCGCGCGCAGGAGGAACGCGTCGCGTGCTTCCCGGTCAGCAACGCCGCAGACATGGTCGCCAACGCGCAGCTGGCAGCGCGCGAGTTCTATTCGGCGCTGCAGGTGGCGCCCGGCGCGACCGTGCCGGTGCCGGGCCTGCCGTTCCTGATGCGGGCGACGACGGGGGCCACCCTCGCCCGCGGCCACGCGGTCGCCGCGCCGGCGCTGGGCGAGGCGAAGGCCGCCGTGCCGGCTGCGGCCGGCGCCCGACGCAAATGGCGGCCGTTCCGGCTCTCCGGCGTGCGGGTCGTCGACTTCAGCTGGGTGATGGCGGGCCCGATGGCGACCAAGATGCTGGGCGGCATGGGCGCCGAGATCATCAAGATCGAATCGTCGACGCGGCCCGAGTTCTCGCAGCGCGGCGGCATGTACGGCGGCGTCAACCGCAACAAGAAGAGCTGCACGCTCAACATCGCGAGCGCCGAAGGCCAGGCACTGCTGCGCCGCCTCGTCGCCGAAAGCGACGTCGTGGTGGAGAATTTTTCCGGGCGCGTGCTGCAGAAGTACGGGCTCGCCTACGCCGACCTCGCCAAGGCCAGGCCCGACATCGTGTTCGTGTCGGCCTCGGGGCTGGGCCGCACCGGGCCGCAGCGCGACGCGCTCGCCTACGGCTCGCTGCTGCAGGGCTACAGCGGCCGCGTCAGCATGCTGGGCACGCTCAATCCGGGGCTGGAGGCGATGGGCATCCTGCCGGCGTGGACCGACCCGATGACCGCGCTGTGGGAGGTGCTCGCGGTGCTGGCCGGCCTGTGGCACCGCGCGCAGACCGGCGAAGGCATGGTCGTCGACCTGTCGATGCTGGAGAGCACCGTCGCGCTCCTGCCCGGCGCCCTGCTCCGCGCCGCGCTGCACCAGCCGCCCGCCGAGACCGGCAGCGACAGCGAGCCGGGCGCCGCGCCTTCCGGCTGCTTCCCTTGCGCCGGTTGCGACAGCTGGCTCGCGCTGTCGGTCCGGACCGACGACGAGTGGCGCGCGCTGTGCGAGATGATGGGCGAGCAAGCACTCGCCGCGACCGGCGCATGGGCGAGCCACGACGGCCGGCTGCGCCACAAGGCGGACGTCAACCGGCGCGTCGCCGCGTGGCTCGCGACGCAGCCGGCCGCCGCCGCCGAAGCCAAGCTGCTGGGCGCCGGCATCGCGGCGGCCCGCTCGCGCGCGATCGCCGAGGTCGCCGTGGACCCGCATCTCGTCCTCCGCGGCGCGTTCCGCACCGTTGCCGACGGCGTCGAGCAGGCCCCGCTGCCGTGGCGCGACGCGCGCGGCTGGCGCGGCGAGTCGTCGCCGGCGCCGGCGCTGGGCGCCGACAACGGCTACGTGTTCGGCGAGCTGCTGGGGCTCGGCAGCGACGAGCAGAAGGCGCTGCGCGATGCCGGCGTGATTGCCTGACGGGACCGCGCGATACGGGCCCCTCGCCGCGCTACCCGCCGCCGTCAGGCGGTGATTTCGCGCGCCGTGATCCGGTACTTGAAGGTGTCGGGGTCGAGGCTGTCGACGCGCTCGCCGCGCGCCTCGGCCTGCGGGTACATCAGGAACGGGACGGGGGCACCGGCGGTGCCGGGCAGCGCGAGGTCGTGCGCGTCGTTGTAGCCCATCCAGTTGCCTTCCCACGCGCCGAACAGCGCGCCATACACGGGCGCCACCAGCGCGTCCTTCGGGTCCTTGATCCAGGACGCCGTCTCCTGCCGCATCACCTTCGCGACGTCGGCGGGATCCATCGCCACCCAGCCATAGCCCGCGAGCCATACTTCGGCGCGGCAATGCTGCGCCTTCGTGATCAACGCGCGCTCGTCGGCCGCGAGGACCGGCGCGGACTTCTTCGCCCAGTCGACGCTGCGGTCGCGGGTGCGCACCCGCGTCACCACCTCGATCACCGGCGACGCCTCGCTGTCGGCCCACGCGGCGCGCACCATCTTCGCGCCGTACGTCGGGTCGGTGAAGACAGCGGCATCCCGAACGTTGCCCGACCACGTGGACGGCAGCGACTGCTGCCAGTCGGACGTCAGCGCCGGGACGGGAATCCAGGCTTTGGTGTCGGGGCCGGCGAACAATATCTCGAGCCGGGTCGTGACTTCGAATGTCCGCCACGCGCCAGGCACGGGCGTGTAGGTGCGGGCCGGGGCGGACTGGGCAGCCGCCGGGCCGGCATGGGGGGCGACGAGGGGCAGCGCAGCGGCTGCCGCAAGAAAATGGCGACGGTCCATCGATGTTCCTGGGTTCGGGGTTCGGCGAATCGGTGCAAGGTACCGGCCGGCGCTGTTCAGCGCAGGCTGCGAAGCTTCGATTGTACTGCGTCGTCGTCCCAGTCGACCTCGCCGCGCGCGACCCACGCGATGCGCCCGTCGGGGCCGATGACGAAGGTCGTCGGGAAGACGTCGACGCTCCAGGCTTTGCGTACCGAGCCGTCGTGATCGCGGACGACGGGGAACGCGACGCCGAGACGCGCGACGAACGGCCCGATCCGCGCCGCGTTTTCCTGCAGGTTCACGGCGACGACCTCGACGCCCTGCGGCGCCAGCCTGTCGCGCAGCCGCTGCAGCGACGGCATCTCCGCCACGCACGGCGCGCACCACGTCGCCCAGAAGTTGATGATGACCGTGCGCCCGCGGAACGCGGCGAGCGTGATCTCCTGCCCCGCGAGCGTCTTGAGCGCCAGCGCCGGCGGCGGGCCGCCGGTCCAGGGCTGGAGCGCCTCGGCGGCCCATGCCGACGCCGTCGCCAGCGCGAGGCCGGCGACGAGCGTCAGGACGCCGAAGGCGCGCTCACCGACCGCGGGTCACCCCAACCGCGACGGGCGAGGCCGGCCGGCGCGAGTCCCGGTAAGACTTCGGGCTCGGACTTCCGCAGAAGTCCTCCTCCTCCAGGTCTTCATCCACCGGGCAGGTGCCGTCCGACACCTTCTGCGCCTTGAGCGACCGGTCGGTCCACGGCGAACCCTTCGGCACGCACGTTGCGATAGGCCGCGGGTCGTTCGGCGCACCCTTCGGTCGCGTCGCGAAACCGCCGGGCAGCGTGAACTTGAACCCCACGCAACCGCCGTCCGGGCAATCGAGATCGGCATTCGCCCACTGGCACACCGAGCTGTCGCCGTTGGGCAAGCCGCCGGGGCCGACAGCTTCGCACCGCCCCACGCCGTTGCTCGCCGCGGCGTTCCACGCGCAGTAGGTCGCGGGCTGGCATTTCTTCTGCTCGGCCGCCGTGATCGCCGCCGCGATGCCGGGAACGTCCGCCAGGACGAATTCGACCTCGACCACGCCCGACTCCGGCTTGCTGCCAAACCAGCTGACGCGGCCGGCCGGCAGGTCCAACTCGATCGGCTTGCCAGTGACCGGGTCCCTGGCCCAGGCGATCGGATTCTTGCCGATGTCCCCGCGCACCAGCTTGATGCTGGAAAGATCGAAGCTCGGGTCGCCCACGTAGAACCGATATTTCTGCGCCGTGGTCTCCTTGGCGAAGATCAGGAACAGGTAGTAGGCCTCGTTCTTCTTGAAGACGTTGATCACGCAATCCGCGCCCGTGCAGCCGTCGGTGAGCTGGGTCTGGCGGTCGACCGTCGTGTCGAAATAATAGGTGCCGTGGTTGACGGTGAGGGACCCGCGCTGACCGGTTTCCTGACCCATCATCCGGATGCTCTTGGGCACGCCCTTGTCCGCCTTCGGCATCAGGTCCTGCCGCCACAGCGGGATGCCGTAGCACTTGTCGCTGGTGCAGGCCCGGTTCCAGTCGCCGTCGTTCAGGTTCGGCGTCGGGTTCGGCTCCGGCGGCACCACCGGCGCCTTCGCGCAGGTGCCCGCGATCACGCACGCCGGATAGATGACCGTCGACACGTACTCATACGGGCTGGTCCGCGAGGATTTGTCCGACCGGCACTGGTACGCGTCGTCGGGCGACGCGAAGAAGGGGTCGAAGTTGATGACGGTTGTCTCCTTGTACCCGGTCAGGCTGCCGTCGTCGTCGTTCAGCACCGTCTGCCGGTCGTTGCCCGCGAACCCGGTGAAGAGCGTGGTGCCGTACGGCGCACCCTCTTTGCCGTCCGGGAGCCTGGTCTTCGTGATCGGCCAGATGCAATAGGTCTTGAACACCTCGTCCAGATCGGGCTGGTACGTGCCTTCGTGAAAGCGCGGTGAAATGACGAAATGACGATAGTCGACGTCGGCGAAGAAGAGGTTCTGCGAATGGAACGCCGGCGGATAGTAGAAGCCGTTGGGCTGCTTCCAGCCGATCGCGGCATTGGGCATGTAGCAGAACGGCGCCGCGGGCGCCGGCGGCGTCTCCTTGAGCAGGCCCAGCACATACCCGGCGATCCACGCGCTCTGGCGCCCGGTGCTCTTGTCCGCCGGGTCGCAGATGCCGCCCTCACTCGTCGAGCCCAGCGGCGTGCAATCGTCGATCTTCCGCTTCCTGATGTTGAGGTAGGCGTTCGAGTCCTGGAACGCCGGCCCGTCGTAGACGCTGAACAGGCGCTGGTACATCCCGAAGTTGCTCATCTGGTGGGAGATGCCTTCGGCGATGGACAGGCAATAGGCGCCCGGGCGATTGAGGTCCTTGTCCATCGCGCAGAGCAGGCGGCTCCTGGGATTGAACGGGCCGCCGTTCGACGCGTACGGGCTTTCCGTGATCTTGCAATCCTCGCAATCCTGGGTGTTGCCGATGAACACTGTCTTGCGCACCAGCGCCCAGTGCCCGGGGATGACGTCCGAGTCACTGTAGCCGCCGCCGGTGACCATCGTGAGGCCGGCCTGCTGCACGTCGGTGATGACGCTGTCGGTAACGAGGTACCACTGCGGCCGCAGCCAGATCGCCGCGAAGTTGAACGGCGCCCAGTTGAACGACGTCGTGTAGTGGTCGAGCACGGTGACCATGCAGGCCGCTTCGTTCCCGGCGCTGCACCGGGGCGGCTCGGTGCTGCAGTCATCGCCCGTGCACTGCGTCGGGAAATGGCCTCCGTCGGCGATCTTCGGGTAGTACGCGTCGGCCGCCGCCACGTACTGCTGGACCTTCGCGGCGTCGGTGGTCCCCGGCGGCGGGTCCTTGCGCGGGGCGAGCGGATTCCTGATCGGCGGCAGGTTGAGCGGGTGCGGGAAGGCGACGTCGCCGTTGACGGCGCCCGGGCCGATGCCCTGGCACACCTCGGTGTCCTTGATCGTCTGGAACGACGTCATCGCGGTCGTGCAGGCATTGCCGACGAACGACTTCAGCGGCGCCATCCCGGCGCGATCCTTGACGCTCTGGATCGACGCGTAGGACGCCCACTGCATCTCCCGCGACATGCCGCTGTTGTAGCCGGGCAGCAGCCAGTAGCAGACGCCGCAGCTGCCGGCGCCGGCGGCCATGTTGTCCTTGAAGTCGTTGTAGGCGTTCATGATCCAGAACACCGTCGGATACTGGTAGTCGGAGCGATACTCCACGTCCTTGCCCTGCGAGGCGTGGAGATCGGGCGCAGCCAGGATGCCGGGTACCTGCCGCGGGTTCTGCGCGTTCTGGACGGCGGCGCGGGCGAAGACCCCGAGGTTGGCGGTCAGCACGTTGTTGATCTCGGTGCCGTCCTCGAGGTAGAAGCCGTGGCCGATCGACTTGTAGCCGACGTTGCGCGCGAGCGTCACGTCCTGCGTGCCATGGATGACCACGAAGCGCGTCATCGATTCGTTGATCGACGAGTCGGCGAGGATCGTGCCGGCCGTCGTGCGCCGCGCATGATGGAAGTGGACCGGATAGTGGCCGATCTTGCCGCCCTGCCCGAGCTGCCGGAACTCCACGCCCTGCACCTCGAAGGTCCGGAACCCCTGGCGGGCGACGACGTGGCCGCCGAAGAAGTAGCCGGGCGGCGGGGGCGGCTGGTTGGCCACCCACGCCGGCTCGTCCGGGAATTTCTCGCCGAGCGCGTCACCTCCCGACACGATGCGGATGCTGCGCGTGAGCACCCCGACTGCGGCGCGCGTGTCGGCGCCGGCCGCCTGCAGCTTTGGATCGAGGCCGACGCGGCCAGCGACCGCGCCGAGCGGATAAGTCTCTCCGTTGTGGATGTACTGGAACTTCTCGTCCACGGTGACGGTGTCGCTGCAGGCGACGTCCGCCGACACGGTCATCTCCTCGGAATGCCCCGGCAGGTAGTCGGTCGTCGTGACGACGATTCGGTCGCCTTTCTTCAGCGTGAGCGTCCGGTCGAACGTGACCGTGTGCGGCAGCGGGTCGGTCGGCAGCACCGTCTTCGCCAGGCGCGCCCAGCTGGAGCCGCTGGTCGACGGCGACGCCTTGCAATTCGCATCGAGCGCGGCGTAGGTGCCGCCTTTCTTGCCGTGGAGCTTCAGGCTGCCGCCGTACGAGACGCCGAGGACCTTGTAGCCGAAGTAGCCGACGCGCTTGGTCAGGGGCTCTGCCGCGCCGTCGTAGAACAGCGGATCGTATGCATAGAAGTAGTCGTCGGTCCGGCCGGGCGGATAGCTCTCGCCCTGCGGGAGCGTCACCGCGGAGATCTTGACTGCCTGCGCCGGCGGCACCGGCATCGCCATCGCCGTGTCGAGGTTCTGGTACCACAGGCCATACGGGATGCCGCACGGCGCGGCCGGCTTGTCGGCCGGCGGGTTCTCCGGCGTGTCCTTGGCCGATTCGCTGAGACAGGCGATGCCCTGGCCCTCGACATCGGGCAGGGTCCCGGCCGCGTTGGCGTCCTTGCCCCACAGGTGGAGGGTGACGATGCCGTTCCCGGTGCCAATGGGCTTGTCGACCGTGCCCCCGCTCAGGGTCCCGCCCTTTTCGACGAGGATGCCGCTGGACCAGAAGTCGATCACGGCATCGGCGAAATCCAGCGTGCCGCCCTCGAGGATGTTCACGTTGCCGAACTTGTAGGTGCCGGCAGGCACCGTGCAGGTCTTGGGGACGATGGTGCCGTTCGGGCCGGGATCGCCCTTGATCACCAGGTTGACGCCGGCCTGCGACGCGGGGCGAAGCTTGCCGTCGGCACCGCAGCTGTCGACGGCCCGCTGCGCCTGCGCGGTGCCGGCCTGCAGGCCTGCCGCCGCCAGCAAGGCGAGGGTGAGCGTCGTGAATGTCGAGTTCATCATGGGATGCTCTCTAGAAACGGACCGCGAGGCCCACGTTGAAACCCTGCGCCCAGAAGGACGAGTCGTTGGACTGGAACGTCGGCAGCGCAGGCCCCTTCAGCTTCGCGTTCGGGTCCTCCGTGTAGGAGGTGCTCTGCGTCCAGTTGATGTTGCGGCTGATCTGGTTGCCCGGGCGCACGACGCTGCTCGCGTAGATGAACGAGTAGCCGGCGAACAGCGAGACCGCGGGCGTGATCCGGTAACCCACGTTCAGCGCCACTTCGGGCACCACGGCGAACGCCGTGTGCGAGTAGCTGCCGATGTTGGTGGGCAGCGCGAAGTAGCCGCCGGGGTAGGTCACCGTCGGGCCGAAGTTCGTGTAGTCGTTGGTGACGAGCGAGCCGTTGACGTCGACCTTCTGCACCATCGCGCCGAGCGCGACCTTCGCGGTGCCGGTGGCGAAGAAGCCGCCCTAGTCGATGCTGGCGCGCAGGCCGGCCTGCGCGCCGTAGAAATTGTTGGTGGTGTCGAAATCGTCGTTGGTGTACCAGATGTCGTTTGGGTACGGCGGGATGTAAGTGCTGTCCGTCGTGAAGCTGTAGCTCTCCTTGAGGCGCAGGTACCGGAAGCCGCCTATCGCGTCCAGCCGCCATGCGCCGGCGGGGGCCAATGCCCACGCGCCGTTCAATTCGGCTCCCAGCAGGCTGTTGGAAAGCTCGACGCGTGCGCTGCCCTTGTAGATGGGCGAGAACGAGATCTCGGTGCCGCTCTCCAGCCCGGTCAGCGCGTCGATGGACGGGATGACCAGGTCGGTCGAGCCGAGCTTGCCGGTCGACGACACGCCGGCACTGGTCGAGCGCGTCGGGACGTAGAAGACGTTCCCTTCGAGGGCCGAGCGCTCGTTGAGGCCGTAGCCCGCGGTGATCCGGAAGCCCGGATTGGCGCCGGTGTTGACGCCTCCCCCGCCCAGGTACACCTGCGTGCCCGGTTCGCCGATGACGCCGTTGGTGACGAGCGGCACCGGCGTCGGGCTGTCCTTGAACCACCAGAGGAGCGCCTCGGCGCCGAGGGTGAACTGGCCGGGCGCGGGCAGTGTCGAGGCGGTCTGCGCCGACGCCGCGCCGGCTGCGGCGCACAGCAGGAACGCCATGCCCGTCAAGCTAGTGCTGTGCATGCTTCTGCTCCCCGGGGAATGCATTGCAGGCTCCGCCAGCCACGCAACCGACGGCGGGCGGCGCATCGGCAGCAGGGCGGATGATTATCACGCATAACTTGGAGCAAAGTATTTCTGCGGGCGCTCGGGCGCGTCAACTGCAAACTCCGGTACCAGGCCGAATCTTTAATGACTGTTGCATAATCGCCGCACGCGCGACCCGGCACCGCGGCCCGATGCCCGCGGCGAGCCGCGTCGCTTTGCCGGATTGCCGCCATGCCACCCGCCGCCGACGCATGCATTTCGTACCAGCTGCACATCCGCGTCGCGCGGCGGTTGACGCTCGAGGTCGGGCGTCTCGGTGCCTTTGACTTCCCGCGCGGCGCCTACGTCTATACCGGCAGCGCGCGAAAAAACCTCGAAGCGCGGATCGCCCG
Organism: Bordetella parapertussis; assembly: GCA_943331295.2. GTDB lineage: Bacteria > Pseudomonadota > Gammaproteobacteria > Burkholderiales > Casimicrobiaceae > CAIWHR01. The sequence goes on along the minus strand of CALQLA020000005.1, from coordinate 37,860 downwards.
GCATCTCGCCGCCGACAAGACGCTGCGCTGGCACATCGACTACCTGCTGGCGGCCGCCGGCGTGACGGTGGAGCGCGTCCTGCGCTCCACCGTGGCCGAATGCGCGCTGCACCAGGCCACGCCCGGAACGATGGCGGCGGCGGGCTTCGGCGCCTCGGACTGCCGCGCGGGCTGCAGCAGTCACCTCAAGCGGACCGACCCGCCGCCCAGCGCGCGGATGCTTGCGGCGCAGGCCCGCGCCGATGCGCCCTGGTCGGTCTACCTCCTGGAATGCCAAGGCGCGGCCATCTACACCGGCATCGCGCGCGACGTCGCGGCCCGCTTTGCCGCCCACCGGCGGGGCACCGGCGCACGGTTCACGCGATCGCATCCGCCGCTTTCCATCCTGGTCGAGATTCCCTACCCGGACCAGCGCGCGGCGAGCCGCGCCGAGTACGCGATCAAGCAATTGACCGCGGCGCAAAAGCGGGCGCTGGTGCGCCGGCTGCAGCAGCTCCCGGCCGGCGAGCGCGCCGCCGCCATCGGCGATGACGGCGGGGCGCGGTGATATCCTTGGTCGATCGTCGCGAACCGGCACCCGCCGCCACCGACCGCGCTGGGGAACCGCCTTGCCGCGGGCCCCGCGGCCGACGGCTCGCGTTGCCCGCAACCCGTCCCGCCCACCCCATGCCGAACCAGGAGATGCGCTTGTCCATTCGTTCGCTCCGTACCTTCCTTTGCCTCGCGGCCGTCGCGCTCGTCGCCGGTTGCGCGGCGGTTCCCGGTCCCCTCGCGACCACGACCTGGCGCGACCCCGCGTACAACGGCCCGCCGTTCCGGAAGGTCTTCGTCGTCGGCCTCAGTGCGAACAGCCTCACCGACCAGCGCGGCTTCGAGGACCTGATGGTGTCGACGCTGCAGGGCGCGGGCATCGTCGCCGTGCCCGGCTGGCAGTACGTGCCCTCCGGCCGCACGCCGGACGAGGCGACGATGCGCGCGGCCGTGGCGCAGGCGGGCGCGGACGCGGCGCTGCTCGTGCGCATCACCGGCTTCACCACCCAGTCGACCCTCGGCTACGGCGTCGGTGCCGTCGCGCAGGCCGGTCCCGACATGTACGTCGGCTGGTACGAACCCGGCCTCGTCAGCCAGGACTACCAGGCCGCGACGATCTACACCACGCTGTTCGACGTGCGCACCGCGCGCCCGGTGTGGACCTTCAACCCGCCGACGTACAGCCCGTCGACACTGCGGCAGGACGCGCCGCTGTTCGCGAACGACGTCACCGGCATGCTGCTCCAGAGCGGGCTGCTCGCCCCGCGCTGACGACCCCGACACGCGTCGCCTTTCGTAGCCCGGGTTGAGCGCCAGCGAAACCCGGGGGGCCCACGCACGCCCGAACACCCTGCGACCCTCTTGGTGCGACACCGCACGGAACGCGCGCGTCGCAGCGGCTATGTTGACGGTGGCGCACCGCGAAAGCTCCGGCAACGACAAAGCGGGGGCGCCCGCCAAGGAGCATGAATCATGAGTCTCGGCACCATCCTGTTGATCGTCCTGGTCCTGATGCTCGTCGGCGTCGTGCCCGCATGGCCGCATGCCCGCAGTTGGGGGTACGGCCCCAGCGGGATCGTCGGCGTCATCCTCGTAATCGTGCTCGTCCTGTTCCTGATGGGGCGCCTGTAACTCCGTGCGATAGCCGCGCAGCTGTTCATTCTAGGGAATCATCATGACAAGCTTCACTCGCAAACTGGCAACCTTCGTCGGCATCCTGTTCGTCGCAACGGCGCTCGGTTGCGCCTCGACGTCGAAGAAGGAAGGCACCGGCGAATACGTCGACGACACCGCGATCACCACCAAGGTGAAGGCGGCGATCTTCAACGAACCCACGCTGAAGTCGGCCGAGATCAACGTCGAGACGTTCAAGGGCGTGGTCCAGCTGAGCGGCTTCGTGAGCTCGGCCGCGGCCGAAACCACCGCCGTCAACGTCGCGCGCAACGTCGGCGGCGTGAAGTCGGTCAAGAACGACATGCGGCTGAAGTAGTCCGCGGCGAAGGATGCCGGGCGCCCGGCGCCCGGCAATGCGACGGCCCCTCCGCACGAGGGGCCGTCGTCCCTTGCGGCGAGCCGGGCGCGGCGACGGGTCCGCGTCAGGACGCGTCGTCGCCCGCGGTGAGCGTCAGCAGGATGTCGGCATACCAGGCGCAGTTGAGTCCCAGCGCCTCGTCCTGCTGCCGGTCCCGCGTGCCGACGTCGAGCCGCCCCGAATGGACGCCGAGCAGCAGCCACGGCAGCGCGTCGTCGCCCCGGCCCGGCGGCGCGGCACGCATCACGACCGGCGCGCCGCTGGTGCCGCGGTGCGTGCGCGCGTCGGTCAGGAAGTAGCCCGCGCCGTCGAAGCGCAACCCGAACGACGACGCGACCACCGCGTGCCGCACCACCGGCATGTGGTGCAGCGTGTCGTGGAAGCCGAGTGGAAAGCCCACCACCAGTACCGACGCGCCGACCTCCACCACGTCGTCAGGGCCGGGCAGGTTGTGCGGCGTGAATGCGCGGTAGACCGCGGGCGATGGCAGCGCGGCCCGTTCGATTTCCATCACCGCCACGTCGACCGGCCCGCCGCTGTCCTGCGCCTGCCGCCACGCCCGCTGGCCGCCGCGGTAGAGCGGAATCGAAAAGCCGGTTGATCGGGCGAGGTTCGCCGGGTCGGTGTGGAGCTCGATCTCGATGCGGTCGGGGCAGTGCCCGCTGGGGGCGTCCCGCAGCACGTGCCGGCTCGTCACCAGGAACAGCCTCCCGTCACGCTCGAAGAAGAAGCTGCTGGCGTTGGTCAGCCGGCGCTGCCCCTCGAACGTGTAGAGGCACGCGGCGGCGAGCAGGATGGGTTCGATCATCGGCGGTTCGCCGCGTGGCGCGGCCGTTTCGGTTGTCCGGCGCGCAGCCCCCGCGGCACGCTTCGCCGCAGCGCCGTTCAGTCGTGCGTGCTGTCGCTGCGCGCGAGCAACGAGCCTAGCACGAGGCCGCCGACGCCGCACAGCGCCATCACCCGCCACGGATTGGCATGGACGTAGTCGTCGGTCGCCTTGCCTGCCGCACGGGTCCTCGCGACCGCGTCGGCCTGCAGTGCGGCGATGCGGGCCGGCCGCCGCGTCACAACGTGCGGCGCCCGGTGATCAGGTTGACCAGCACCATCACGATGGCGACCACGAGCAGGATGTGGATGAAGCCGCCCAGCGTGTAGGAGGTCACGAGGCCGAGCAGCCAGAGGATCAGCAGTACGACTGCGATGGTATAGAGCATGGTGTTCACCTCTGTGCTGTTGGGTTGGCCGGCGTTGCCGCCAGTTGAACCCCAAGCTTGGGCCGTCGGCGATCCGTCGTCTGTGCGTGAGCGCACGGTGGCCCTGGCGGCCTGCCGACCGCGTCGCCGTGCGCCCCGGGCTACGGGACACCGACGAATCAATACCAGCGCGGCCGCGGAAACGCGAGCTGGCAGGCCTCGCCTTCGCGCGGCCCCGGCACGTGCCGGGATTTCTGGACGCGGACTTCGCGCTCGCCGACGGCGATCCGGTAGTCGACCGTCTCGCCGAGGAACGCCTTGCGCGCGACGACGCCCGGCACGCCGCCGGCGTCGACGAAATCGACTTCCGTCGGCCGCGTGGCGAGCACGGCGGCGCCGGCAGCGGCGAGCGCGGCCGGCGGCGGCGCGACCGCGCTCGCGGGCACCGCCATGCCGTCGACGGCGATCCCCGCCGGGGTGATGGCGACGTCGAGGCAGTTCGACAGCCCGATGAACTCGAACACGAAGCGATTGGCCGGCGCCGTGTAGACGTCGAGCGGCGTGCCGATCTGCTGCACCACGCCGGCGCGCATCACGAGGATGCGATCGGCGAGCGCCATCGCCTCCGACTGGTCGTGCGTCACGTACAGGATGGAGAAGCCGAAGCGGCGCTGCAGGTCCTTGATCTCGAAGCGCATCTCCTCGCGGAAATGCGGGTCGAGGCTCGACAGCGGTTCGTCGAGCAGCATCGCGTCGGGCCGGATCGCCAGCGCACGGGCGAGCGCCACGCGCTGCTTGCCGCCGCCGGAGAGGTCATCCGGCTTGCTGTCGGCGACATCCGTGAGGTTCGTGTGCGCCAGCGCGTCCTTCGTGCGCTGCAGGATCTCGGCGCGCGGAAGCTTGCGCACCCGCAGCGGGAACGCGACGTTCTCGAACACCGACAGGTGCGGCCACACCGCGAACGCCTGGAACACCATGCCGAAGTTGCGCTGCTCGGGCGGCAGGTAGAAGTTGGTCCGCCGCGACGACAGCAGCCGGTCGCGAACGCGGATCTCGCCGTCGTCGAGGTCTTCGAAGCCGGCGACCATCCGCAGCGTCGTCGTCTTGCCGCAGCCCGAGGGCCCCAGCATCGCCACGCACTCGCCCTCGCCGACGTCGAGGTCCAGGCGGTCGACCGCGGTCACGTTGCCGAAGCGCCGGGTGACCTGTCGCAGTTCGAGGGTGGCCATGGTCGCTATGCCGCCTTGCCGAATCGCTTGAGGAGGCGCTTGATCGACGTCTCCCCGACCACGATGATGATGAGCGCGATGCCGGCCAGCGCCGCCGAATAGACGGTCTCGCCGTCCTCGTTCAGCGTGTAGATCGCGACGCCGATGGTGCGCGTGGTCGGCCCGTAGAGCAGCACCGACACCGTCAGCTCGCGCAGCGCGGGCAGGAAGATCAGGAAGAACGCGGCCAGCATCCCGGGTCGCACCAGCGGCAGCACCACGTCGCGCAGCGCCTGCCACATCGTCGCGCCCGACGCCCGCGCCGCCTCGACCAGCGAATCGTGCACCTGCTCCAGCGCCGCGGAGTTGGCGCGCAGCGAGAACGCCATGTAGCGGGCGATGTAGGCGACCAGGATGATCCAGACGGTGTTGTAGAGGTTGACGCCGAACTTGCCGCTCCACGCGAGGATCACGCCCAGCGCGATCACCGACCCCGGCACCGAGAACGGCAGCATGCCGAGGAACTCGAGGATGCCCTTGCCGCGCACCTTCATCTTCACGATCACGTACGAGATCACCACGCCGGCGAACATCGTGATCAGCGCCGCCGAGAGGCCCAGCGTGAGGCTGTTCCAGATCGCGCCCCGCGTCAGCTCCCAGTCGAACAGGATGTAGCGGTAGTTGGCGAGCGACAGGTTCTCCAGCGTGAACGGCAGGCCGTAGGTCTTGAGGCCACCCACCAGGAAGATGGTGACGGTGGGCAGCACGATGGTGAAGCCGATGTAGGCGAGGCACAGCGCGAACAGCGGCAGCCGCAGCCCGCGGAGCTTGATCTCGGTCGGGCGGAAGCTCTTGCCGGCGATGATCTGGTAGCGGCCCTTCGACAGGATCCGGTTCTGCAGCCACAGGATCAGCGCCGCAGTGAGGACGAGGATCGACGCCAGCACCGTCGCCGTCCGGATCGAGCCGAAGCTGCCGGCGCTCTGGTGGATCTTCTCGTAGATCAGCGTCGGGATGTTGTAGATGCCGACCTCGATGCCCAGCACGGCGACCGTGCCGAAGTGCGCCATCGAGTACAGCATGATGAGGAGCGCGCCCGACAGGATCGACGGCAGCACCAGCGGGATCGTGATCTTGCGCGTGATCGTGAAGAGGTCCGCGCCCGAGATGCGTGCCGACTCCTCCAGCGTCGGGTCCATCCGCTCCAGCGCGCCGCTCACCTGGATGAAGACGAACGGGAACAGGTACATCGTCTCGACGAGGATGATCCCGCCGTAGGTGTAGATGTCGAACACCGGTCCGTCGAAGCCCAGCACGTCGATGCAGAAGCGGTTGATGTAGCCGGCGCGCGGCGACAGCAGCATCTTCCACGCCAGCGCGCCGATGAACGCGGGCAGCATGAACGGCACCAGGAACAGCACCTTCATCGCGCCCTTCCACGGCAGGTCGGTGCGCGTGACGAGCCACGCGAAGAACGTGCCGACGATCGTGCCGGTGACGGTCACGCCGGAGGCGAGGAACAGCGAGTTCCCGAGCGCCTTGTAGGTCTCCTTCTGCTGCAGCACCTTGACGACGTCGGCGACGTTGAAGCGGCCGTCGACCCAGAACGCGTTGACGAAGATCAGCAGCACCGGGAACGCGACGAAGATCACGAGGATCGCGACCGATATCGCGAGCAGCAGCTGCGCCGTGCCGAAGCCCCGCATGCGGACGGCGCTGCCCCCGAACGCTTGCGTCGTGCGCTCAACCCGGGCTACGGGACCGGACGCGGGGCGGGCGCCATTGCCGCCGCAGGACCGTCGCCACGCGGGAATGGCGCTCATGGCGCCGCCGCCGCGATCGCGCTGCCGTCGAACCACTGCAGCGCGTGGAAGTTCACGCGGCAGCGGTCGCCTTCGGCGAACAGCAGGCCGCGCGCGAGGCAGTCGTGGCTCGGCAGGTCCGCGCGCACCGCGGTGCCGGCGATGTCGATCAGGTAGTCGAACCGGGCGCCGAGGAAGCTCGCGCGGCGGATGGTGCCGGGGAGGCCCGGGCCGTCGCGCGACAGCACGACGTCGCCCGGGCGGAAGCCGGCGGCGAGCCGCGCGTCGGCGCGCGCGGGCGGCGGCCCCGTCCACGGCAGGTTCGTGTCGCCCAGCCGCCACGCGCTGCCGTCGCGCACAACGGGGAGCAGGTTGGTGACGCCGAGGAAGCGGAACACGAAGTCGTCGGCCGGGCTGCCGTAAATCTCCTCCGGCGTGCCGACCTGCCGCAGGCGCCCGGTCTTGTCCATCACCGCGATGCGGTCGGCGATGGCCAGCGCGACTTCCTGGTCGTGGGTGACGAACAGCACCGTGATGCCAAGCTTCTTCTGCAGCGCCCGGATCTCGAAGCGCATCTCCTCGCGCAGGTTGGCATCGAGGTTGTTGAGCGGCTCGTCGAGCAGCAGGAGGCGCGGCTCGGACACCAGCGCCCGCGCCAGCGCGACGCGCTGCTGCTGCCCGCCGGAGAGTTGCGACGGCAGCCGCGCGTCGAGGCCCGCGAGGCCCACCTGCGCGATCGCCGCCAGCGTCCGCGACTTGAGGGCGTCGGCCGCCGTGCGGGCGATCTTCAGCGGGTAGGCCACGTTGTCGAACACCGACATGTGCGGCCAGACCGCGTAGTCCTGGAACACCATGCCGATGCCGCGCTTGTCGGTCGGCACCGATGCACCGGTCGCGGCGTCGGCGACGACGTCGCCGGCGATCGAGATCGTGCCTTCGTCGGGGGCCTCGAAGCCCGCGATCAGCCGCATCAGCACCGTCTTGCCGCAGCCCGAGGGGCCGAGCAGCGTGAAGCACTCGCCGTCGGCGATCTCGAGTACCAGCCCCGAATGGACCTGGTGCGCGCCGTAGCGCTTGCCCAGGCCCGTGATGCGGACGTTCGCCAACGCGGGTTCGCGCGACGTGGACGTTGGGCGGAAGCCGCCCGCCTACTTCTGCATGATCTCGGTGAATTTCTTGATGGTAGCTTCCTTGCTCGCCATCATCGCCGGATAGTCGACCTTCATCGCGCGCTTCATGGCTTCCTCGACCGTCGGCAGCTTGTACTTCTCCGGCACCTTGACGTCGCTCCTGACCGGCAGCGTGCCCTCGTTGGCGATGATGGTCTGGCCCTCCTTCGACAGCACGAAGTCGACGAACTTCTTCGCCGCCTCGATATTGGGGCTGCCCTTGAAGATCGTGATCGGGCTGGGGATCACCAGCATCTCGGGCGGGAACGCCAGCGCCAGCGTCGCGCCCTTGTCGATCTTGTCGAGCGTGATGTAGTCGACGGCGAGGCTCGCCACGAGGTCGCCCGACGCCGTGTCGTCGACGACCTGGCCCGAGCCCTTGCCCATCTTCGCGCCGTTGGCGCGCAGCGCCTCGAAGTACTTCCACCCGAACGTCTTCTCCAGCAGCGCGACGCTCATGAACGCGGTGCCGGACAGGCCCGGATTGGCGATGCCGTAGGCGCCCTTGAACGCGGGCTTCTGCAGGTCGGCCCAGGCCTTGGGCGGCTCCTTCACCAGCCTGGTGTTGTAGGCGATGCCGAGCGTGCCGAGCCGCACCGCGGTGAACGAGCCGTCGTACTCGGGCAGCGGATTGAGCAGCGACTTGATCTCGGCGGGCACGTAGGGCAGCAGCATCCCCTGCGCCTTCAGCTGGTAGAAGTCGGGCACCTCGCTCGTCCACAGCACGTCGGCGAGGATCTTGCCCGACTCGCGCTCGGCGGCGATCTTCGCCATCAGCTTGCCCGCCCCCGCCGACTGGTAGTCGAGCTTGATGTCCGGGTACTTCTTCGCGAACGCCTTCGCGAGCTCGCCGATCATCGATTCCTTCATCGACGTATAGACGAAGAGCTTCTGCTGCGCCTCCACCGTGGCCGTGAACCCGGCCATCACCAGCAGCGCGCAGGCTGCCGCCATCTTCTTCCACATGTTGTTTTCTCCTCGAAGCACGACCGGGCCGCTCGGGGCCTCGCCGTCGATTCTACCGCCCGGCGGGACTGCGTGCGGCACACGACCGTCCGCCCGCGGTCGCGGCATAGCGCATGGTCGCCGGCCGGACCGTCAGGCTTCCGTCGCGGATGAAGCGAGCGCGGGCAGCGGCTTGCCGCAGTGCTGGCAGAAGCGGGCGTCGGCGTCGAGTCCGTCGGCCCCGCAGTCCGGGCACTCGCGCGTCGGCAGCGGGTGCGCGAAACGGCGGACGGTCATCTCGGCCGTGACGATGCCGGTGGGGACGGCCAGGATGCCCCAGCCCATCAGCATCATGCACGAGGCGATGAAGCGCCCCAGGTCGGTCTTCGGCGTGATGTCGCCGAAGCCGACGGTGGTCAGCGTCGTGATGCCCCAGTAGATCGCCACCGGAATGCTGGTGAAGCCGTTGGCCGGGCCTTCGACGACGTACATCAGGGTGCCGAGGACCGTGACGGTGACCAGCACGAAGCCGATGAACACGACGATCTTCCGGCGGCTGGCCACGATCGCCGCGCCGAGGGAGCCGAACTCGGACACGTAGGCGCTGAGCTTGAGGATGCGGAAGATGCGCAGGAGGCGCAGCATCCGCACGTCGATCAGCGCGTGGACTTCCGGCACGAAGAACGCGAGGTACGTCGGCAGCACCGCCAGCAGGTCGACGAGGCCGAAGAAGCTCGTCGCATAGCGCAGCGGACGGCGCACGCAGGCGAGCCGCAGCACGTATTCGACGGTGAACAGCAGCGTGAACCCCCATTCGAGGGCGTCGAACAGCGTGCCGTGCCGCGCGGAGATCGACTGCACGCTGTCGAGGATCACCACCGCGACGCTGGCGAAGATGGCGACGATCAGGACGAGATCGAACAGCCGGCCGGCGGCCGTGTCGGACTCGAAGACGATCGTGTAGGCGCGCAGGCGCCACGCACTCTCCGGCCGGCCGAAGCGCGCGGCCGGATCCCGCGACGAGAGCATGACCGCGGCCGGCGCAGGTTCGGAGGTCTTCATCGGCGGATCAGCCCGCGTGGGGGGCGTCGTGGCGGGTTCATGCGGCGGCCGGGCGCCCGATTCCCGGCGCCTACGGCGCGTCGCGATCGCCCACCCATTCCTTCAGCAGCGTATAGGTGACGGCGAGCACGACCGGCCCCACGAACAGGCCGACGATGCCGAACGACAGCAGGCCGCCGATCACGCCGGCGAAAATGAGCAGCATCGGCAGGTCGGCTCCCCGGCGGATCAGCATCGGGCGCAGGACGTTGTCCATCGTGCCGACGCCGATGCTCCAGATGAGCAACGCCACGCCCCAGAGGGTCTGGTCGGTCCAGAACAGCCAGATCACCGCGGGAACGAGCACGATGGTGGGGCCGACCTGCGCGATGCACAGCAGCAGCACCACGCCGGTCAGGAGGCCGGCGAACGGGATTCCGGCGACGGCCAGGCCGATGCCCGCCAGCACGGTCTGCGCCAGGGCGGTGACGACCACGCCGAGCGCGACGGCCCGGATGGCCTGCCCGGCAAGCACGACGACGCCTTCGCCGCGATCGCCCGCAAGGCGGCGGCCGAAGCGGATCAGGCCCATCCTGGCCGTCTCGCCCTGCGTGTACATGACCACCGCGATCACAACGGTGAGGAAGAACTCGATGCTCAGCATGCCGACGCCACCGAGCGCGCCGGCCAGCCATTGCGCAGCCGCCGTCGCGTGCGGCGCGAGGCGCATGACGAGATCCTCCTTGCCGGCGGCCGCGACGCTGGTCCAGACCCCGGTGATCTTGTCGCCGGCCAGCGGTATGCGGGCGAGCCAGTCCGGGGGCGGGGGAATCGGCGCGGTGGCCAGGGTGCGCATCCACCCCGCGAGCACGTCCTTGTTGTCGACCAGCGTCTCGATCGCCAGCACCAGCGGCACGACGAAGACGAGCACCATCGCGCCGGACATGATCGTTACCGCCAGCGCGCGCCCGCGCAGCCGGGCCTGCAGCTTCAGCATCATCGGCCACGTCGCGACCACGATCATCGCCGCCCAGACGATCGACAGCAGGAACGGGCGCATGATCCAGAACGAGGCGCCGATGAGGATGCCCATCAGCAGCACCGCGAGCACGGTGCGCGTCAGGTCGCGCTTCGTGTCGGGACGAATCGGGTTGTCGGTCATGGGGTCGCGCGCGTCTCGGTTCATGTCGGCGCCTCTATGGTACTTGGTTCCCGCGGCCGGGAGTTCGCGCGCAACGACGACGGCTCGGGGCGCGCCGCGGACATCGGCAGCCATGGCCCCTTGCCCGGTCGCGGCAAGCCATCAGTCGGGCTTGATCCCGGACGACTTGACCACGCCCGACCAGAGCTCCGTCTGCGACTTGATGAAGGCGGCGAACTGGTCGGGCGTGCCCGGCGTGATGACGACACCGAGCTCGGCCAGCTTGCTTGCGACCGCAGGATTCGCGAGTGCCTTGTTGGTCTCGGCATTGAGTTGGCGGAGGATGTCCGGCGGCGTCTTCGCCGGCGCGACGAGGCCCCACCAGACGGACGCTTCGTAGCCCGGGAGCCCCGCCTCGGCGACGGTCGGCACGTCGGGCAGCAGCGCGAAGCGCTTGTTGCCCGGCTCGGCTTTCGCCATCGCAATCAGGTCCTGCAGCGATTTGGCCGGCGACGACGCGGGCACGACGATCACCAGCGGCGCATGGCCGGTCCGGAAACGCCTGCGCGCCGGGGAACAGGCGCCTTCGACCCTGCGCCGGGGTTCTACGCGACGAGCGTCCTCACCGACGGCAGGGCCACCTCGCCGCCGATGCGCAGGATCTCCCGCGAGATGGCGGCGGCCGTGTCGCAGGCCGACCGGACGTAGCGCTCCTGGTTCGGCTTCAGGCGGAACTGCGGTCCGGACAGGTTGACCGCCGCCACGACGGCGCCGGCATCGCCGAAGATCGGCGCGGCGATGCCGAACAACTCCGCGGAAGTCTCCCCCCGCGCGATCGCATGGCCTTCGCGCCGGCAGGCGGCAAGGTGGCGGCCGAGCGCCGCGGGATCGGTCAGCGTGCGCGGCGTGTGCCGCGCAAGCACGCGCGACGCCATGAACGCGCGGCGCTCCGCATCGCTCATCCAGGCGAGGAACACCTTGCCGGCGGCCGTCGCGTGCAGGTCGCGCGCGATGCCGATCGGAACCACCAGCTGCAGCGGTTGCGGTGCGACGAAGCGGCAGACGTTGTAGACCTTGTCGCCTTCATGCATGGCCAGCGTCGACGTCTCCAGCGTGTCGCGCGCGAGCGCCTCCAGGAAGGGCGCCGCGAGGTCGATCAGGTCGACGCGGCGCGACTGGCCCGACGTGTAACGCCCGAAGCCGAGCCCGATCTCATAGAGCTTGGTCGCCGGGTCCATCGCCAGCAGGCCGCGTTGCACCAGCGTGCGAACGATTGTCAGCGCCGTGCTCTTCGGCGTGTCGATCGCCCGGCTGATCGCGCTCAGGCTGAGCGGCCGGCGGCTCGTCGCCAGCACGTCGATGATGTCGATGCACCGCTCGACCGACCGGACGGTGGCAGACGGCCGCGCCACACCAGCCGCGGCAGGCGGCGCGGCGGCGGCGCCACGGGCGGCATCGCGTTCCGTCATTCCTGCCGGCCCGGCCCTTGCGCGGCGGCGACGCCGAGGACGCGCAGCGCACGCTTGTAGCCGGCCTCGTCGACGAACGTGCCGTCGGCCACCACCACGGCCCCTCGTCCCTGCGCCGCGGCTTCGAGGTAGCCGTCGACCATCCGCTGCGCGCGCGCGATTTCCTTCGGTCCGAAGCTGAACGCGTCGTTGATCACTGCGACCTGCTGCGGATGGATGCAGGAGCGCCCGAAGAAGCCCATCGCCCGGTCGGCGCGGCAGGCGCGGGCGAGGCCGTCGAGGTCGGCGATCGGCGTGTAGACGTGCGCGATGGGCGACCCGATCCCCAGGTAGCGCGACCGCGCCACCAGTCGCGACCGCGCGTAGAGCGTCTCCAGCCGCTCGGCCGTGGCCTCGCCCGCGATGTCGAGCACGTAGTCGCCGGCGCCGAAGATTAACCGCTCGATCCGCGACGACGCGCGGACGATGTCGTCCAGGTGGTAGAGCCCGCGAACGCTCTCGACCAGCGGGTGCAGCACCACCCGGTGCCCCGCAGCTTCCGCCGCGGCCAGTACGCGGTCGACTTGCGCCACCAGTTCCGGCTGCTCGACCTTCGGCAGCCGGATGCCGGCGATCCGGTGCAACGGCAGCGCGGCGAGGTCGACAAGTGCCGCCGCGCCGGCGTTCACGCGCACGAAGACCGGCAGCGCCGGCTCGCTGCGCTCCAGATACTCGGCGGCGGCGCGCCTCGCACCGGCCTTCTCCGCCGCGGGCACGGCATCCTCGAGGTCGATGACGATCGCGTCGGCGCCGCGCGTGGCGACCTTGGCCAACAGGTCCGGGCGGTTGGCGGGCGCGTAGAGGAACGAACGGATCAGCATCGGAGTCCGGTGTGCTAGATGACGCCGCGGGCCTTCAGCGCCGCGAGCGCCGCGTCGTCCATGCCGAGCTCGCCCTTGAAGACGGCGTCGTTGTCGGCGCCGAGCGCGCGCCCGGTGTGGCGGATCGAGCCCTTGTCCCGCGACAGCCGGAACAGCACGTTCTGCATGCGCAACGGGCCGAGGTCGTCGTCGGCGACGGTGGTGATCGTGTCGAGCGCGCGAAACTGCGGGTCGGCGAAGATGTCGCGGATGTCGTAGACCGGTGCCGCCGCCGCTTCGGCCGCGGCGAAGGTCGCGACGACCTCCGCGCAGGGGCGCGCGCCGATCCAGTCGCCGACCCGGCGATCGAGTTCCTCGACGTGCGCGAAGCGCCCGCTCGCGGACCGGAACCACGGCTCGCCAATCGCCTCGGGCCAGCCGACGATGTGCATGACGCGCTCGGCGATCGTCGTCGACGACGTCGACACCGCCACCCACTTGCCGTCGGCCGTGCGGTAGGTGTTGCGCGGCGCGTTCTTGACCGAGCGGTTGCCGGTCCGCGTCTGCACGTGGCCCAGTTGGTCGAAGATCACCGCCTGCGCCCCCAGCACCGTGACGATCGGCTCGATCAGCGCCACGTCGGCGACCTGCCCGCGCCCGGTCGCCGTGCGCGCGTGCACCGCCATCATCGCCGCCAGCGCGGCCGAGATGCCCGAAATGCCATCGGCGAGGCCGAACGGCGGCAGCGTCGGCGGGCCGTCGGCCTCGCCGGTGATCGACGCGAATCCGCTCATCGCCTCGGCGATGGTGCCGAAGCCCGGCCGGTTCGCGTACGGGCCGAACTGGCCGTACGCGGTCACGCGCACGAGGATCAACCCGGGATTCTCGGCGGCCAGCGCGTCGTACCCGAGGCCCCAGCGCTCGAGCGTTCCCGGGCGGAAATTCTCGATCACGATGTCCGCCGTCCGCGCGAGCTGGCGGAAGATCGCCTGTCCCTCGGGCGAGCCGAGGTAGAGCGTGATCGCGCGCTTGTTGCGGCTGATGAGCTTCCACCACAGCGGCACGCCGTCCTTCGCATTGCCGTGCGTGCGTGCGGGATCGCCCTGCGGATGCTCGATCTTCAGCACGTCGGCGCCGAAATCGCCGAGCAGCATCGCGGCCAGCGGCCCCGCGAACAGCGTCGACGCATCGATGACCTTGAGGCCGGCCAGCGGGCCGCCTGCGCTTATCGGAATACCTTTGTCCTGCGGACTCCGGTGTTCGCCCTCGGGGCGGCCCTTCGGGCTCACTGGGGCTCCGCGTTGCCGGCGAGTTGCCGCGCGCGCTTCATGCGCCGGCGCGGGGACCGCGGGGGAACGTTTCGTGATGGTCGAGCCACCAGCGCGCGATGTCGGCGCGGCGGGCGAACCAGACGTTGCCGCGGCGCTGCGCGTGCAGGATGAAGTCGCGCAGCGCGGAGGCGCGCCCGGCCTGCCCGATCCACCGCGGATGCAGGCCGATCGACATCATCTTCGGATGCGTGCCGCCTTCGTCCCAGTAGCAGTCGAACGCGCGGCGCAGCAGGTTGAGGAACCCGTCCGGGTCGCCGAAATGGCCGGTGTGGAAGCGCCCGTCGTTGTAGGTCATGCTGTACGGCACCACCAGGTGCCGCTTCTCCTTCACCTGCGCGAAGTACGGCAGGTCGTCGTTGTAGGCGTCGCTGTCGTACAGGAACCCGGCCTCGACCAGCAGCTCGCGGGTGTTGATGCTGGGCCCGTACCGGCTGTACCAGCCCTGCGGCCGCACGCCGCACACCTCTTCGAACAGCCGGCTCGCCTTGTCGATCCGGTCCGCCTCCTCCTCGCGGCTCATCGTCCACTGCTCGCTCCAGCGATAGCCGTGCGAGCAGATCTCGTGGCCCGAGGCGACGAGCCAGTCGGCCACCGGCCGGTTGCACGCCAGCGCCACCGCGGCGGCGAAGGCGGTGCACTTGACGCCCAGGTCGTCGAACAGGTTGAGCAGCCGATGGATGCCGGCGCGGCTGCCGTACTCGAACACCGATTCCATCGCCAGGTTGCGGACGCCGGGCGGGAACACGCGGCTGTTCTCGCCGCTGTTCTCGTTGATGCCGTCGCCGGCGGCGAAGCTGCGCTCGCTGCCCTCCTCGTAGTTGAGGCAGAGGCTGACCACGACGCGGGCGTCGCCCGGCCACCGGACCCGGGGAAGGTCGCGGCCGTAGCCGACGAGATCGCGCGCCGGCCCGACGGCGGGCGCGGGCCAGAAGTCACTCATGGCGGGCTCCCGCGGCGGATGCCGGCGCCAGCGTGCGGAGGTAGGCGAGGACTTCCGCGGACGTCACCACGTCCCCCAGTTGCCGGTCGATGTCCATGAGGTTCACCTCGTGCGAAATGCGGACGCGATCGAACACCCCGTCGCGGGGCACGATCGTCCGGAAATTGTAGGAATTGCTGTCGATGGCGGTCGCGCGGACGCAGTTGCTGGTCGAGCCGCCGGCGATCACCACGGTGTCCACCCCCGCGGTGACGAGCAGGTCAAGCAGCGGCGTGCCGTGGAAGCCGCTCTGCTTGGTCTTGACCAGCACGATGTCCTGCGGCTGCGGCGCGATGGCCGGCACGATCTCGGCGCCCCGGGTGCCTTCGAGGTACCAGCCCTCGATGTCGAGCAGCCCGCGCTTCAAGAGCTTCACCCCCATGTCGCGGCCGTCGCGCCGGGCGACGTTGCGCGTGTAGAAGACCGGCTGCCCGGCAGCGCGAAACCCGTCGGCGAGCGCCTTGATCACGGCGACCGCCGGCCGTCCGGTCGCGCAGGCCGACGGGTACTCGGTCGTGTCGTCGGGCCCGGTCGCGCCCACCATGTAGTTCTGCGCGTCGATGATGACCAGCGCCGGGCGGGCGCCGAACCCGACGCGCTTGCCCATGCCGGTCTTGCGCAGCTGCGCGATCTCCGCCTCCGACATCAGGTGCGCCATCGTCGCGAAGAACTGGTCGAGGTCGGCGCTCATGTCATCGCCGCCGTTGCGTTGCCGGACATGGCAGTCAGCCCTTGCAGAGCTGGTACTTGTCGAACGGCACGTCGCCGATCTGCTTCAGCGCGGCGTTGAGCAGCGTCGGGTCGAACACCCGGCTCGCCGCGGGCAGCTTGTCCACCTGCTTGGTCTGCAGGAAGAACTGGCCCTGGCCGGCGAGCATCTTCTCGGCGTCGACGCGGCCGTTGGGATCGACCTGCGGCCACGTGACCCGCTTGTCGTAGATCGACTCCAGGATCGGCGTCTCGACCTTGGTGTACTTGGCCACGATCCGGATGACCTCGTTGCGGTTCTCGCGGTTCTGCGCGAAGCGGATGCCCTCGACGTAGGCCATCAGCCAGCGGGTGGCGAGGTCGGTCCTGTCGGCGAAGGCCTTGCCGAAGAACATCATCCCGATGTTGTCGCCCGGGACCACGTTGACGACCGGCTGCAGTATCTTGACCTTGCCCTCGAACACGCCCTTGGTCAGCAGCGGCTCGGGCAGGTAGCCGGCGTCGACCGAGCCCGCGGTCAGCGCGGAGAGCAGTTCCGGATAGCCCATCGCGACGACGCGCACGTCGGCGCGCGTCATCTTCGCTTCGGCCAGCGCGCGGCCGACCCAGTAGTCGGTCGCGCTGCCCGGCGCGTTGATGCCGATCACCTTGCCCTTCAGGTCGGCGAACGCGCGCACGCCGGCGTCGTAGTTCTTGGTGCTGACCGACAGGCAGTTGTCGGACGAGCACGTGTAGGTGAGCCGGTCGACGACGCCGATCACCGCCAGGCCGCTGTTGAGCGCGTTGAAGTAGCCGGGGCCGTTCGACGAGCGGCCCCAGTCGTAGGAACCGCGGGCGACGATCGGCAGCGACGCGACGATGTCGACGCTGTCGATCTGGTTCTCGATGCCGTACTTGGCGAAGATGCCCTTGTCGATGGCGGAATAGAGGTGCGCGTAGGCGAGGAGCGGCGTCAGCGTGCCCTTCACGACGTCGAGCTTGCCGGTCTGGGCGATCGCGGTTCGCGCCATCGCCGGCCCGGCGACCGCGGCCGCGAGGCCCGCTTTCAGCACGCGGCGGCGCGAAACGCCGCCGGCCGCGGGGGTGGAAACGCTTGCTTGTACGAGCCTGGTCTTCGACATGGGGTGGTTCCTCCTATTTGGAGAGTTCGACGCCTTCGTCCCACGACAGGAGCCGCCGCTGCACTTCGAGCAGGACGTACGAGAACAAGACGCCGACGGCCGAGATCGCGAAAATATTCGCGTACATCGCGTCGATCCGGTAGATCTGCCAAGAACGCCAGATCTCCGCGCCGATGCCGTTGGAGGCGGCGACGAATTCTGCCGCGACTTCTCCCGTCAGCGCGAGCCCCAGCGACAGGCGGAGCCCGGCGAACATGACGGGCAGCGCGGCGGGCAGCGCGATCTTGGTCATCACCTGCATCCGCGTGGCGCCGATGTTGCGGGCCATCGCCGGCAGGTTCGGATCGAGGCCGCGCACGCCGGCGTAGGTGGTGACCACCGCGGGGAAGAAGCAGATCAGCGCGGTGATCGCGATGATCGGCGGCGAGCCGAGGCCGAAGATCACCAGGAACAGCGGCAGGATCGCGATGCGCGGGATCGGGTAGACGATGGTGATGATCGGGTCGAGGATCAGCCGCACCGCACGCATCCAGCCCATCAGGAGGCCGAGGACGACGCCGGGCACCGCGCCCAGCAGGAAGCCGAACAGGAAGCGCTGCAGGCTGACTGCGAGGTTCGGGATCATCTCGCCGGCGAGCAGCAGCTCCCAGACCTTGGCCAGCACGCGGGTCGGCGGCGGGAAGAACGACGCATCGATCACGCCGAGGCTGCTGCAGAGCTGCCACAGCAGCAGCGCGCCCAGGACCGGCGCGACCGAGAACCCGAGGCGCCCCAGCCGGACGCGCCACGCCGGGACGGCGGCCGGCGCAAGCAGCGAGGCGGCGCCACCGGACCGGGTGTGATCCGGCGGCGAGGAAGGTGTCGTCATGTTTCGAGCTCCGCGCGCACGGCCTCGTCACGGAGCAGGTGCCAGATGTGCTCCTCGAGTTCCTGGAAGACTGCCGTCCGCTTGATGCTGCCATCGCGCGGGCGGTCGAACGGCACGTCGATCAGCGCCTTGATGCGGCCGGGTCGCGCGCTCATCACCGCGATGCGGTCGCCCAGCAGCAGCGCCTCCTCGATGCTGTGGGTGACGAACACGATCGTCTTGCGCAGCGCCTGCGACAGCAGCAGCACCTGCTCCTGCAGGATGCGCCGCGTCTGCGCGTCCACGGCCGCGAACGGCTCGTCCATCAGCAGGATGCGCGGATCGGCGACCAGCGCGCGGGCGATCCCCGCCCGCTGCCGCATGCCTCCCGAGAGCTGGCGCGGGTGGAACGCCGCGAACTCGGCGATGCCGAGCTTCGCCAGGGCCTCGGTCGCGCGGGCGCGCCGCTCGGCGCGGGGGACGCCCTTCAGCTCCAGGCTCAGCGCGACGTTGTCGTCGATCCGTCGCCACGGAATCAGCGTGTGCTCCTGCCAGACCATCACCGCGTCGAGCCCGCCGGATGCGCCGTCCGGGGCGATCGTCACGGCGCCCCGCTGCGCGGCCACCAGGCCGGCGACGACCTTCAGGATCGTCGACTTGCCGCATCCGCTGGGGCCCACGAGGCACAGGAACTCTCCGGCATGCACGTCGAGCGACACGTCGTCGACGGCGAGCACGGCCTCGGGACCGGTGCCGAAGACGACCGATACGCCGTCGATGGAGAGGATCGTCAATGCTGGCTCGGGTGGCGGGTGCGGAATGCCTGTGCAGGATGCTGAACGCGATGCCGGTCATTGCACACCCTAGACCGGACCGGTGTCAAGCCGGGGCCGTAGAATCGCGATCGGGAAGGAGAACGCGCATGCCCACGCAATCAGGCGAACGGATGATCGCGATGGCCATTGCCGGCGCCGGCGGACCGGAGGTGCTCGCGGTGGTCGAACGGGCGATCCCGGTCCCCGGTCCCGGCGACGTGCTGATCGCCGTCGAGGCCGCGGCGCTGCCCGAGGGCCTGTTCACCGTCTGGACCAACCTGTTCGACACCGGCCGGCTCCGGAGCGACGAGACGCTGCTGGTCCACGGCGGCGCGAGCGGCATGGGGACGATCGCGATCCAGATGGCGCGCGCGTTCGGCGCGCGCGTCTTTGCCACGGCCGGCACGCCCGAAAAGTGCGCCGCGTGCGAGGCGCTGGGCGCGGAGCGCGCGATCAACTACCGGACGCAGGATTTCGTCGCTGAGCTTTCGCGACTGACCGCCGGCCGCGGCGCCGACGTCATCCTCGACATGGTCGGCGGCGACTATGTGATGCGCAACGTCCGGTCGCTCGCGCCGGGCGGCCGGATCGTCAACATCGCGTTCCCGCTGGGCGCGCGTGTCGAGGTGGACTTCATGGCGCTGATGCGCCGCGGCGGGTCGATCGCCGCAACGATGCTCCGTCCGCGCCCGACCGCGGAAAAGGGCCGGATCGCCGACCGGCTGCTGGCCGACGTGTGGCCGCTGCTGGAAGCGGGCCACATCCGCCCGGTGGTTGCGGTGGTCTTTCCGCTGGCCGCCGCGGCCGACGCGCATCGCGCGTTCGAGGCGCGCCGCCACATCGGCAAGATCGTGCTGGACGTGCGCGGCGCGGGGGCTACCGGATCGGCGATCGCGCCCGCAACGATCGCGGCGTACCGCGAGACCGACTACTGGGTCGGCGGCGACACTCCGTTCACGCTGCGCGTGGGCGAGTTCAGCCCGGCGCTGGCGGCGCTGCACGAGGCCCGCCGCGTCGACTCGAGCGCGTTCATCACGGCCTGCAACCCGTTCAGCCGGGCGCTCGATGCCGCCGCCAATGCAGAGCGCCAGGCCGCGCTCCTCCACGACCTGCGGCAACGGCGCCTTGGTTGCGTCGAGGGCATCGGCCAGCATCCGTCCGGCGATTGGCCCGGCGAGCCGAGCATGCTTGTGCTGGGGATCGCCCTCGACGAGGCGAGGGCACTCGGGCATGCGTACGAGCAGAACGCGATCGTGTGGGTCGGCGCCGATGCGACACCGCGGCTGATGCTGCTGCGATGATGGCAGGAACATAGGGACAGACCACGTTTTCGGGGCGTCGCCTGTCGATCCGCGAATTGATTGCCGATAAACCTGGTCTGTCCCGGCCGACCTTGGGCTTGGCGTATCGCCTCTGGCGCGACCTTTGCGCGATGCGTAACATCGGGCGCCACACCCGGCGTCGCTGAACCCGCGCCGGCCTCGTCCGCCCCCCGGAGAACTGTCGTGCCCGCTTCGGATCTGCTCATCGCCTTCTTCACTGCCGCCGCGATCTTCGCCTTCATGCCCGGACCCGGAATCCTCTATGCGGCGGCACAGGCGATGGCCGGCGGACGAACCGCAGGACTCCTCGGCACGTTGGGACTGGCCCTCGGCGGCTACCTCCACGTCATCGCCGCCGCCGCCTGCGGTTGTGACCGGGCGACGCGCGCCAGCCGTCGAACTGGCTCTCCGGCGAGCGGTAGTTCCAGCCGACGTTTTCGACGCACCTGGCAAGCCCCGATCGCCGCGCGCGAGGGGAAGCCGTCGTGATTCATCGGTCCCGCCTCGGCCATCGCGGCACTGTGCTCGCGGGCAAGGCCGGCGATCGTCCGGTCGACCGCGAGGGCCGGAAGCCCGTGGCTTGCTCACCAGCGCAGCCAGCCGTTGCGAATAGTCGGCGTCGCTGTCGGCCGCCGCGGCGGCGGCAAGCACGCAGGACGAAAGCGCCACGAAGATTCGCGCGGCGACGAGTTTCATCAGCGAGTATAGCGGCACGAGGCCGTGGGCCGGGTAAGGCCCGGAGTCGCCATCGGCGCACTCGCTTCAGGCCGGTCGCCGCAACGCGCCTTCTCCGGGTTCATCGGCACGGGGAACCGCGTTGCGGTCGCGTCGGGCGCGCCATGCGCTGGGGCTCGTCTTCGACCAGTCGCGGAACGCGCGTGAGAATACCGCCGCGTCCGCATAGCGCAGCGCCGAAGCGATTTCCGACAACGGAAGTTCCGTATTCTCCAGCAGCTGCTTCGCCAGCTCGAACCGCGTCTGGCTGACGAGCTGCTGGAGGCTGATCCCCTCGGCGGTCAGCCGCTTGCGCAGGGTCCGCTCGTGGATGCCGAACAGGAGTGCCACGTTCGCGGCGGACGACGTGCCGCTCAGCACCATCTGGTGAAGCGCGCCCCGCACGACGTCGGCGAAACCCATCGTGCTGTCGGCACTGGCCTGCCTGATGGCCTGCATGACCAGCGCGCGGAGGCCGGGGTCCGCGCCGGCGATGGCATGGTCGAGCCACGACGCTTCGAACACGATGCCCGATACCTCGGCGTCGAATCGAACGTTCGGACCGAAGAGTCGCCGCTAAGGACGCGGGTCCTTCGGTCGGGCATGCGAGAACTGGACGCGCAGCGGCTTCCAGTCACCTCCGCCTATCTCCTTCAGCGCCCTGTACCCGATGGCACCGAGCCCGCTCAACTCGAAGCACTCGCCGACGAGCAGGCCGAAGTGGTCGCAGTCCGTCAGCGCCGAGCATTCGGAAAACAAGCGGCCAAGCGCCTCGAAGGCGATCCGGTTCTCGGGATTATTGAACGTGGAGAGCGGGACCCCGGCCCGTACAAAGGGGAGGCTCGGCGCGACCCCGAGCTTCTTCAGAACGGCCGGAATCGCCGCGACAGGACCGATCCTGACTTCGCCGGCGGCCGCGGGGGGCGGGTGGCCGCCCGGCGCGGCCTTGGGCGGGGCGGCGTGTCGCGCGGAGTCGCGCGCGCGACCGCGACTTCCGGCGCGGGTCGCGTCAGCGACGGGCAGTGTTGATCTCGCCATCCTGCAACCTCCAGACACCCGACCCATCAGGCGATGCTGCGCAATGTCGGGGGCGTTCATCGTAGGCGGACGTCCCCGGGCGGGTCAATCTCAGGGCCGGATTTGCAAAGTTCCGATCGGGAAACTCTGTTAGCCTAACGCGCCCGATTCTTGCCGTTACGGCGCGGGCCGACCGCGCAAAAAGGAGACAGGAACATGACGAGACACGCACTGCTTGGCGCGATTTTCGCCATCGCGCTCACCACGGCGGCTTCCGCGCAAACGTTCAAGATGACGACGCCGTTCGCGCCGGGCGTCGCCGTGCCGGACAGGATCGAGTCCTCGATCGGGACGCTGAACCTGGACTACGGCTACCCGTCGGCCGACACCGTCGACAAGATCTACGACAACCTGGACCGTTCGCGGGCGCTTCAGGCCTATCTGCTGGCCATCCCGATGGTCAACCAGGCGGGCATGCGCGATTCGCTGCGGAAGTTCGGACCCGACAACCAGACCGACGTGCTCTGGGAAGACCTGGTCGATCCGAGGACCGTGGAGCTGACGGCGAACGACAACACGATCTACAACTTCGTCTGGGTCGACACCGGCAAGGGGCCGCTGGTGGTCGAGATCCCGCCCAAGGTGCTGGGGCTGTTCAACGACTTCTGGTACAAGTGGGTGGCCGACGTCGGCATCACCGGGGTCGACCGGGGCGAGGGCGGAAAGTACCTGCTGCTGCCGCCCGGATACAAGGGCGACGTCCCGTCCGGGTATCACGTCGTGCGGCCGAGCACCTTCGGCAACTGGCTCGTGTTTCGCGCCTTCCTCGTGGACGGGTCGACGCGGCCCGGCGTCGAGTCGGTCAAGAAGAATCTGCGGGTCTATCGCCTGGCCGACGCCGCCAACCCGCCGCCGATGAAATTCGTCAATGCCTCGGGGATTCCGTCGAACTTCGTCCCGCCGGGCGACTATTCGTTCTGGGGCCTGTTGAACCAGGTCATCCAGGAAGAACCGGCGGAGGGTTCCGATCCCACCACGCTCGGCCTGTTCGCCTCGATCGGCATCGTCAAGGGCCAGCCGTTCAACCCCGATGAGCGGATGAAGAAGATCCTGACCGACGCCGCGAACATCGGCGCCGTGACGGCGCGGGCCATCGCCTTCAAGATCCGTTCGAAGGAGGCGTATTTCTATCCGGACAGCGCATGGCGCCTGCCGTTCTTCGGCGGCTACAAGTTCGAGGTGGCGCCCGGTGTCAGCAACCTGGACGGCGCCGCCTTCTACTACTACTTCGCCACCGGCGTCACGCCGGCGATGGAAGAGAAGATGGTGGGCCGGGGATCGCAATACCCCTGGTCGGTGCAGGATGCGAAGGGCAATCCCTTCGATGGCGGCAAGACCTACAAGCTGCGCCTGCCGCCGAACGTCCCGGTGAAGGATTTCTGGTCGGTCATCGTCTACGACAACCAGACCCGCTCGATGGTGCAGACCGACCAGAAAGCCCCGAGCGTCAGCAGCCAGAACAAGGGCGTCAAGGTCAATGCGGACGGCTCGGTGGACGTGTACTTCGGACCCAGGGCGCCCGCCGGAATGGAGAACAACTGGGTGCAGACGATCCCGGGCAAGGGCTGGTTCATGATCCTTCGCCTCTACGGTCCGCTGGAGCCGTGGTTCAACAAGACGTGGCGGCCGGGCGAGATCGAGCTGCAGCCCTGATCGGGGCGCCTCCGCCACCGGCAGTGGGGCGGGCGTCGCCCGCACCACTGCCGCGCTCGGGACCGCGGACCGGCTTTCGGGCCTGCCCGTAGAGCTGCGTGCCGGGATGGCGCTCGTTGCGGCCGGCCCCGCGTGCGCGGGGCAAGTCGGCACGCTGGCCGTCAGCGGAACCACGATCCGGGACACGCCGACCAACCCCACGCCGCACTGGTACGAACTGCCCGCCGTCATCTCCGGCTGCGATGCGTCGCTGCGATCGTGGTTGCGCCAGCTGTGGGGGAACGCGGGGGCGCGCAGGGGCACGCCCAGGCTGGCGCGGTCGGGGAAGACGACATGTGCCATTTGCGCGGTCATGATCGCGCGCAGTGCCCGCCAGGGAAAGCTAGGCCAGGAATCCGCCGTCCACCAGAAGCTCCGACCCGGTCATGAACATCGCCATGTCGCTGGCGCAAAACAGGGCCACGCGGGCAATATCATCCGGCAACCCCTTGCGACCCAAGGGCATCGAATCGACAAGGGCCCTGTCCTTGGCCTCGATGAAGGCAAGTTCGGCCGGACTCGCCCGCTTGTTGCGGCGCTCCAATCCCGGCGTGGTTGTCGTCGCCGGCGCGATACCCAGGACGCTCCGGTCGGCCATTTACACCGCAGGTTGCGCATGAGATCATTGCACCCATTGATCTCAATGAGGTAGATTATGGCCGGAAATCTGCATGTTCGTAATTTAGATGACGAGTTGATCGCAAAACTGAAGCGCCGAGCGGCAAGGCACGGGCGCTCGACCGAGGCTGAACATAGGGAAATACTCCGCCAAGCGCTCGCTTCCGACGCCGAGCCTGACTTTGAGGCGCTGGCCGCCGAATTGCGCAAGCTCACGAGCGGTAGAAAGCAGACGCCTTCTGAGTTGTTGTTGCGTGAGGGACGCGACGAACGATGACCACGTTGTGCATCGACGCCAGCGTCGCCATCAAATGGCTGATCAGCGAGGCTGGTACGCCGGAGGCGCTTGCGCTTCGGAACAACCCGTTGATTGCTCCGGATTTACTGATGTCGGAGTGCGCCAACATCCTTTGGAAGAAGGTCCAGCGCAAGGAACTGCAGAAGAACGAAGCGTTGCTCGCCGCGCGCCTACTGCAGGGTGCCGAAATCGAGTTGGTGCCAACGCGATCGCTGCTGGAAACAACAACGCAACTCGCTATCGAACTGGCTCATCCCGCATACGACTGCGTGTACCTCGCGTTGGCGATGGAGCGTGGTTGTCGCTTCATCACTGCAGACGACCGGCTATTGCGGAAGATTGCAGAATCGAGGCGAAAACTGCTCCGCGACACCATTGCACCATTGGTCCCAGTCCCGAACTAGGCCGCGATCCACGCAACTAGGTACTTGCACCTTTCGCCCATCGTCGCGCGAATCGGCTTGTGGAGGCAGGATCAGCGGTCACATGGCGCCCGGCGTTGCTCAATAGTCACATCAAGGGGTTCACCGACCCCTGGCGCATAGGTTAGACGAACTAAACACTCATCAGCCCCAGCCCGGACCTCACGTAGAGCCATTTCCCGCGCCAGCCGAGCCCCCACCCGGTCAACGTGCGTTGGGTCCTTACCATAGAGTGCACCGCCGCCGAGGGGTATACGGGGCCCGTAGTAGTCCATCACCAGCTTGCGGCCGGTCTGGCCGTTGTCGCCATCGCTGCCGCCGTTGATGAGGGGGCCATTGGGATTGAGCAGCAGGTCAACGTCCTGCCAATCCGCCCACCAGCGACGGTCGGCACTCCGGATTCGCCGGTACGCTTCCTCCAACGTCGCGGTGATTTGGGTGCAGAGATCGAGGAACGGGGTCTCGGCGCGCTGCTGCAGGGTGACGAGCACGTGTTCCAGATGCCACCGGCTTCCCTCCTCGCGCACGCGCACGATGAGTTTCCCGTCCGGCCCCTGGCCCTTCAGTCGACCCGCCTTGCAGGAGGCGTACAGCGCGTCGCGGAACTCGCGCGCGAGCCAATGCTCGATGGGCAGCCAGTCGACCTTGGCGTCGTAGCCCGCCCAGCCGATGCAGATCGCCTGATCGTTGACCTTGGTCGTCCACTTTGCAGGATCATCGACCAGCCGGCAGACGGTGTCGGTCACCTTGTACTTGCGAGCGTCGATGTGGTTGTCGGCGGTGTAGCCGATCCCGATGCCGGTGGCGACGACGATGTCGGCAAAGTCGACCGGCAGCGGCCGGCGGGTGCAGATGCCGCCGGTCAGGAATACTTGGTCGGACCAGACGGCGACCTCGACTTGGCCGTATCCGTCGGCGTCGACCTTCAGCACCTCGCCAATGATGGCGTCGGCGACCGCGTCGCAGAACTTGTCGGGATGGCCAGGCAGAACGAATTCGGAGACGCGGATCATGCGGGCACCTTTTCCAATTGGGTGTACGGGATGCCGACGCGCTTCAGCTGCGCCGGATTGCCGTCGCGGGTGACGATGGCGGTGAAGCGGGTGCCGGCGAGCGCACGGCGCACGACCTCGGGGTCGAGGCTCTCGATGTACCCGTCCGTCACGACGATGGCGGCCGTTGGCCGAGTACGGGCGACGTGCTCCAGCACGCAACCCATCGACGTGCCGCCGGTCGTCTGCGCCTTGAGTTGCCCCCTCTCGATCACGGCTGGCGCCACCACGTCGGAGAACGCCCAGAACGGCCGGCGAATCCAGCGGGACACCCGGCCGAGCAGCGCGATCATCAGCGGCATCTCGGCGTTCATCGAGCCGGACACGTCGAGGTAGACATGGGCGCTGCCCTCCCGCTTGGGGGCCGAGCCTTCCCACAGCGCCTCGGGCAGGAACGGCGACCACTGTGCCCGGAGGAAGGCGCGGCGGTCACGCGCCGAAAGCACCGGAATGCGGTAGGCGTGCGGCTGGTCGCGTTGCGCCCGTGAGCGCGGGTCGGGCAGCAGGTGCTCGCGCAATACCGCAAGTGTCCGTTGCCGCCAGCGCTCCAGCGGCTCGTTGCGCGCCGACATCAGGGTCTCGTAGGCCGTGGCGCCGACCCCGTGGTCGCGCGGCGAGCGCCAGATGCCGCTGCCGTTCATCTCCCGAAGGGATTGCTCCAGCGCTTCCTTCAACGGCTCCGGTAGCGGGCCGACCGTTTCGTCGTGGTTGCCGAGCATCCGGCTGAAGTCGGCCGGGCCGGGCACCAACGTGAAGGGGGGGCCGAGGTCCCGCTGCCAGGCTCGCGAATCGGGAACCGCCATCGTGCTGGCGAACTGCTCGGCCAGTGCCTCGATGTCGTCGGTGATGAGTTTCCCGTCGTAGAGCGCTTCCCAAGCCTTCACCCACGCCGGCCACGGCTGGCCACCCGGCCGATAGATCGCCTCAAAGTATCTGGCTTCGGTCTTGTTCATCGGCCGCAGCAGCTTGGCCAGCCCCTGCGCCCGGCCGTAGTAGCGGCTCATCATCGCCGTGTACGTCGGCCCCTGCTCGCGGTGGATGATCGCGTTGATGACCGCGTCGAGCGCCAGATGCCGGGCCGGAGTGTAGGGCTTGCGCTCCTCGGTGTGGCGCAAGAGGACGTGCAGGAACTCGTGGCAGAGCAGCGCCTTGACCTCGGCGTCGGTGCGGCAGCGCTTGGTCACGAAGCCCAGATTGACGAGGAGTCGCGGACGATCCTCGCAGGTGACCGCCAGCGTGGGCACGACGGTGGTGAATTCGACCCCGAGCAGGCGCAGCACGGCCCGGATGGCGAACGAATTCTCCTCCATCAGTTCGGCGAGGATGGCGCGAAAGCGGGTCGGGTTCATGCGTAGAACCCCGCCGGATCGAAGAGTTCGAGCCGCCGCTGGAGCGCCGTCTGCGTCCACAGCACCGGCCGCGCCGGGTCGTAGAGTTGCGCCGTGCAAAGCCCCAGCATCAGGGCGTGCCAGAGGATGTCGCGACGGGCGCCGCTGAGGATGTCCACGACACCGTCGGTCTGGGTGTGGGGACGGGCGACGAGCCGGCCCCCGGGAATCTCCCATTCATCGCGCAGATCCTCCGGACTCCCGTAGCCCTCCTCTGCGAGCATCTCGGTCAGGAGTTCCACCGGGTCACCCTTGGGAAAAGCGATCCCCAGCCGGAAGATGCGCGGGCACCGGATGGTGCCGTCTCGGTCCCCGAGCAGCGTCCTGCGGACAGCTTCCTTGCGAGTGCGCGTCATCGGACCGCCGACGTTGGCGCGGCGGATGATGGCGTCGCAGTGAGCAGAAACTTCGCTCATGTCAGCCCCCGCTCGCGGAGCACCGCAATGCAGGCTTCGACTTGCCTCTCCAGTTCCTCCGGCTTCGCGGGCTGCAGCTTGGCCACCATGCACCAGGAGAAGAACTGCTTCGCTCGCTCGGCCCTGGCGTCGGTCAGCTTGCTCATGACCTTGGCGAAACGAGCGATCTCCGGATGGCTCGTATTGGACTCGTGGGTGCGCTCGCTCCAAGTGAGTTCGCCCTCGACCGTCAGGATCGGGGTGGCGACCTTGGCCAGATCGTTCACTCCTTCGGCGCCAATCGGCAGCCGGCCGAGAGCCGCCGCCGGGTAGAGCGCAAAGGCGAACGCGCCGCCCCGTTCCTTTGGCTCGGCCGCAAGGCACTGCGCGATTGCCTGCGAACCGGCATCCGGCGTCTTGGCATGGTCGAGCAGCAGCGTCAGCTTGCGTTCCAAGCGCGGCTCGGAGAGGAAGGAATGAATCCAAGCCTGCGCCGTGTGAACCGCGGAATCCCACGCGATGCGGTGCGCAGCGCCGACCGCTTCGGCGGCGGGCTGCTCCCCCCAGCAGGCGTGGGGCAGGCTGCAGGTGAGCACGCTGCGAAAGAGCGCCTCCCGCGCATCACCTCCGATGATCGACGCGGCGAGCAGGCTGCGGGCGAGCAGGCGCGCGCGCCGCGGCGAGATGCGGATGTTGGCGGCATTGAGCGCCGTGGTGGCGGCAATGGCGTAGCCGACGACGATTTCCGGGCAGGCTTCGAGGCGCTGCACGAAGGTCGCACGCCAGGCGTCGACCTCCTTGCGCAGCGCGCCGTCGTCGCCAGCGACCCGGCCTTCGCCGCCGGGGTCGGCCACACCCCGGCGCTCGCCTTCGTCTAGGTCAGCCCAGTCGGCGGCGGTAACGAACAGCGCGAAACGGTCCGCGAGCGCGGGGTCGAGCGGCTCGGACCCGACATAGTCCTGTGCGCTCCACTGGTCAGTGGAGCACGGGTTCATCGCCGCCCAGCGCCAGCGCAGGTTGGGTAAGGCGATGCCCTGCACGCGGCGCTCATGCACGAGAGCAAACAGGCGGTTCTGGTGCTCGGGCTTGCAACGGCTGATTTCGTCGATCAGCACCGACTGTGCGCCCCAGACCGTGGCTGGCGTCTCCAGAAAGCGCACCCCGTCGCCATCGGGGTTGGGGTACGGAAAGCCGACGAGGTCGTCGAACGAGATGAGGCTGGCGTTGTAGTGCCGGTGCTCCAGTCCGAGAGTTTCGGACAGCGTATTGAGCAGGTAGGTCTTGCCGGTGCCCGACGGCCCGATCAGCAGCAGCGGGTCTTCGGTGACAAGGGCGGCCAGGATGACGGGCTCGACGGCATCGAAGCCGAAGACGCCCAAGCGCGCGAGGCGCGAAGGTACAGACGCGTTCACTGCGTTCTCCTCTTTAGCGGCAGTGGCGAAGCGCCGGGGGCCGCAAGCTGGAATCAAATCCCCCCGACCCGTGAGGTGGGTCAATCCGCGCCCGTCGTTGGTCTGGCTACCTCTCGCCGGACAGGGAACGGGCAACAAAAAACCCGCCGGCCATTGCGCCAAAGCGGGTTCAAGGACTGCACCGCTTTAGCTGAATTTGTAACGCGCCCGCAAGCTGAACATCAAATCGGCGCAGACTTCATTCTGCTCCCGCGCGCGGCAATGCGTCAATCGCTGGTACTGCTTGGTCCTTCGACCTGCGCAACACACTTGTCCATTGCAGAAAGCCGCTCGCGCGGGAAGTCTTGCGATAGCGCCGACAGGATCAACGCATCGGCAGGATGAGCCATGCCGATCGCTCGCACGAGGTTGGCGTGAGGCGCACAAAGGTCATAGCAGTTCCGAATCCACTGCCCAGGACCGACATGCTCCAGCACCAGGTCTTCCGCCGACGGCTCCGCGAACCTCGCCCACTGCTCTGGCGACATGGACTGCCGAAGCAGGTGTACCGCGTCTTCGACCGTGGCAGGAAAATCGCCCGCGATCATCAGGTTCGCTCCTGGAGGCATATCCAAGCAGTACCCGGCCGAACACCACAAACCGAAACCTGGCGCGGGCACGGCTGGGTTTGCCTAGAGTAGTGCGGGGAACAGGCGTGACGGTCGGGACTACCGCTCGCCCGGCGTAATATCTCCCGATGTCGACCGGATCAAGCTGTTTCAAGAAGCAGCCGATATGCGCGATGTACCTGGACTTGAGGTATCGAGTCATGCGCGACCCGCCGAAGGATGGGAGTTAGGCTAATGTCGTCCCGCGCCATCGACTGGTACGACCGCCACGCATTGCGTCTGGCGGACACCTACGAGAACCTTGATTTCAGGGTCACGCACGGTTGGCTGCTCGACCTGCTCCCGGAGCGACGGGGGCTAGCCCTCGATGTCGGCGCCGGCACGGGGCGCGATGCGGCGGGACTCGCGGCCCTGGGGTACGAGGTCGTCGCGGTCGAACCCAGCGCGTCGATGCTGCGCGAGGGAACCGCGCGGCATCCGGATGCCCGGATTCGATGGCTGGACGATCGCTTGCCGGCGCTCGACGCCACCCAGCGTACGGGCCTGGCCTTCGACCTGATCCTGCTGTCGGCCGTATGGCAGCACGTCGCGCCCGGCGACCGGCCCCGCGCGTTTCGCAAGTTGGTCCGACTGCTGAATCCGGGTGGCGTGCTCGCCATCACGCTGCGCATGGGCGCCGCCGATCCCGAGCGCGCAATGCACGAAGTCTCCCGGGCAGAGATCGAGGTGCTGGCCCGAGGGCACGGGGCGTTCGTCGAGCGCTGCGTCGTGGCGGAGGATGCCCACGGTCGCGCGGACGTGCGCTGGATTCAGCTGGCCGTGCGACTTCCCGATGACGGCACGGGTGCGCTGCCCCTGCTCCGCCACGTGGTCCTGCAGGACGCGAAGTCCTCGACGTACAAGCTCGCCCTCTTGCGCTCGGTCGCCCGAATCGCGGATGGGGCGGCGGGTCTGGTTCGGGAGCACGATGCTGATCGGGTCAGCCTTCCGCTCGGGCTGGTCGCACTGTATTGGATACGCTTGTTCGTTCCGTTGCTATCCGCCGATCTCCCCCAGTCACCCACCAATCGCAACCTCGGTGGGCTGGGTTTCGTCAACGACGGGTTCCGCGGGCTTCTCGGCTGCGCGCCCAATGACCTGCGGGTGGGAACGCGGCACGGCGCCGACCTTGGCGCTGCGGTGCATGCGGCCCTGGTCAGCGCCAGCAGGACGATTGCGCTGATGCCGGCGCACTACATGACGCTTCCGAACGGGCGCCCGGTCATGGAAGCCGCGATCGGCCGCGCCGGCCGCGTGCCGTCCTCGCTGGTGATCGACGAGGCATACCTGCGGCGTTTCGGCGAATTGCTCGTGCCGGTCAATCTCTGGCACGCCCTGTCGCGGTTCGACGCGTGGATCGAGCCAGCCATCGTCGCGGAGTGGATTCGCCTGATGCATGGCTATGCACTCCGGCAAGGCCGAAAGCTCAGCGAGGCAGCGATTGCACAGGCGATGCACTGGTCGGCGCCGCAGCGCGTCGTAGCCGAGGCGCGGCGATGCGCGATTGCCGTCATCGAGTCCGGGCAGCCACTCCATTGCGTGTGGTCCGGGACCCGCCTGTCCAAGGATCGGCTCGACATCGATCATTGCTTCCCGTGGGCTGCATGGCCCTGCGACGACCTGTGGAACCTGCTGCCGTCGACACGCTTGGTGAACCAGCACGAGAAGCGGGGCCGGCTGCCCAGTGCCGCCGTGTTGAACAGCGCCCGGGAGCGCGTTCAGGACTGGTGGAGAGTGGGCTACACGCTCGGTGCGGACAGCCCAATCGGCGACCGCTTCTACCTTGAAGCACGATCGAGTCTCCCGCTGATCAATGCGACGGACGACTTGATTGCGGTCGACGATGTCTTCGACGCGGTCACCTTCCAACGGTTGCGGCTTAAGGAGAACCAGCAAATCCCGGAGTGGGCAGGAAAGACGAGCCAGTCAGCCTAGTGAAAGGTTCTGTGTAGCTCTGGATAGGGACGGCGCCACGCCCAGAGTTCGCTCCGGGAACGGAGGAGCAATCGCGACTGAAGCGATATTCCTGCGTTTGAACGCGCATGTGACTTCTCAACAACAAAATCGCCCGATAAAGCGTCTCACTCCACCGTTACCGATTTGGCCAGATTCCTGGGCTTGTCGACATCCGTCCCCCGTATCACCGCCGCGTGGTACGCGAGCAGCTGCAGCGGAATGACATGCACGATCGGCGACAGGTACCCGGCGTGCTCGGGCAGACGGATCACGTGGATCCCCTCGCTCGGCTCCAGGTGGCTGTCGAGGTCGGCCACCACGTAGAGCTCGCCGCCGCGCGCGCGCACTTCCTGCAGGTTCGACTTCAGCTTCTCCAGCAGCGCGTCGTTGGGCGCGATCGCGACCACAGGCATCGATGCGTCGACCAGCGCCAGCGGGCCGTGCTTGAGTTCGCCGGCCGGGTAGGCCTCGGCGTGGATGTACGAGATTTCCTTCAGCTTCAGCGCGCCTTCGAGCGCGATCGGGTAGTGCAGGCCGCGGCCCAGGAACAGCGCGTTCTGCTTGCGCGTGAACTCTCCCGCCCACGCCATCACCTGCGGCTCCAGCGCCAGCGCCGACTGCAGCGCCGCCGGCAGGTGGCGCAACGCGCGCAGCCAGTACGCTTCGTCGGCGGCTGCCAGCCGTCCGCGCAGCTTGGCGAGCGTCAACGCCAGCAGGAACTCGGCGACCAACTGCGTGGTGAACGCCTTGGTCGACGCGACGCCGATCTCGGTGCCGGCGCGCGTCAGGTACGTGAGCGCCGTCTGCCGCACCATCGAGCTGGTCGCGACGTTGCAGATCGCGAGCGTGTGGGCGTGCCCCTGCGCCTTCGCGTGCTGCAGCGCGGCCAGCGTGTCGGCGGTCTCGCCGGATTGCGAGACGACGACCACCAGCGCGTTCGGGTTGGGCACGCTGTCGCGGTAGCGGTATTCGCTGGCGATCTCGACCTGGCAGGGCAGGCGCGCCAGCGACTCGATCCATTGCTTGCCGACCAGGCACGAGTAGTAGCTGGTGCCGCAGGCGAGGAAGAGCACGCTGTCGATCTTCGGCAGCGTCGCCGCGGCATTGGGGCCGAAGAGGTCGGCGCCGATGCCGCCGACGCCCTCGAGCGTGTCGGCGACCGCGCGCGGCTGCTCGAAGATTTCCTTCTGCATGAAGTGCCGGTACGGGCCCAGCTCGACCGCGGCGCCCGACGCTTCGATGGTGACCACCGCGCGCTCGACGCGCCCGCCGTCGGCGCCGTAGATCGCGTACGACTCGCGGCGGACGTCGGCGACGTCGCCCTCCTCGAGATACGCGACGCGGCGCGTGACCGACAGCAGCGCCGCCGCGTCCGACGCGATGAAGTGATCGCCGTCGCCCAGGCCCACGACCATCGGGCTGCCCTTGCGCGCGCCGACCACGCGGCCCGGCTCGCGCGCCGAGATCACGGCGATCGCGTAGGCGCCCTGGAACTCGGCGACGGACAGCTGCACGGCGCGCAGCAGGTCGCCGTCGGCGGCGCCGTGCCAGTGCGCGTGGACGAGGTGCGCGATCACCTCGGAGTCGGTCTGCGTGGCGAAGACGTAGCCCGCGCCGACGAGGCGCTCGCGCAGCGCCTCGAAGTTCTCGATGATGCCGTTGTGGACGACGGCGACCTCCTCGCCCGACACGTGCGGATGCGCGTTGACGGTCGTCGGCGCGCCGTGCGTCGCCCACCGCGTGTGCGAGATGCCGGTGCCGGCCGCGAGCCCCGCCGCCATCGCCTGCGCCTCGAGGTCGGCGACGCGCGCGGTGCTGACGAGCCGCGACAGCCGCGCGTCGGCGCCGGTGCCGGTGACGAGGGCGAGGCCGGTCGAGTCGTAGCCCCGGTACTCGAGGCGCTTCACGCCGTCGATCAGCACCGGGACGATGTTGCGGCCCGAGGCCGCGCCGACGATTCCGCACATGTCAGCTGTCGCTCCGCGGCGGCGCCTTCCTGACCGGCCGCTTCCAGCCGGCGACCGTGACCTGCCGTGCCCGGCTGACGGTCAGCGCGTCGGGCGGCGCGTCCTTCGAGATGACGCTGCCGGCGCCGATGGTGGCGCCGCGGCCCACCGTCACCGGCGCCACCAGCACGCAGTTGGAGCCGATCCGCGCGTCGTCGCCGATCACGGTGCGGTGCTTGTTGACGCCGTCGTAGTTGGCGGTGATCGTGCCGGCGCCGACGTTGACGCCGCCGCCGACCGTCGCGTCGCCGATGTAGGCGAGGTGGTTCGCCTTCGCGCCCGGCCCGAGGTCGCTCGCCTTCACCTCGACGAAGTTGCCGATGTGGACGTCGTCGGCCAGCGCCGCCTTGGGGCGCAGCCGCGCGTACGGGCCGATGCGGCAGCGCGCGCCGATGCGCGCGCCGTCGAGATGCGAGAACGGCGCGATCGCGGTGCCCGCGCCCACGTCGACGTCCTTCAGCACGCAGTGGGCGCCGACGACGACGTCGTCGCCGAGGCGCACGTCGCCCTCGAACACGCAGCCGACGTCGATGCGCACGTCGCGGCCGCAGGCGAGCGTGCCGCGCTGGTCGAAGCGCGCGGGATCGGCGATCCACGTGCCGGCGACGAGCAGCGCGGCGGCCTGCCGGCGCTGGACGATGCGCTCGATGGCGGCCAGCTGCGCGCGGTCGTTGACCCCCAGGATGTCTTCCTCGGCGGCGGCCATGCACGGCGCCACCCTCACGCCGTCGCCCACGGCCATCGCGACGATGTCGGTCAGGTAGAACTCGCGCTGCGAGTTGTCGTCCTTCAGCGCGGCCACCCAGCGGCGCAGCAGCGCCGTCGGCGCGGCCAGCACGCCGGTGTAGATCTCGTCGATCCGGCGCTCGTCGTCGTTCGCGTCGCGCTCCTCGACGATGGCGCGCACGCCGCCCGCGCCGTCGCGGACGATGCGGCCGAGGCCCGTCGGGTCGGCCACCCGCGCGGTGAGCAGCGCCAGCCGGCCGTCGCCCGCGAGGGCTGCGATCGCGGCGAACGTCGCGGCGGGGATCAGCGGGCAGTCGGCGTTCGCGACCAGCGTCACGCCGTCGCCCGGGAGCGCGGCCAGCGCCGCCAGCGCGACCCGGACCGCGTCGCCGGTGCCGCGCGGCGGGTCCTGCGTGACGAAGGCGAGGTCGGGCGCGGCCAGCGCGGCGCGCACGGCGTCGCCGCCGTGCCCGACGACGACGCACAGGGCCTGCGGCGACAGCCCACGCGCCGCGGCCAGCACGTGACCGGCCAGCGGCCGGCCGGCGAGCGGATGCAGGACCTTGGGCAGCGCCGAGTGCATGCGCTTGCCCTGGCCAGCGGCCATCACGATGATCTGGAGCGCGGGTTGGGCCACGGTGGGTTCCGTCTGGGGAGGGGAGGAAAGTGGGCGAGGCCCCGTGACGTCGGGGCCGGTGTCACGGACGCCGGCGCTGCCGGCGGGCCGTGGCTTCCAATGATACGACAACGCGCGCGCGTCCCCCGGCCGGGACACCGGTGCGCCGGCGGGGCCGAAATGCTACAGTTGGGCGTTCAACAATAAGCATTGCCCACAGGAGGATTCATGCGCTTCGTCCGTTGGCTCATCCCCTTCGCCTGCGCGCTCGCGGCGCTGGCGCTCGCCGTGCCGGCGCAGGCTGCCGATGCCTGCAAGAACCGCGGCGAACTCGACACGATGTACTGCGACGCGAACGACGACATGGTCGCCGACGCGCCGACCGACCCCAAGAAGTGGAAGAACCCGTCGACGATCGTGTTCACCTACACGCCGGTCGAAGACCCGGCCGTCTACGAGAACGTGTTCAAGCCGTTCACGACCGCGCTGGCCAAGTGCCTCGACAAGAAGGTCGTGTTCTACCAGGTGCAGTCGAACGCCTCCGAGATCGAGGCGATGCGCTCGGGCCGGCTGCACGTCGGCGGTTTCTCGACCGGGCCGACGGCGTTCGCCGTCAACCTGGCGGGCGCGGTGCCGTTCGCGGTGAAGGGAACGGCGAAGGAGTTCCAGGGCTACAACCTGATCGTCATCGTCAAGGCGTCGTCGCCGTACCAGAAGCTCGCCGACCTCAAGGGCAAGAAGGTCGCGCACACGTCGCCGTCGTCGAACTCCGGCCACCTCGCGCCGCTCGCGCTGTTCCCGGGGCAGGGGCTCACGCCGGACAAGGACTACAAGATCATCTTCTCCGGCAAGCACGACCAGTCGGTAATGGGCGTCAACTCCGGCGACTACGACGCGGGCGCGGTCGCCTCCGACGTGTTCCACCGGATGGCCGAGCGCGGCCAGGTCAAGGAAAGCGACTTCCGGATCATCTACCGCAGCCAGAAATTCCCGACGTCGTCGTTCGCCTATGCGCACGACCTCGACCCGAAGCTCGTCGACAAGATGCTGGGCTGCTTCTACGACTACCGGTTCCCGCCCGAGATGCAGAAGGCCTTCGACGGCGCCGACCGCTTCTTCCCGATCAACTACAAGACCACGTGGGCCGTCGTCCGCGACGTGGCCAAGGGTTCCGGCGGCGGCTTCGACAAGGCGACCTACGACAAGGAAACCGCACGCGAGGCCGCCGAAGCCGCGAAGAAGAAGAAATAGCGGTTTCGCAGCCCGGGTTGCGCCGCGCGCAACCCGGGGCAACCGTCGGCCCCCTCGCAGATCCACCCGGGTTTCGCGTTCGCGCAACCCGGGCTACACGATAGCGCCCCATGCTGACGATCCGGCACCTGTCCAAATCGTACGTCGCCGGCAAGCCGGTGCTGACCGACATCGACCTCGAGATCGCCGCCCGCGGCATCACGGCGATCATCGGCGCGTCGGGCACCGGCAAGTCGACGCTGATCCGCTGCGTCAACCGGCTGGTCCACCCCACTGCCGGTGCGATCCTGTTCGAAGGACAGGACCTCGCCCGGCTCTCGGGCAAGGCGCTGCGCCAGGCGCGCCGGCACATCGGCATGGTGTTCCAGGAGTACAACCTGGTCGAGCGGCTCACCGTGATGGAGAACCTCCTCGCCGGGCGCCTGGGCTACGTGTCCGCGTGGCAGGCGTGGCGGCGCAAGTTTCCGCCGGAGGACCTCCGGCGGGCGTTCGAGCTGCTCGACGTCGTCGGACTCTCCGGCTTCGCGCACCAGCGGGCAGACGCGCTGTCGGGCGGCCAGCGCCAGCGCGTGGGCATCGCCCGCGCGGTGATGCAGGAACCCACGCTGCTGCTGGCCGACGAGCCGACGTCGTCGCTCGACCCCAAGACGTCGGTCGAGATCATGGAGCTCCTGGCCGGCGTCGCGGAAGAGCGGCAGATTCCGGTGCTGATCAACATGCACGACGTCGAGCTCGCCAAGCGCTTCGCCGACCGGATCATCGGCATGGCGGGCGGCCGCATCGTGTTCGACGACACGGCCGATCGCCTCTCCGACGAAATGCTCACCACGATCTACGGCGGCAAGGGGTGGTTGCAGTGACGACCGAACGCAGCCCGGCAGTTGGTAGCCCGGCGTTGAGCGGAGCGAAACCCGGAGGGTTGTCGGCCAAGGCGAATGCCCACCCGGGTTTCGCCTGCGGCTCAACCCGGGCTAGGGTCGCCGACAATGACTGACGCCGCGCTGCCCGCCGATCCGTTCCGCCGAAGCCCCTGGCCGCGGATCGGGGCCGTCGCGCTGGTCGTGTACGTGATCTACGCGTGCGCGCAGCTCGAGGTGTCGTGGGAGCGCGTCGTGGGCGGGCTCGACCACGGCGCGACGTTCATCTCGCGCCTCTTCCCGCCGAATTTCGGGCGCTGGGAGCTGCTGGTCAAGGGCCTGCAGGAGAGCCTGCAGATCGCCGTCCTCGCGAGCACGCTCGGCATCCTGCTCGCGCTGCCGATCGGCCTCGTCGCGGCGCGCAACCTGATGCCGGCCTGGGCGAGCTGGCCGGCGCGGCTCGTCATCGTCGCCGCGCGCTCGTTCCACCCGGTCATCGTCGCCATCCTGTTCGTCAAGGCGGTGGGCTTCGGCGCGATGGCCGGCATCCTGGCGCTGACGGTGGCGTCGATCGGCTTCATCGGCAAGCTCTTCACCGAGGCGATCGAGGAGATCTCGCTGAAGCAGGTGGAGGCGATCCGCGCGACCGGCGCGTCGTTCATGTCGGTGCTCGCGTTCGGCGTGCTGCCACAGGTGTTCTCGCGGTTCATCGGCTTCGCCACCTACCAGCTCGACTCGAAC